>CBDTVL010000078.1:0-14329 GCA_965363755.1 uncultured Sulfitobacter sp.
GATCGAGCAGGGTGCGCATATCCCCGAGGCTCATGTTCAGCCCTTGCGCGCCTATGGGGGGAACAACGTGGGCTGCTTCAGCCACCAAGGCCAGCCTTTGCCCGTTCAGACGCTGTGCCTTCTGGCTGATAATCGGCCAGATGGTGCGTTGCGAGGCGAGGCTGAGAGGGCCAAAAAGATGGCAGGAGCGTTCTGACATTTGAGCCTCGAACGCGGGGGTGGGCAGCTCAAACAAAGCTTTGGCCTTGGCGCCTTCTTCCATCCACACTACGGCCGAGGATGGTAATCCTTTGTAGTCGGGCAAAGGCACTAACGTGAACGGCCCGCCGGTGCGATGAATCTCTGTGCTCACATTTTCATGCGGGATCGGATGTGTCACGGCGAAGGCCAGCGCCTTTTGGCCATAGCGTTTGGTCTCAACTTCGATCCCGGCGGCTTCGCGCATGGGTGAAGCGCGGCCATCTGCAGCGATCACAAGCTTTGCGCGAATGCGGCTTGTATCACTTAGCCCAACGCGGGCCTCGCCTTGTCGGGTGAATAGGGTTTTGGTGGCGGTGCCCGGGCGAAAGTCGACATTCGACAAATCGGCAAGGCGCGCCACCATTTCGCGGCGTAACAGCCAGTTAGGGAGATTCCAGCCAAAAGGAAGATCCGACAGATCGGTCGCATTAAACTCGCGGGTCAGGCGGGGTTCAGGATCAACGCCGCCCGCATCGACAATCCGCATGACCTGTAAAGGCGCCGCATGGGGTGCAAGCTGCTCCCACAAACCGGCAGTCTCCAGCAATGCGCGCGCGGGTTGCAGAAATGCGGTGCTGCGCATGTCGGACCCATCCACGTCCCGTTCGGTAATCGGGGGTGCGGGGTCGACACAGATGACATCAAAACCGGCAGTTCCAAAAGCTGCAGCCGCTGTCAGGCCAGCGATGCCGCCGCCTGAGATCAGAATATCGGTGATCTGGTCGCTCAAAACACGTCTCCGTTTTTAGTCTATCAGCTAGCCGCAGAGACCAGCAAGCAAAGCGACATACAGTCGCAATCCGGGGATTTACGTCAGATACCCGAGAAAGGCGGTCAGATCATCAGTGTGATGGTGAATGTGGTCGGCGTCGTGCCGTTCAGGCGCGACATGCACTGTGCGCATGCCCATCGCGTGGGGTGCTGCGAGATTGCGGATATCATCTTCGAACATGGCGGCGGTGCGAGGCTCGATCCCATCGCGCTCAAAGATTGCCTCGAACGCAGCGCGTTCTGGTTTGGGGCGAAATTGAGCGTGTTCAACTCCGTAAACGGCATCAAACAAGTTTGACAGGCCCCGGGCGGCAAGGACACGCCGAGCATAGGGGGCCGATCCATTAGTATAGACAATCCGGCGACCCGGAAGGGCGGCGATATGACCGGCCAAGTCCGGGTCATGCTCCAGTTTATCCATCGAAATATCATGCACGTCGGTGAGATAGGGGGTCGGGTCCACGTCGTGTTCGCGCATCAGCCCGGCCAATGTCGTTCCATATTGGTTCCAGTATTTGACGCGGAGACGATCCGCTTCAGCGTGATCAACACCTAAGGCTTCCATGACATATTTAGTCATACGTACTTCGATCTGATCGAATAAACGCACCTTGGGCGGATACAGTGTGTTGTCGAGATCGAAAACCCAGTGTCGCACATGAGAAAAGGCAGATTTCACCATATGGCGGACCCTAGGCGCAGGCCGCGCACGGGGCAAGAGCCTAGGCTTGTTGTGGGTCTGCGGCCTCGTTAGAGTTGCGAGATACTAGGGGAACAGCGACGTCATGGATCAATCGAAAACCGCGAATAAAGATGCTTATAGTCTGATCCTCGAAGCAATTGATGTCGGCATCTACAAACCTGGCGACAGATTGGTTGAAAGTGATCTGGCAGAGCAGTTTGGTGTTTCTCGCACGCCTATTCGTGAGGCGTTGCAGCGGCTTGAAACTCAATCACTGTTGGCCCGCGACGGGCGCAGTCTGATCGTTGCGTCGCTGGATCACAACCAGATGGCTGAGCTTTATGTGGTGCGGCGCGAGTTGGAAGGGCTTGCCGCTCGTCTGGCTGCGCGTCACGCAACTGCCGAAGAAGTGCAGGTGCTGCGCGACATGGTTGAGGACGATCTGGCGCTGATCAATGATCCGGCGGCGTTGGCCCGCGCAAATCGCCGATTTCACACTCAAATCCACTTGGCGTCACACAACCGCTATTTGGTGCAGCAGTTGGACTTGGTGCATCGCTCAATGGCGCTTATGGCAACGACGTCGCTTGCGGTTGAGGGGCGCGGTCAGATCGCGCTGAGCGAACACGAAGCCATCGTGGCTGCCATCGCAGCGCATGACGAAGATGCGGCTTATGCGGCGCTCAAGGAACATATATCGGTCGCGTTCGTAACCCGACTCAAACAGGATGCGATGGGCCGAGGCAAGACGACCTGACGCCGCGAGTTTGCCCAAGGGAATGACCGTGTTGGGTCTTGTCCCAGAAAAACGGCTTAACGGCCAGCTCATAAATGGCCTTGTAGCTGGCTATTGCGCCCAGCGGAAAATACAGCAGCAATGTGGGCACCCAAACCATCAAGTGGCGGTGTTGTTTTCCTGAAACAGCTACTAGGCCAACGCCGATGGTGATCATCTCACACAGGACAAAGGCCGCCGACAGTCCAAAGACGAACGTTTCGCCTGTAATGGAGCTCAGAGGGTGTGAAAGACCCAAAAAGACCAGCCAGAACGACCAGAGCATCGGCGCCAGAACAAATTGCGAAATCGCGGTGAGAAAGAAAATCTGGAAGCCCCAAAACTTGCGCGGCCCGAGGTCCGCCATCAGCTGGTGCGGCCGGCGCATGTGTACAAGATAGGTTACCATAAAGCCTTTGAGCCAGCGCGAGCGTTGGCGTATCCAGGCCCAAGGGTGGCAGGTGGCCTCTTCGTAGGTGACAGTTGGTATGAGTTCGGTTCGGTACCCAAAACGGGCCAGCCGGAAGCCCAGATCGGCATCTTCGGTCACGTTGTGGGCATCCCAGCCTTGCACCTTTTCCAAGGCTTCGCGGCGAAAAAACAGGGTGGTGCCGCCAAGCGGGATCACAAAGCCAAGACGCGCAATGCCGGGCATGATAATTCGCCACCATGTCGCATACTCAACGGTAAAACAGCGCGATAGCCAGTTGGCGCGAGGATTGTAGTAATCCAGAATGCCCTGAAGGCATGCAACCTCGGGTGGGGCTGCGTGAAAACAGCGCGCAACAGTTTCGAGTTGGTCCGGATCAGGCGCGTCTTCTGCATCCCAGACGCCGATGATGCGGCCTCGGCAGAAATCCAATGCGTAGTTCAGCGCGCGCGGTTTTGTGGTGAGGCCGGCGGTATAAGGTACCTCGATTACCTTCATCCACGGCGGCAGGTCGGTCTGTGCCAGTGTATTGCGCGTCACGTCATCGCGTTCCTCTAGCACCAATACAACGTCCAGCAGCGCCTTGGGGTACGTGAGCCGCGACAGGCGCGCAATCAGAGCCTGCGCGATCTCCTTTTCGTGAAGCAGGGGCACCATAATAGAAATGCGCGGCAGGCGCACCGGAGTAGTGCCGTCCACGTGCATTGCCTTAGTTATGGGGCTCTTGGGTGCAATCTGGGCAACGAAGGCCGCCGTTTTCATACCTGTTGAAAGCAATAGAGCCGCCGCTGCGAGCAGCACAAGAACTGAAAGTGTCCACGTGGGCGTGACGATCAGAGCGCCAAGTAAAGTCAAAGCCACGCCTAGGAGCCAAAAGCTGCGGGCAATTGATCCACGACCCCAGTTTCGGCTGCTGAGACTGGCCTTGACTTTGCTTTCGGCCCGCAACGCCAATTTGGCTCCTGAGTGTTCTGCCAGATAAGACAGGATACTATCCTCTGAGGCGATCACCGGTAATACCGCATCAATCAGATCAGGCAAGTGTGGGCGCAGGCGATCAAGTTGATCGGGTCGTGACGTCGCGATCAATATCGCGTCTCCCAATTGCTGCCACGGAACAATCTGATGACGTACGCAGAATTCAGGCGGCAAGAGAGTAGATAGTCGTTCATCCGGAGGGTCGACCCGCAGGTCTATGCGCTGGGCGTTGTATTGCAGAGCCAGTGCGTCGAGAACGGTTTCCGGATCGACCAGATCCTCAGCAATCAAAATTTCGCCCAACGGCGCTTCGACCTGGCGCTGCTGATTTAAAGCATGAATCAGATCAGAAGCTGAGATAACGCCGGCATTGACCAGATGACGCCCCAGCGGCAGACGCGCAGTTCGTTCAATCAAACCGGGCACGAACCGTGGACCGTCCAACCTCAATCGTGGGTCACTCATTAGTATTCACCTTGCGAAATGCGCAAAATGAGACTGCCCAAATGAGGGTTAAGAATGTCTTAATATGCTGTTAACAAGGGATTCTTGGTGCAGCGACTCAGGCGACTACCCGAGCACTCATAGCTGCCGAGAAACGCTCAAAAAGATAAAAGCTATCCTGTGGGCCGGGGCTTGCTTCCGGGTGGTATTGCACTGAATAGATCGGTCGACCTGACACGCGGATACCGCAATTTGACCCGTCAAACAGCGACTTGTGTGTTTCCACGACGCCGTCGGGCAGGGTCTGACCATCTACCGCAAAACCATGATTCATCGACGTAATCTCGACTTTGCCAGTGTCGAGATCCTTGACCGGATGGTTGGCGCCGTGATGGCCGTGGTTCATTTTTATGGTTTTTGCACCTAGCGCAAGCGCGAGCATTTGGTGGCCGAGACAGATACCAAAAATCGGTAGGGTGGAACGCTGCATCATGTCGCGGATCATCGGTACTGCGTAGGCGCCTGTCGCCACTGGATCACCCGGGCCGTTAGAGAGGAACAGGCCGTCGGGCTCATGCGCAAGAATATCCTCTGCAGTGGCTGTCGCCGGAAGCACAGTGACGTCACAACCCGCACTTGCGAGACAGCGCAGGATGTTGCGCTTGGCCCCATAGTCGATTGCGACAACCTTGTGTTTGGCAACGCTCTGACGGGTGTAGCCGTCGGGCCAGGCCCACCGCATCTCATCCCAGCGATAGGATTGGGCGCACGTGACATCCTTGGCCAGATCCATGCCCTCCAGTCCGGCAAAACTGCGCGCTGCTGCGACCAACGCGTCGGTATCAAAAACCCCTTCTGGATTATGCTGCAGTGCGACGTGCGGCGCGCCTTGCTGCCGAATAGTGCGAGTCAGCCGACGTGTGTCTATGCCGCCAATTGCGATCCGTCCACGGGAGGCCAGCCATTCAGACAGTCCTTGTGCCATCCGCCAGTTGCTGGGGATGGTTGGGTGCCATTTGACCACCATGCCCGCTGCGACCGGATCAGCAGTTTCATCGTCGTCCGGATTGACGCCAACATTGCCGATGTGGGGAAAGGTAAAAGTCACAACCTGCCCTGCATAAGACGGATCGGTCATGATTTCCTGATAACCGGTCATGGCCGTGTTGAAACACAGTTCAGCAGTGGTGGTGCCAGTTGCCCCAAATCCAATGCCATAAAACAGGCTGCCGTCCGCTAGGGCAAGGCAGGCGGTTGGGGTCCCTTGGGGGGTGTGGGCCATGGCGCGACTCTTCTTGTATGACTTGAGAAATTTATGTGAAACTAGATCAGCGTGTACGTTGGGTCAAGGCCGTGCCATAATTACACATTGCAATGGAATCAATGCGTTAGATGAGTCATCTGACAGTTGCTCATTTTGTTTCTATTCGCTAAGGTCCAAGCCTCAGGCGACCATGGGGATGGGACATCATATGGGTTTGCGATCTGGCATTTCAGAGGCATTAAAGCAGGCGATGAAAGACAAAGCGGTAACGCGGCTGTCGACATTGCGGCTGATCAACGCAGCGATAAAAGACAAAGAAATCGCCCTGCGCGGTGCGGGGGGCGACGGCAGCGAAGCCGGTGTGTCTGATCAGGACATATTAGCAATCTTGGGAAAAATGGCCAAGCAACGTGTAGAAAGCGCGCGCGCTTACGAAGAAGGCGGCCGGGTGGACCTGGCTGAACGGGAGCGGGCGGAAGTTGTTGTCATAGAAGAGTTTCTACCCGAACAGATGAACCCAGAGGAGACCGCAAAAGCCGTTGGCGCCGCAGTCAAAGAAGTCGGTGCCGATTCAATTCGGGACATGGGCAAAGTGATGGCGATACTGAAGTCCAAATACACCGGTCGAATGGATTTCGGCAGCGCCGGCCCAATGGTCAAAGAGCGGCTTTGCAGCTGAGGTTTTTCGCGGCGATTCCCCTTCAACATTGAATTTCTATTGCTGGCGGTGCGCGCCTGCTTGGCCTCGGCTCAAGGGCCCGATTAAGCATCCACCCAATGGACCGGGCGCGACTGTTTTTCCATTTGATCTCCTCCACCAACCAGACGTCAAGTCAGAGTGGTGGATCAGCAATGTACAGCGTCAACTTTGCCGCAGCGCCAGTACAAGCTCGTCAAAAAGCGCGACTCGTTCTTCCTCGGACAAGAACGCGCCGATCTCGACTTCGCGCCCCGCCCCCTTCAGCGTTACGTAATGGGGTACAGGCCCATCAAGGTCATGCATCTGCGCTTTGACCCAATAAATGTTGCATTCCCATTCCTGATTCGAACCACGCGGATTGTGTCGGATCAAACGTGCTGTGTCAGGTGAAAGGGTCAGCACTTCAAGGATCTGAGCATTGCGATGGCTGCGATCCAACGCAAACCAGACACCCGCGACGGCGAGCATCAGAAAGGGCAGGACACCCCAAAGGACCACGGAACCGATCAGAGGAAATAGCGGAAACATCAGCATCACGGACGTGGCCCCAATGAAGATGGCAAATCCTTTGGGGGCGAGCGATTGATGCGGCCAAAGATGCAGTTCTTTGGCGGGAGTAGGTGCCGTTTTGATCCATTTATATGGCATGTGGTTTTATTGGGTTTGGCATTGTTTTTTAGAGAAGAGGCAAGTCTGACGGTCACATGGTCCTATGCACGCGTCAAGGCAGCGAGGTGATCAAATGAGGTAAAAAACGTGCACTCTCTGTCTGGCAATCAAGGTTGCTGAGCGGACCTTTGTAGGAGTCGCTTCAACTGTCGTTAACGGCCCACAGCGGGCTTTCATGGACGGCGCAGCGAATGGCAGCTTCGGGCCTGACCTTCACATCTTGTTGCAGTTCTTAGAACTTTCGTGGATGTTTCTGAAGTTAGGAAACACTGGCTATGGTCTTTGAATGAAACAACTTCAAAATCTGTTCGATCCCTTTACGCTGCCCTGCGGCGTAACCCTGAAAAATCGGATTGCGAAATCGGCAATGTCGGATTCCTTGGGGGACGGCACCGGCCATCCGACAACTGAACAGAACAGATTATATCAGCGTTGGGCTGGGGGCGGATTGGCCGTATCCATCATTGGAGAGGTGCAGGGCTCAGCTTGCTACGCCGAGAAGCCCGGCAATCTGGTGCTAAACGAAATGTCCGACTTTGATCGTTTCCGGGCGCTTGCACGGGAAGGTGGCGAAAACGGAACTCAACTCTGGCTGCAACTTGGTCACGCAGGGGCGCTTGCATATGCGCCGACCAGCGCCCCTAAAGGCCCAAGCTCTCTTGATTTACCGGGTTTGCGGTGCTCGGAATTGACCATAGATGAGGTTCATCAGGTCCCTTCCGAGTTTGCAAAAACAGCCCGACTGGCTCAGCAGTCTGGGTTCGGCGGTGTGCAGGTTCACGCAGCGCATGGCTTTCTACTTAGCCAGTTTCTGTCGCCCCTGTTCAACAAGCGCAGCGACGACTACGGCGGGCCAATTGCCAACCGCATGCGGCTTTTACTTGAAACCATAGAAGCAACTCGTGCTGTGGTCGGACCGGATTTCCCCATTGCGGTGAAACTCAATTCTTCAGATCAACTCGAGGACGGGTTGGGCGCGGAAGACGCGCTCAAGGTGGTGGCTGCGCTAGACCGGTCTTCGGTCGACCTAATCGATATTAGCGGCGGGACGTACTTCCCCGGAGCAAAATCTGCTTCAGATGGCGCGGGAGGCGGGCCTTACTTTCTCGAATTCGCAAAGCGGGCAAGAGCAGTGACAACCAAGCCGCTGATGCTGACTGGCGGTTTCAAGACCCGCACACAAGCCATGGACGCAGTAGCCAGTGGTGCAGTCGATATCGTCGGTCTCGCCCGCTCGCTCGTGCTTGAACCTCTCTTGCCTGACCTCTGGAAGGCGGATCAGAAGCTAGAACCGGTCTTTCCCAGATTTGCCGAAGCTCCAGAGGGCGGGATAACTGCATGGTACACGATGCGGCTGACCGAGATTGGCGGCGAAAAAGAAACGCCTGCATTCGGCGACCTTGAGAATGCAATCCGGGATTATGAAGAGCGAGACAAAGCCAGAACAGATATTTGGTTGCGTTACTTTGACAATGATCTTGTTCGTTAGTTCTGAACAGCGTCCGCCCAATGTCCGAACCGCTCCGCAGACCTTGGTGCGCATCGCAGCGAATGGCAGCAATCCGCCCTTCGCATCGGATGCCGGGGTTGGCTCAAAGGCCGGAGAAGGGCTTTGACTTGTCATTCGAGGACTCCATGTTCGCAGTAGTCTGACTGCACCCGGAGACATTTGATCCAACAAAAAAGGCCCCGATAGAAATCGAGGCCTTTTGGGGTGTCTTTTTTCAGCGAACGCTTAGTGCGAATGCTTGTTGTCCCACTCTTCCTGCTTTGGCAGGATCTCGAATGTGTGCTCTGGCGGTGGGCATGGCAGGGTCCATTCCAGCGTATCGGCATATTCATTCCATGGGTTGTTCTGTGTCACCTTGGCCCCACTGCGCAAGGTGTAAGCGATGATACCGAAGAAGAACAAAAACGAGGCGAAGCTGAGGAAGGCGCCGTAGGACGACCATACGTTCCAGTAAGAAAACGCTTCCGGATAATCGATGTACCGGCGTGGCATGCCCTGACGGCCCAGAAAGTGCTGGGGGAAGAATGTCAGGTTAGCACCAATAAACATCGCCCAGAAGTGCAGCTTGCCTGCCCATTCAGGGTACATACGGCCGGTCATCTTGGGCAGGTAGAAATAGACCCCTGCAAAGATTGCGAACACAGCACCAAGGCTCATCACATAGTGGAAGTGGGCCACAACGTAGTAGGTGTCATGGTAATAGCGATCCACGGCAGCCTGAGACAGTACGATGCCGGTTACACCGCCCACGGTGAACAGAAACAGAAAGCCGAAGGCCCAAAGCATTGGTGTTTTGAGTTCAATCGAGCCGCCCCACATGGTGGCGATCCAACTGAACACTTTCACCCCGGTGGGGACGGCGATCACCATCGTGGCCAGCATGAAGTAGCTTTGCTGGTTTAGGGTCATGCCAACGGTGTACATGTGGTGCGCCCACACAACAAAGCCAAGTGCGCCGATGGCGATCAGCGCCCAGACCATGGGCAGGTAGCCAAAAACTGGTTTGTGGCTGAACGTGGCGATGACGTGGCTGATGATACCAAAGCCGGGCAGGATGATGATGTAGACTTCGGGGTGACCGAAAAACCACAGGATGTGCTGATAGAGGATCGGATCACCGCCACCGGCCGGGTCAAAGAAGGTGAATCCGAAGTTCCGGTCCATCAGCAACATGGTGATGGCACCTGCAAGAACGGGCAGGGACAAAAGAATCAGCCACGCGGTGATGAAGATCGACCATGAAAATAGCGGCACCTTGAACAGGGTCATACCCGGTGTGCGCATGTTCAGGAAGGTAGTGATCATGTTGATCGCGCCCAGGATCGACGAGGCACCCGAGAGGTGTACCGCAAAGATAGCGAGATCCATCGACATGCCGCCCTCAAGCACCGACAGCGGCGGATAAAGCACCCAGCCAACACCCGAGCCGAGCTGGTCATTACCGCCCGGTGCAAGGACCGAACAGACGGCCATTGTGGTGCCAGCAACGTACATCCAGAACGACAGGTTGTTCATCCGCGGGAACGCCATATCCGGTGCGCCGATCTGCAGCGGCATGAAATAGTTGCCAAAACCGCCGAAAAGCGCCGGAATAACCACAAAGAACATCATCAGGATGCCGTGGCCAGTGATCAGCACATTCCACAGATGGCCATTGGGTGTACATTCCGCTGACGCGTCTGCAAACATGCGCGCGCCTTCCAAGCACATGTACTGCACACCCGGATCCATGAGTTCGAGCCGCATGTACACCGTGAAGGTGACCGAGATGAAGCCGACTGCGGCCGAAACGATCAGGTACAGAATACCAATATCTTTGTGGTTCGTGGACATGAACCAGCGAGTGAAAAAGCCCCGCTCGTCGTTGTGTTCGTGTCCGTGAATGGCTGCGTCTGCCATGCGGTGCCTCCTGGCTAGTCATATTATTATGCGCATGCAGAGGCCGATGACGGCTGTCGCACACATTCCGATTAGCAAAGGTTCTAGTGCGCAAGCCTCTCCGCTTCAATGGTCGACTTTGATTTGGACGGAGATAATTTGACGCGGGCCATTGTGGCCGAGGTCAAGACCTTAAACCCAAGCGGCAAAGTGAGACGACCGTCCTGCGCTTTTGGCGTTTCCACAAAGACTACTCAAGCGATACGGCCAACAGATTGCAACAGGAAATAGATGGTGACGGGGTGCGTCAAATGTGGTGATGTCCCGGTATGGAGTTTCTGGAACGTTTCGTTACGCTGTGGGTGGTTATTGATCCGATTGGCACGATACCTGTGTTCATCGCCGTAACGGCAGGTATGGCAACCGGAGCGCGTCGTGCGACAGCTTTGCTTGCTAGTATTGTGAGCATTTGTGTCCTGCTTTTCTTTCTGATCTTTGGGCAGATTTTGATCGATGCCCTGGGTATCAGCCTGTTGTCGTTCCAAGTTGCTGGCGGAATCGTCCTGTTCCTGTTTGCGCTGACCATGATTTTTGGGGACCCCAAACCGGTGTCGGACAAACGCTCGGTTGAAGATGACGCCGAATTGGGCGCCGACGTCCGGCCTTCACCAGCGATCTTCCCGCTTGCGGTTCCTTCCCTCGCATCACCCGGCGCTATGCTCGCCATCGTTCTTCTGACAGACAACAATCAGTTCGCCTTGGTGGACCAGGTGATGACAGCGGCAGTCATGGTCAGCGTCCTTGCAATCGCCTATCTCTTCATGCTGCTTGCAGAACCGATTATTCGCCTGATCGGCAACTCGGGCGCGGCGATCATCAGCCGTGTGATGGGCATGATACTCGCGTCCGTCGCCGCTGACGCAGTTTTGTCGGCATTTGTGGAAATTGTACGAACTGGTTCTTTGTAATTCGATTGGGTTTGATCGCTTAAGGACAGGACCCATAATTTATAGGCGAGGCGGGTCCGCTGAGCGGATAAAGCTACCCCTCAGATTCTCGATCTACGCACAGATCGAATGGGAAAATGCGCAAAAAATCAATTTCCCCCTGTACACAATTTCCGTTTCCCCGTGGGGCGCAGTGCGCGCACATCGCGCGTAAATCTTTGAATGGACCAATATTCAGGGTCTGCAATGAGTGATTGAGATGGACTTGCAAATGGATACGGAAATGCTCCTGATTGCGTTACCGCAGACGCAAAAAAAGATGCAAACTGCACTGAGCAGTCCGCCCCAAGATAAAGCGAAATTCGTATGAAAAACGGCTTGGCACTAAGGACTCAGAGCCGCCATTTGGCGATTTCGGTCAGTTCATGGGCAGGACAGTAAATATTTCACCCTCCAAACACATCTCCAAAGCTCTTGCGCAGCGCCAAATCCATATCGTCCATCGTCACCGGCAGCCCGAGATCGACAAGGCTGGTGACGCCATGATCGGTGATGCCACAGGGGACGATGCCCCCGAAATGCTCCAGATCCGGCTCGACGTTGATCGAGATGCCGTGGAAACTGATCCATTTGCGCAGTCGAATGCCGATGGCGGCGATCTTGTCTTCGGCCGGGGCTCCAGTGACCGAAGCAGATTTCTCGGGTCGGGACACCCAGACGCCGACACGGCCAACGCGGATTTCGCCTTTGATATTGAATTCGGCCAATGCGCCGATGACCCACGCCTCTAGCTGCTGAACAAAGGCACGCACGTCGCGTCCGCGTGCACCAACGTCGAGCATGACATAGGCCACCCGTTGGCCGGGGCCGTGATAGGTGTATTGCCCGCCGCGTTTGGTGGGGTAGACCGGAAACCGCTCTGGGTCGGTCAAATCATCGATTTTTGCGCTGGTGCCGGCAGTATACAGCGCGGGGTGCTCCAGCAGCCAGATGCATTCACCTGCCTCGCCTTTGGCAATGGCATCTGCGCGCGCCTCCATCCAAGCCTCGGCAGTGCGATAGTCAACCATTTCGTCAGACGTGATCCATTCGACTGTCACGTTATTCTACCCACTTGTGCCACCGGATTGCATCTAACGCACTGTTCGTTGTCAGCTGAGAGATGTCCAGTAAGTGCCGAGAATTTGGGGACCGATGGCGCAAAATCAGGCACGTCAGCTGTGATCGATGGGGCTGGAAATCAGTGTCTCTGCTCCGTCGGCAATTTTTACCCATTCTTGACGGTACCTAATTTTTTTACTCCCCGAATCCATCATAGATGCTATATTTGGGTACAGAAATGTTTTTTAGTAGGAGGAAACACCGTGTTTTCCAAAAATATTCCAGTTATTTTGCTTGCCGCTTCCGTCGCTCTTGTCCCGTCCACCAAAGCCTCAGCTGGTGACGCGGGAGCTTTCGTGGCGGGAGCTGCCATTGGCGGGCTCGTTGGTCACCTCGCAACCAAAGAGCACCAACGCAAGAAAGCCACAACCACGCGGTCAAGCAAGCGGTATTATCAGATACCTTCGACTCAGGCAGGTCGCGAAATCCAGTCATCACTGAATTATTTTGGTTTTGACGCAGGTCGGGTCGATGGCCAGCTGGGGCGACGTACCGGGGCTGCGGTTTCAAACTATCAAGCCTATCTCGGATATCCGGTCACAGGACAGCTCAGTACGTTTGAGCATAATCTTTTGGTGTCTTCTTATAATAGAGCTCAGGCCGGCGGATATGCTGTGAACCAACAGGCCGCGACGCTGCCCGATGGCACGCGCGGTTTGCTGAAAGTCTACCGCACAGAAATGGCTGGCGGTGCAACTGGGACTGCGCCGCAATTGGCTGCGGTGCCTCAGCCTCAGGCCGGCGTAGCGGCATTTTCGGCGACGCCCGCAGCTGTTCCTGCACTTGCACCTGCCCCTGCAACGGCTCCTACACTTGCGCCGGTTCAGGCCGCGGTTCCGACACCTGCAGCTGTGCCAAGCTTTGCGACCGAAGCTGCATTGCCCAGTTTCATGAGTGGTGCAGCGCGTCAGGAATCGCTGGCAGCGCATTGCAATAAAGTATCGCTTCTGACCAACAGCAATGGTGGCTTTACCACAGAGGCGCAAATGACCGATGCCAGTTTTGCTCTGAACGAGCAGTTCTGTCTGGCGCGGACTTATGCCATCGCGCAAAGCGAAGAAATGGTGTCCCAAGTGTCTGGGTTCACGCCCCAACAGATAACCCAGCAATGCGAGGGTCTTGGGCCGGTGTTGAAGACTCAGATCGACTCCCTTTCATCTGCGTCCGAGCCGGTTGTTGCGCAGGACGTTGCATCTTTTGTCGCCGGGACAGGTATGTCGCGCGATCAGTTGTTGGGAACTGCAAAAATCTGTCTTGGCGTGGGGTATCGAACAGACAATCTGGAAGTGGCGCTGGCCTCGGCACTGGTTTTGTTTTCGATGGGCGAAGAAGTTTATGGCGAAATCATGGGCCATCACCTCGCGCAGGGCTACGGTGTCTCGCAAAGCCTGGAACTGTCACAGCAGTGGTTTAACAAGAGCTTTGAAGCCCATGAAGCCGGGGCAACGGCAGTTTTTGCGCCAGGACAACCAGAGCGTAACAGTCTGGTTCGCCAAGCATCCCTGCGCAACAGCGGTCAGGATACGTCGTCGTTGGTGCAACCCGCTTCAGCGCTGCCAACGTTCAAGCTAAGCGAATAGGCGCAAAAGCCTTGTTCGAAATGCCATGCCTCCGATGCATAAATCTGCGCCGGAGGCATGATTTTTCAAAACCCTCTTCACAAGGGTGGTTTTGGACGCTAAACGGCGCATACCAAGTCTTGACAGTGCGGTCGTGGCGGAATGGTAGACGCGCAGCGTTGAGGTCGCTGTGGGGTAACACCCGTGGAAGTTCGAGTCTTCTCGACCGCACCAACTTTTCAGTTTAAGTAAGCATTTACAGAATGTTAGAGGTAAGGACTTTTTTTGTTCCCCACATATTCCCCAAAATCACGTGGTATA
>CBDTVL010000079.1:0-14244 GCA_965363755.1 uncultured Sulfitobacter sp.
TGGCGGAGAGACAGGGATTCGAACCCTGGAGACGGTCTCCCGCCTACACACTTTCCAGGCGTGCGCCTTCGACCACTCGGCCACCTCTCCGTGCTGCGTGCTTGTGCCGCAAGCGTTGTTTATTTGCAAGTCTCAAATGAGGATCAGAAACTGGCAAATCGCCCCTGCCCGTCTGCTCATCGGAAACCCATGTTCATGGACAAACAGGCGACTGGTGAACCGCGATCCACTTACGCCTCAGACGCCTTAAGAACTTCTGGATTGCGCAGCCAGATGTCACGTTGGGCAAATGGGATTTCGATCTCTTCTTCGGCAAAACGTTTGGCAATCTCGTGGTTCATATCAGACTTGACGGTCAACACCCAATTCACGTCGCGCAGAATTGCGCGGATTTCAAACTCAAGCGCATCCCCACCAAAGGCCTGAAACACAACGCTGGGAGCGGGATGTGCGAGAACCATGGGGTGCGCGTTAGCAATCTCTTCCAAGATAGTCTCAACCCGTTTTGTATCTGTGCCGTACGCCACGCCTACGCTGACGATCACGCGGCCAATTGTATTGCCTCGGGTATAGTTCGTGACGGTGCCGCTGATCAGATCAGCATTTGGGACAATCACGTCAGTGCGATCAAAAGTTTCAATACGGGTAGATCTGACAGATATCGCGCGCACATAGCCCATCTGACCACCCACCTCGATCCAGTCGCCTTCGCTAACGGGGCGTTCGATCAGTAGAATGATGCCGCTGACGAAATTCGACACAATGGTCTGGAGACCAAAGCCAATTCCGACTGAAAGGGCACCGGCAACAAGCGCGATTGATGATAAATCAATGCCGGCGGTGGAGATGGCAACAACAGCCGCCAAGAATATCCCCACATAGCCGAGTCCCGCAATAATCGCATTCTGCCCCCCCGGGTCAATCTTGGTCTTGGGTAAGAGATTGGAACGAAAAGTGCCCTGCACCACGCGTGTCAGCCCATAGCCAACGGCAAATATGGCAGCAAATGTCAGAAACGCCATCGGTGAAATGACAACGCCGCCGACGGACACCCCGCCCAGAAATTTGAGCCAGGCTTCTTGCAAATCCGAAACCCGGGCACCCCAAAAAAGCGCCAACAACGGTACTGCCGACAACATGAGTGCGAAGTTGATCAGAACGATGATCAAAGACTCTCTGCTGTCTTCACCTTTTGGGCTCACCAGAACGTAAATATCCGCTGCAAGATTCTGTAGGATTAGAATGATCGCAAAGATGGCAGCTGTGCCAATCAATGGGAAAATAGTTTCATAGCTCAACAAAGCATAACCAAACGCAGCCAATACTGGCGTAGCTAGTCCAATGAGCATCATGGCGGCGCCCATGGCCCGTGCAACGCGCTCAGATGTGCGCGTTGCGACTGGCTCTTCTGATCCGGAGCCGTCGATGCCGCTTGATATGTTACGCAGGATTTGCCCAAAGCGGAAAAAGATCAGGCTGGCAAACAACACCTGCGGGAATAAGACGATGGCCTCGATCTGTGGGGAAAATCCTTCGTATCTCGATACGACCCCAAGAAAGCTGTGCAAGATATAGAGGACCGCCAGCAGAGACCCGTACCAGCGCGCCTCGGCCCGTCGCTTGGCCGGCAGGTTGAGCAGTGCGTCAGCATCATGCTTGGAAAACACCCGCTCGCAGATCCAGCGAGATCCCAGCAAAACGGCACCCCAAATCGGAATGACGTCAAGCACAAACTCCCCATGGCGTCCGACCAGCCCCGTCGCACTAATCGCCTGCATTAAAGTCAACAGACCCAGTAGCGGCAGCGCAATCCGAAATAACGAGACAAAAAAGCTCCAGACGCCTGAACCGCGCCCGCCCAACGACCTTAGTTTCTCGCCTGCGCGTTCCGACCATCTTCTGCCGCGCGAAATCAGCAACACGCCAATCGCCGTCAATAGCAATACAACGGGCAAAGTCTGGTAGAATTCGGCCCGCCTTGACGGCATCCTCAATGCCACCCTTCCCTCTTCACCAATTGAGAGTATCGCTTTGCCGACGTTTTCAATTGCTGAAGGCCATTCCGACAGATGGAGCGGGGATGGTCCACGCGTCAGCAATTCCTGCCGGTCCCGATCCCGGATCAGTTGGTCAATTTCCCGAACCAGAACATCAGCTTTCCTGTAAGCTTCATCAGCAACAATCACCGGGGCTTGCGCAAGCGACAGCTGGCTGGTTACCGCAACACGCCGCGCCGTGACGATGTCGTCTTCGCCATCGTCAGGTATTGGCCCCAACGCGGCCAGCTGAGCCTGCAATCTGTTGATAAGCGATTTGTTGGCGGTCTGAGCCGCCAGAAACGATTTGCGAAGATCAGCTATTTCCGAGCGCAGATCTTCGAACGCTCGAACGGAGGCGCGATTGGCTTTGATCGCCTGCTCTGCGCGATCAGCCGTCGCACCCCAAGCTTCATAATCGGGATTGGCCTGCGCATGGACTGACGCCGCCCAAAGAGCAAAGATCAGACCTACGAAAAGCGTGCGCAAAAACATCATACGTCTTCAAAGACCCCCGGGATGCTGGCAGGTGCGTGGCTCAACCATTCCGGAGCCGGCAAGCCTTTGCTACGCAGAAACTCCGGGTTGAACAGCTTGGACTGATACCGCGTGCCATAGTCACACAGCACTGTCACCAGTGTATGCCCCGGCCCCATATCGCGCGCCATACGCATGGCACCTTCGACGTTCACACCGGATGAACCACCCAAACAAAGTCCTTCGTATTGCAGCAGATCAAAAACCACAGGCAAGGCTTCGGAATCATGGATATTATAGCTGAAATCAGGGGTGAATCCTTCCAGGTTCTTGGTGATGCGAATCTGTCCAATTCCCTCGTTGATCGAACTGCCCTCAGACATCTCCAGCGCGCCGTTTGTGTAATAGTTGTAAAGAGACGCGCCATCCGGATCTGCAAGGCCGATTTTCACACCTTTGGGCTGCAGTGCTTCCGCCACTCCAGCAAGCGTTCCTCCTGAGCCAACCGCGCAAATGAAACCATCAACTTTGCCGTCGGTCTGCTGCCAAATCTCTGGTCCCGTGGTTTCGACATGGGCCTGCCGGTTGGCGACA
The DNA here is from genome assembly GCA_965363755.1 of uncultured Sulfitobacter sp. Lineage (GTDB taxonomy): Bacteria > Pseudomonadota > Alphaproteobacteria > Rhodobacterales > Rhodobacteraceae > JL08. Next base: position 3,108 of record CBDTVL010000079.1, read on the forward strand.
TTGTCGAACTGGTTGGCCCAGATCACACCCTCGTTTGAGTTACGCGCCAGTTCCTTGGCCAGCCGTTCAGAATAGCGCACAAAATTGTTTGGATTGCGGTACGGCGCTGCTGGCACCAGAACCAGTTCAGCACCCGCCAGACGCAACATATCCTTCTTTTCCTGGCTTTGCGTCTCCGGCATGACAATCACGGTTTTGAAGCCCATCGAGGCTCCCACCAGAGCCAGCCCAATGCCGGTATTGCCCGCAGTGCCTTCAACAATTGTGCCGCCTGGCTTTAGCTCTCCGCGCGCAATGGCGTCCCGGATAATATAAAGCGCCGCGCGGTCTTTCACCGACTGACCCGGATTCATGAACTCTGCCTTGCCCAGTATCTCGCAGCCGGTCGCTTCGCTGGCACGGTGCAGACGTATCAGCGGTGTGTTCCCAATGGCCTCTGCCAGATCGGTTGCAACGTGCATAACTGTTTCCCCAGGCTTTTTGGTGCAAATGCGGTTTGGAATAGCTGTAGACGGGCAGTGCTGCGACCTCAAGCCATAGCGCGCCTTACGCAGACGCTCGCAGCCGGTCCCGGTGTCGTGCCAGCCAAAGTGTTGCCAGCGCCAAAGGCGCGTTTTTGATTGCGAATGTCTCTGTCATATTCATCAGGACATCGAACTCAATTAGATGCGATCGGATGTCCTCGGCGTCGCTGGACAGCCCGCCGGTTCCGCTCAGGGTGTCCGGTAAATCCGCAAGCCCAACATATATATAGAAAAACTCACTAGATGAACCCGGGGATGGATAACACTCTGCCACGGCCTCGATCCGCCCCAGTGTCAATCCGGCCTCTTCTACCGCTTCTCGCCGCGCGGTTTCTTCGGGTGTCTCGCCAGCATCCAGCCGGCCGGCGATTGGTTCCAGTTGCCACAGATCAGGATCGCCGCGGCCAAGCGGGCCCATTCGGAACTGTTCAACCAGCAGCACACGGTCGCGCACTGGGTCATACGGCAAGACAATCGCCGCATCTCCGCCAAGAAAGACCGCGCGTTTAACCGACTCCGAAGGCGTCCCGTCAAAGCGGTCAAAAGACAGTTGGTATTCATCCAATGCAAAAAAATCGGCATAGGCGTGGCGATGTTGGGTGACGCGGACATTGCCATCCCCCATCCCGCTTGGACTGCGCGGCCGTTGGCTGGCCCGGGCGTTCAGCCGCGACGTTGCGCGTGCCTCGATCATCGGAAACATTGCGACAATCTCTTTGTCGGTTTTAGTGCCGAAATAGCTCATGACCTCTGTCGCAGCCTCCCGGTAAAGCGGGCCAAACTCGCGCTCCCAATCCGCCAGCGACCAGCGCGCGCCCGGCACGCCCAAAGCAGACTTCGGGAAAAAAACTTGGGCTTGAGTCGTTTCTCCGGTCTCGGACACAACCGATACGGGTCTCAGATCATAGTCAAACCCGGACATAAAAAAAGCCATGCGCGCCATATCCGTATCACTCATGCCGTGCATCAACAGGCCCACTGCCGAGGCACCGAGTTCAGGGTTAATCATCGGGAAAGACTGATCTTTGGCCCAATATACCGCGTGATTCTCCAGCCTTGCAGTCGCTGCAACAAGGCCCGCAATGCTGCGTCCCAACACGATCTCGAGCAACGGCATGTGCCGCAGCGAGCCATAGCAAAAGAATGAAGTCACTGCCTTAGCGCCAACGCCGCCAGGCGTTTTCGGTCAGCAATCCGGTAATCACACCGCCAACAATCAATGTCACGACGAGGGGGGCATCCATCAATATCTTGGCGTGATTGATCATAATCTCAAAGATCGCAATGAGCGATTCGAATGCATCGTCGTAGCGATTACGCATGGCCAGGCGGATCATCTCGTAGCCGCCTTGCACAAACAACGCCCAAAACACGAGGCTGACCATACCGGTAAAGCCATTGTTAATCGCTGCCGTGGCCCCGCGCCCCGCCCGTTTGCCCATAACAAACCAGCCGCACAGCGCGCCAATCGCCATGTTTATAACTGGAAAAAACCCAACATCGGTATTTTCCGGGAGCAGTGGTTTGATCATGCCGGACGCAATAAAGGCAAGAATTGCCAATCCAATTGCGGCGACGAGACGGGCTGCGCTAGGCATTCGGTGATATTTGCATTATTTCGGCCGTGATATTGTGATCTGAATTACGTCACAGTTGGCACTTTCAAACGTGGCAGCGCAAGAGGTCAGATAAAAATTCCACATTCTGCGGAATCGCTCGTCAAAGCCCAACGCAGCGACCTGATCCCATTTCTGGTTGAATGTTTCGCGCCACCTGCGCAGCGTCAGACTATAGCTCAAACCAAATTCGACGGATCTCACGATGCCAAGGCCGGCCCTTTCAATCTGGTCGCGCAATACCTTCGGACTGGGGAGCATCCCACCAGGAAATATGTGCTTCTGAATGAAATCGGGGCCGCGTTTATAGACGTGCCATCTGCAATCACTAACCGTGATGATCTGGAGGGTTGCGTTTTTTCCCGGCTTCAGGCGCTCGCGCACCGTGTTAAAATAGGTCGGCCAGTACTTTTCTCCGACAGCCTCGAACATCTCAATACTGGCAATCCCGTCATAGATGCCGGTCTCGTCTCGATAGTCCAGAAGTTTGAACTCTACCATCCCGGAAAGGTCTGCTTTATCAATGCGTTCCCTAGCATACTTGATCTGCTCTTTGCTGATGGTCAGACCGGTCACCTTTAGCCCGCGCTCTTTTGCGGCATATTCTGCAAATCCGCCCCAGCCACAGCCGATTTCAAGCACATGGTCGCCAGCCTGTACATCCATTTGATCTACCATGCTGGCATATTTTGCAATTTGCGCAGCCTCATGGCTTTCCTGACCGTTTTCAAACATGGCGCTCGAATAGGTCATCGTGTCGTCTAGCCAGAGCTGATAAAAATCATTCCCCAAATCATAGTGGTAAGAAATGTTTTTGCGCGCCTGAGCTTTGTTGTTGCGTTGCAGCCAGAAGCGGAATCGCTCAAAGGCCCGAACCAGTCCCATGCCGGGGAAACCGTCGTAGATATCATCGTTGTCTTTGTGCACCAAATCCATAAAGGCCTGCAGGTCTGGTGTTGACCACCATCCCTCCAGATAGCCATCGCAAAAACCCAGATCTCCCTCCCGAATGAGGCGGGCGAACAGATCGGGATTGTGAATGCTGATCTCCGCCACAGGGCCGGGGTTTTTCCCGCTTGCGCGAAACCGGCGACCATCCGGCAAGACAAATTCCACCCTGCCATTGTTCATGGACTGGGACATCGCAAATACGCGCGCGAAATAGCGAGGAAGGTTGGTTTGGCCTTCGGTCGATGTCAGGATCATGTGCACCCCTTGGTACTGATCGGCGCTGCAAAACTACGCGGGCAGCGGCCCTGTAGCAAGACTGCCTGTGTTAGTGGGTTCATAGTTTTCCGCTTTCCTAAACGCTTGCTGCGGTCTTGCGCGCGTTGGCGGCGCCGACAATCAAGTGGCGAAATGGGGAGTCCGCCGAAAGCCCCAAGCCTTTGGTACCGCTCGAAATCATTGCAACGGACAAAGGCTTGGATTGCACTGCCAATCGGCAATTCATTGATGCGTGGGTACATTTTACGGATCGAAGTTTTCCAAAGAACCTTGAATAACGACGAAGCCAGAGAGTGATTGAAAAAATATGCTGCACGCCGCGCCTTTATTTGCTCTTTGACGTGATACGGTAGCCGCGTTGAATCAGATCAAAGAACATCATCCAATGCGTTCAAAAGCTGATCAATTTCTGCTTTTGTTGTGTAATGCGTAAAGCTCAGGCGCAGCACACCCTGCTTCGGGTCCACGCCCATCGCTTCAAGCGCACGACCCGCATAAAAATCGTCACCACCTGCCATGATCCCGTGACGGGCGAGCTCTTCTGCCACGGAGTAGCTTGCGCGGCCCAGATCCAGTGCAACCGTCGGAGCCCGCCGTTCTGCCAGTGTCGGCCCGATCAGTCGAACGGAGTTTCGGGTGTTGGCCCAATCCAGCAGCGGTTGCAATAGTTCAACCTCGTGCGCCCGCATCAGATCATGCACTCTGCTGCCACGTTCAGACGCCGTAGTCTCACTACCAAAGTGATGATCATGCAGGCCGTCGAAATAGTCAGCCATTCCCGCGCACGCCGCGACCTGCGCATGATTCGGCCCGGCAGGCGTAAAGCGTTTGTAAAGAGACTCCGCGTTGAAAGAGTGCCCCTGATTGGGGAGAAGCGCGCCCAATGCGCGCCGGATGACCATCAGTCCCTGATGTGGACCATAGGTCTTGTAGGCTGAAAACAGGTAGATGTCGGGGCCGAGCAATCCCACATTTGGCAAACCATGCGGCGCGTAGCTTACCCCATCGACACAGACAAACGCACCGGCGGCATGGGCCAGTGCCGTGATCTCGACGACCGGATTGATCGCACCCACCACATTCGAGCAATGCGGAAAACACACCAGCCGAACCGAGTCATCCAGCAGATCCTCAAGATCGTCAGGATTTAGCAGTCCAGACTCTGGATCAATGCGCCATTCGCGCACTTCAATCCCGCGATCGGCCAGCCGCCGCCACGGGCCGGAATTGGCCTCGTGATCCTGATTGGTCACGATGATAGCCTCGCCCGGCTGCATCCACGCCCCGAACGCCTGCGCCAGTACATAGGTGTTCTGAGTTGTAGACGGTCCAAAGCTCAGCTCATCCCCCTCCACCCCCAGAAGGGCCGATAATCGCGCGCGCGCCTCGTCCATCTCGGCGCCCGCCAATTGGCTTGCGCCGTAAGGTGCATAAGGCTGCACATTGCGCTCCGTATAAAACCGGGTGAGCCGATCGATCACCGGTTTGCAGGTGTAGGACCCACCTGCATTCTCAAAAAATGCCTGGCCTTGCAGTGCAGGCACGGCAAAGGCAGGGAACTGGGCGCGGACATAGTTTGGATCAAGTTTCATAGGCGGATTGGTGACGATTAGCGTAGCACACGTCAAGCACAGAAAGACCTCAGTCCTGCTCGTCTCGGCTTACTTGACAGAAAGGAACAAGGTTGTTTTGTTTTTTCTGGCGGCAAAAATATCAATAGCGCATTGCCTGCCAGGAGCTAAACCCTATGACAATGAACACCTGAAAACCAAAACAAGGTCGCTTACGGTCAACGGCTGGTCGGAAAACCGCGTAACCACCCGCTATTGCCTCGACTACGATTTCGGAAACTGCGGAGCATAAAACTAACTCCAAAGCAAACACGCTACCGCAGACCAAACTGGTGTTGTATCATGACACCCACCTAGACAAGCGCGAACCAAAGTCGGTCATGTCAACAAGACCGCTAAAAACAACAAAAAGGACAGGGACATTATGTCGATCAAACCACCATTTACGGAAATAGATATCAAAAAGCAGGAGGCCGGCTTTTACCAAGATAACAGTCTTCCCATTGCTCTGATATCCAAAGGGATTATGGTCGCACTCGTGCTTTGGGCGCTTATGTTCCCGGCCAATGCCAACGGTACGTTGGGGAGCATCAACGGCGCACTGCTTGGGATCTTCAATCAATTTTACATTGTCGTTGTTGGCTTTTTTGCCTTTTTCCTTCTGGTTGTTGCAGTGATCCCGTCGACCGGCCGCCGCATTATGGGCACGCCAGGCGAACTACCTGAATTTTCCAATTTTTCCTGGTTTTCGATGATGTTTGGTGCCGGTTTGGGTGTTGGCCTGATGGTTTTCGCCACCGCTGAGCCGCTTGGCCTCTGGGGTTCAAACCCGGTGATCGTCGCAGGTGATGTCGCAGGGAAAACCCCCGAAGCCGTTGAATCAGCCTATCGCTTTACCTTCGCACATTATGGCTTTCATGCCTGGTCGATCTATGTGGTGACGGGTCTTAGCTTGGCTTATTATGCGTACACGCGCGATATGCCCCTGACGATCCGGTCTGCTTTGACTCCGCTGTTTGGCGGCGCCATGAACGGCATACTTGGTCACATCGTTGATGTTCTGGGCGTTGTTGCAACGATCCTGGGTGTATCGGTCACCATCGGATTTGGCGTCAGCCAGTTCATTGATGGCGTCTATGCTATTACCGGTATGGATTGGATGATGAACCTGGAAGGTGATGTACCAGCACCGGGCAAAGTTGGCCTGATCGCGGGTCTGGTTGTGATCATGTCCATGTCGATCATCTCTGCTGTGTCAGGTGTGGGCCGTGGGGTGAAGTATCTGTCGAACCTCAATCTGGTTTTATCGCTCATCCTTCTGCTCACATTTGTGATCTTTGGGTCGTTCCTGTTCGCTATGACCACATATGCGACTGCGTTTGTGGATTATATCCTGCATTTCGTTTCGCTCAGCTTCAATGGCTTTGCTCCACAGGATGCGGCTGCATTTGCCGCCGCTCTACCGGATGCCGCTAGACTGCTGGCTGGCGATCTGATGGCAGGTGCCACCAACCCTTGGGGCAGTTTTGATGGCTTCAAAGGCGGCCTTGAAGGGGCCGCAGCTGGGCTTGACGATGCAACACTTACTGCCGCCTATGAGGCTGGTAATGACGGTCGTCAGTTCGCATGGCAATCAGCATGGACAACGTTCTACTGGGCCTGGTGGATCGCGTTCTCGCCTTTTGTAGGTCTTTTCTTGGCCCGCATCTCTAAAGGCCGCACCGTGCGTGAATTCATCATCGGTTGCGTTCTTGCTCCGGCGTTGGTTTGCTTTGCGTGGATGACCATTCTGGGCGGTACTGCGATTGATCTTGAACTCAGTGGTGTTGCTGATGGTGCCATTTCTGCGGCGTCCAACACCAACAAACTGTTCGTGACGCTAAGCTATATGATCGACGGCGGTCTGCTCTCGGCCCTCACCATCATGTGTGTTATTTTGATCATGACTTTCCTCGTCACATCAGCTGACTCGGGCATCTTGGTGATGAACACGATTATGTCAGGCGGCTCTCAGGAAACCGGCATCAAGCACCGGATTGTCTGGGGTATCATCCTGACGCTGGTGATTGGTACGCTGATCCTTGCGGCTGGCGACAACAACCCGATGGATGCGCTGAAGAATGCGATGATCATCGGTGCTCTGCCGTTTACACTAGTGATGCTGTTGATGTGCATTGCACTGGGCAAGGCCCTTTACCGTGACGGTCTGCGCGACAAACTTGGAAGTGTAGAACAACCCGCCGAGTAAAACCAAAAACATGATGCACGAAAGGGCGTTGCGAGAGATCGCAGCGCCCTTTTCTTTAAAGAGACCGGCAACCCAAGGCAGTCCGCTGCCGCAACTGAGACACTCTTACGGTTTTGTCGAACTGATGACTGTTTTGAGCCTAAAATGTTCTCCGCTTAGACAGCCGGACAACGTGCCCACGATGGTGTCAGCATGCCGGTTTTACTTCAATCTCGGGCCGCTGAATTCTGAATGACGATGGATCTACGTTTTTGATCATTGCGATGACAATTCACCTGAAGCGCGACAGTGTGCATGATCCCAGCAGGTTTGACAATTTAGACGCCCTGACCCACGTGCCCCGCTCGCTTTGTGTCACCATAGCGTGACGTCAGTCTCATATGCCTTGATGACACCTGCAGAAATCGCCACCCTTTAGCCAACACTAAGGAGGCGACGATGCCCACAGAACGCATTACATTTCCCGGCCACGATGGCTCAAGCCTTGCCGCGCGGCTGGACCTGCCGGACGGTCCGGTGCTGGCCACGGCGCTTTTTGCGCATTGCTTTACATGCTCCAAGGACATCCCCGCCGCGCGGCGTATTGCCGGGCGGTTGGCGGCCATGGGCATCGCCGTTTTACGGTTTGATTTCACCGGCCTGGGTCATTCCGATGGCGAGTTCGCCAACACTTCATTCACGTCCAACGTCGAGGACCTCGTTGCGGCGTGTGGCTATCTCAGCGGCAGGAACATGGCCCCCACCTTGCTCATCGGTCATTCCCTTGGCGGTGCGGCGGTCCTGAAAGCCACCAGCCAAATTGCTTCGGTCAAGGCTGTGGTCACGCTTGGCGCGCCCTTTGACCCTCAGCATGTCACCCATAACTTCATTGATGCTCTGCCCGAGATCGCATCTAAAGGTGTCGCCGAAGTCTCGCTTGGCGGACGTCCGTTCTTTATAGGGAAAAAGTTCATCGACGACATCGCCGAGGGCGAAATGGCACCCGCTATCGGGGCGCTGAACGCAGCGCTTCTGGTGATGCACGCCCCGCTCGACAGCACCGTCAGTGTCGACAACGCCAGCCAGATCTTTCTGGCCGCCAAACATCCCAAGAGCTTTGTAACTCTGGACAAGGCTGATCATCTGATCAGCCGGGCGGCGGACGCCGAGTACGCGGCTGACGTCATCGCAGCCTGGACCACCCGGTATCTGGACCTTGCGCCGCCTGCTCCGCCCCCTGGCGCGCCCGAGGGCATCGTGCGGGTATCTGAGGCTGATCCGAACGGGTTCCTGCAAGACATCAACGCGGGCCCAGCCCATCATGCAGTCGCAGACGAACCGCTGGCATATGGCGGGACCAATCAAGGCATGACACCTTACGGATTCTTGGCCGCCGGACTGGGTGCCTGCACCTCGATGACCATCCGCATGTATGCGCGGCGCAAGGGGTGGCCCCTGACCCATGTCTGGGTCGACATCAGCCATGACAAAGTGCATGCGCAGGACGCAAAGGCAATGAGCGAGGACAAGATCGACAGCTTCAAGCGCCTGATCCATCTGACCGGGACTTTGGACGCCGAGCAACGCCGCAGGTTGCTTGAGATCGCCGACAAATGCCCAGTTCACCGCACGTTGGAACGCACCTCCCATATCACAACCGAATTGGCGGACGGCTAATTCGGGTCGGCCTTGAGGTTTACAGTGGTTCATCGGGGGCATTGCGCCTTCTGATCCCCTCTCAGGCATTGCTGCGCAAAACCCTGCCGGCAGTGAATTCATTGTGTGAAACTGCTCGGTCAGCGCCTCTCTGCGCGAGACTTCAATCGGCAGGATGCAGAGATCCAAATCCGCGCCGCGATCCTCAATGGTTTCACGGCTCTTGGCCTACCCGAAACTGTTACCGTAGGATAAGCCCATCCGGGGGAAGGTGAAGTCTGACATCAGGCCAATTTGTGCAACAAAGCCCATTTTGCCGCTTGAAGTGTGCCCGACCGGCGTCTACGTTAAGGCCTCAAAATTCTGCAGTGATCAAAGGAATAAACTCATAGCCCGCAGACCTCATAACGCGCCTCCGCAGCGCGATACCGGCCCCCGCGTAAATGAAAGAATTACATCCGACGAAATTCGGTTAATCGGCGCCGATGGCGAAAACGCTGGCGTTGTCACGCCTGCCCGCGCCATTGTGATGGCCGTTGAAGCGGGGCTTGACCTAGTCGAAATTTCCCCCAATGCCAGCCCGCCGGTTTGCAAAATCATGGATTTCGGCAAATTCAAATACGAAACGCAAAAGCGTGAGGCCGAGGCCCGCAAGAAACAGAAGATCATCGAGATCAAAGAGGTCAAGTTTCGCCCCAATACCGACATCAACGATTATGATGTGAAAATGCGCAATGTTTTCAAGTTTCTCGAAAACGGTGATAAAGTTAAAATCACCTTGCGTTTTCGAGGCCGGGAAATGGCACACCAGAACCTTGGCCGCCAGCTGCTCGAACGGGTCGCCGAAGACACCAAAGAGGCCGGCAAGATCGAAAACATGCCAAAAATGGAAGGGCGTCAGATGATCATGCTGATCGGCCCGCTGCCAAACAAATAAGACAATCAGGACGCGAAATGAAAACCGCCCTCTGTGACCGAGGGCGTTTTTTTGTGCCTCACCGCGAGTGCCAGATTATGCAGCCGCAACAATCGCACGTTTGGTCATCACAGAAACCAGATGCGCGCGATATTCTTTGCTGCCGTGCAGATCGCCGATCATGTTCAAATGATTGATCTTCAGATCCATCAAGGCATCGGTGCGGAATTCTTTGTTGAGGGCTTCTTCTGCTTCTGACCAGCGGAACACCCCCTCTTCAGAAGCCCCGGTCACCGCGACACGCACCCCACCGGCATATTTGGCCACAAATACACCAACCAGTGCAAAACGCGACGCAGGTTGCACAAATTTCTCGTAATGTGCGATCTCCGGCACCGGAAAGCGGACTTCGGTGATGATTTCGTCCTCGCCCAATGCGGTTTCGAACAGACCCTGAAAATAGTCGTCTGCCGCGATCTCGCGGGAATTTGTGACTATGGTTGCGCCGCTGCCCAATACCGCCGCCGGATAACAGGCTGATGGATCATTGTTGGCCAGCGAGCCGCCGATGGTGCCGCGGTTGCGGACCGCCGGATCGCCTATGTGGCTGGCTAATGCGGCCAGTGCCGGATAGGCCCCGGCCTGCGCCGCAACGGTTGCGTGGGTCGTCATGCCACCAATGCTCAGGGTACCACCACTCTCTGAAACGCCCTGCATCCCGGCGACACCGGTCAGTGACACCAAAGTCGTGGGACTCGCCAGCCGCTGTTTCAGCGTCGGAATAAGGGTTTGCCCCCCTCCCAGCGCCTGCGCCTCTTCCCCTGCCATTGCAGAAACCGCCTCTGCAATGCTGCCGGGCTTCACAAGCTCAAAATCATACATCTTTGCTCTCCTTCATGAGGCTGGCCCTTCGGCGCGACGCCTCTCTTGCATCTGTTCATTAACACGCAACCGCGCGTCCGATATTAGCTGTTCATGGCCGCCCACACCCGTGCCGGGCTAAGCGGCATATCGATATGCATCACATCCTTGCCACCGGATTGCAGTGCGTCAACCACCGCATTCACCACTGAGGGCGGCGATCCAATGGCACCGGCCTCACCGCACCCTTTGACCCCAAGAGGATTGTGGGTGCACGGAGTCTGACAGGAATGATCGACCGCAAAGAACGGTACATCGTCCGCGCGCGGCATCGCATAATCCATGTACGATGCGCTGAGCAATTGACCGTTGTCGTCATAGACACTGTGTTCCAGCAAAGCCTGCCCGATGCCTTGGCCAATGCCGCCATGCACCTGCCCGTCCACGATCATTGGGTTGATCACATTGCCGAAATCGTCTGCCGCGCTGAACCGTTCGATTGTCACCTTGCCGGTCTCTGGATCTACTTCAACTTCACA
>CBDTVL010000080.1:0-14119 GCA_965363755.1 uncultured Sulfitobacter sp.
CGCAAAAAAGCGCGCCCGTTGCACAGAACGGACGCGCCATCTGATTTATGGGTTCAGAGCCCCTTGGCGCGGTAACTTGACGCGACTTTGCCAATCGCGACCAGATACGCTGCCGTGCGCAAATCGTCGACATCGTCGCGACTGTGCCAGACTTCGCGCATCGACTGATAGGCGATCCGCATCGTGTCATCGAGCCCCGACCGCACCAGTTCCAACTCGCCCGCGCCCCGAAGATACTTGGTTTTGAAATCAGGAGAGATTTTCCAGCCAAGTTGCTTGTCTGCCGACAACCGTTCCAGTTCATCCACCACCAGCTGGTGGCGGCTTTCTTCCTGACGCCGCTGCATTCGACCAAAGCGGATATGACTGAGGTTCTTCACCCATTCGAAGTACGAAACAGTCACCCCGCCGGCATTTGCATACATGTCCGGGATGATGACGACTCCCTTTTCACGCAGAATGTCATCGGCGCCGGCAGTGATGGGACCGTTGGCCGCTTCTATGATCAAAGGGGCTTTGATCCGCTCTGCGTTGCTAAGATTGATGACCCCTTCCAGCGCAGCCGGGATCAGGATGTCGCATTCTTCTTCCAGGACAGCTGCACCTTCGGCAGTATGACCCCCATCCGGATAGCCTGTGACACCACCGTGTTTGGCAATCCATGCATGAACCGACTCAGCGTCCAGACCTTTGGGGTTAAACAGCGCGCCATCCCGTTCAATGATCCCGGTAATCGTACAGCCATCTTCCTCAGACAGGAATTTGGCCGCGTGGTAGCCCACATTCCCCAATCCCTGAACAATGACACGCTTGCCATCCAGCGTTCCCTTCAGACCCGCCTTGGCAATATCTTCAGGATGCCTGAAAAACTCCTGCAACGCATATTGCACGCCACGCCCGGTGGCTTCGACCCGGCCGGCGATACCGCCTGCATTTTGTGGCTTGCCTGTTACGCAGGCTGCAGAATTGATGTCAGTGGTGTTCATGCGTTTGTACTGATCGGCAATCCAGGCCATCTCGCGCTCGCCGGTGCCCATGTCGGGCGCAGGGACGTTCTGGCTGGGGTGAATCAGGTCTCGTTTGGCAAGCTCATAGGCAAAGCGGCGGGTTATCAACTCCATCTCATGTTCATCATATTCGCGCGGATTGATCCGCAAACCGCCCTTGGAACCACCAAACGGGGCCTCAACCAGCGCGCATTTATAGGTCATAAGCGCCGCCAGTGCTTCTACTTCGTCCTGATGCACGTTTGGCGCGTAGCGTATGCCACCCTTGACCGGTTCCATATGTTCGGAATGAACCGAGCGATACCCGGTAAACGTCTGGATCTGGCCTCTTAGACGCACACCAAAGCGCACAGTGTAGGTTGCGTTGCAGACACGTATCTTTTCCTCCAGACCGGGCGGAAGGTCCATTAGGGCTACGGCCCGGTTGAACATCAGATCAACACTCTCGCGGAAACTTGGTTCCACTCTTGCTCCGCTGTCTTTCATTGTGTCTCTCTCCCTTGCGTGCGAGGCAGGATTCGCCTCATCTTTGATTTGCTTAGGCCACCCTACGACGACTTAGCTAAAAGTCGCCATTTTTTTGTGCAAAAACGAATCTTGCCATAATCGAGGGCACGCGGTCGTTAGCCAAACTTTCCAAATGAGAAACAATGCCGTTCTGAGAGTGGCACCATTGCGAAAACCCGCCTGAAACCCGCAGAGTTGGGCGGATTATTGCCCAACTTTGGCCACTTTCTCCTGTCAAAAAGAGTGTCGAGTTACTGGGTGTGGATGCGACTCAACAAGTACTTGGGTTCGGAAAAGGTGAGAGTGATGGATTATAAAGGGTCGTTTAAAGACGGCGCCCTGCCCGACGCTGCCATGCTGGGTTCAGGGAAGCTGATCAACCGGAAAGCACGCCGTGCAATGTCTCGGTTTTGCCGCGACGAGAGAGGCGTTGTAACAATCTTCGCCGTCTACATGGTGCTGATGATGCTGATGATCTGCGGCATCGGCGTGAACCTGATGCAGAACGAATTGATGCGCACCAAGGTTCAATCAACCGTGGATCGCGCCATTCTAGCTGCCGCCGATCTCCAGCAAACCCTCGACGCGGACGATGTGGTTTTGGACTATTTCGCAAAAGCCGGTATGTCCGACTATATCAGCGCAGACGACATCACGGTCACGCCGGGTGTCAGTCTTCCGACATCTTATTACCGGATCGTGCGGGTCGAAGCCAGAACGTCGACCCCGGTCCTGTATATGCCCTGGGAGTTCGCCAAAGCACCGGAAGACAGAACAAGACTGCCTGTTTTTGCCTCTGGCCAAGCCGAGGAAGTGATCAACAACGTAGAAATCTCTCTTGTGCTTGACGTTTCGGGTTCGATGAACAGCAACAATCGTCTTACCAATCTTAAGATCGCCGCCAAGAAATTTGTCGACGAGATGATTGACAACAGCCGGGATGGTAGATTGTCGATCTCGATCATTCCCTATGCAACTCAGGTGTCGATCCCGGATGCGCTTATGGCTGAATACACCACAGATGGCGACAACCCGCATTCGAACTGCATAAATTTTGTCGGCTCGGACTTTAACGACACGGGCATCGCCCCAGCCGCTACCTATGAACGGACCCTGCATTTCGATCCCTGGCGTGATTTTGACGGTCGCGACAACGATCCGGTTGAATTGGTACAGCGCCCCGTCTGCGAAGCACTTGCCTCACGCGAGCTTTTGCCTTTGACAGATGATCGAGACACGCTCAAAAACTTCATCGATAATTTGACTGCACGCGGTAACACCTCCATCGATGTTGGCATGAAATGGGGTACCGCGCTTGTTGACCCTGAGATGCGACCCGCTGTTCAGGCGTTGATTGCAGATGGCAGTGTGCCCGCTGAATTTGCACCCCGCCCACGCGACTATGACGATGTTGAGACGTTGAAGGTTGTCGTTTTGATGACAGACGGAAAGAACACCAGCCAGTATTACATCGAGGACGATAATCGCGAAGGACCTACCAATATCTGGTGGAATGAGTTTTCCGAGGATTATTCCGTGCGCTGGGACCGCAGTGACGGCCTACAGAACTATGACGGCAACGACAAGGATGGTTGGTTCTATTGGAGCAGTGACGACGTCTGGGCAGATCACCCAAAAGGCAATGGGGATTGGGTTTGCGGCAGAGAAGGTCTTCGCGGTATCCCGATCGATTTGGATGGCGACGGGATCGACAGCGAACTCTACTGCGATACCAATGAAGCGGACGATCCTGCAAGGGTGGACAACGAAGACGGCGATGCTGTTGAGCTAGATTACCCTGAACTGTGGGCCTACACCACCATCAGGCGGAACGTAAAACTTAATTTCTACCCCTGGGCGAATGACAGTGCTGCGGACAGCCAGTGGAGGTATGGAGCATACGACACTTACAATTCCACCACGAAAAACAACCGGACCAAAGCGATCTGCGACGCTGCAAAAGGACCACTCAAGCGGATCACTGTCTATAGCATCGGTTTTGAAGCCCCATCTGCTGGTCAGTCGGTGCTACTGGACTGCGCCAGCTCGCCAAGTCATTACTTTAATGTTCAGGGCGGTGAGGAACTTGGAAACGCGTTCGAAGCGATCGCACACCAGATTACACAGCTGAGGTTGACACAATGACCTGTCGTCCGCTCAACTTCTTGCGCCGCTTCCGCAAAGACGAAGATGGCAATATGGTGATCGAATTTGTTATCTTCGTACCGCTCCTGTTTACGATCTTCATGACATCGGTCGAATTGGGTATCTATTCAATGCGCCAGATGTGGTTGGATCGTGGCCTGGACATGACAGTGCGTCTGGTTCGCCTAGGCACGGGAGCAACCCCTGATCACGACGCTCTAAAAGACATGATCTGCGAGCGGGCGGGCTTTATACCGGATTGTTCTACAAGTCTAAAACTGGAAATGCAGCCGGTAGATCCACGTAATTTCGCCGGGATCGCCACGCCGATCGATTGTGTCGACCAATCGCAACCAGTACTGCCTGAGGACGCGCCGACCTACGTTGCAGGACAGGAGCATGATCTGATGTTGCTGCGGGCCTGCGTAAAGTTTGATCCGATTTTCCCAACAACGGGGTTGGGTTTTAGTTTTGTAAAGGATGGTTCCGGACAGGTTCAAATGTCCGCAATGTCCGCTTTTGTGCAGGAGCCGGGTTGATGCAAACACTTTCGGTATCATTAAGAAATCGGTTAGGCCGGTTCACGTCGGATCAAGACGCCAACGTAGCGATCGAAGCCACCATCATTCTGCCGATCATGTTCTGGGCCTATTTGACGATGTTCTCGATCTTCGACGCGTATCGCCAATATACCGAAAGCCAAAAAGCCGCCTACACTATTTCTGATCTGATTTCTCGGCAGACGACGCCACTTGATGATGCGTTCATAGATAGCACACGCGAGCTATTTGATACGATGACCCGGACAATAGACCAACCGTCCGTCCGAGTGACCATTGTAAAATACGATGAAGAGACCGACGACTATACCGTCATGTGGTCCAAAGCGCGCGGCTCGTTTTCGGAACTAGATAACCAAGCCATAGCAAGCTGGGACGACAGATTGCCCGTCATGCCAGACGAAGAGAACGTCATCGTTTTCGAAACCCTGAGCACTTATGATCCCCCATTCAACACCGGGCTTGAAGACCGATCCATCAGTAATTTTGTGTTCACGCGGCCCCGTTATGCACCACAGGTGTGCTGGCTGGAATGTGCGGAAGTAATTTAGTCTCGCTGCGCCAAGATTGCAGCCAGCATCTCTGACATAAAGCGGGTCTGAGATCCGGGAGTGACGCCCCCTACCCCAATACGGCGCCCGACGCGCCACCAAAGCCCCGGCAGCCACGCGCGCGTGCCGGGGTTTTTCATTTTGATCAGAAACCCGTGGGATGGTTTGAATGCAAAAAACCCGCGGTCGACTGATTCAATATCGCCGATCTGGGCCAGTACCGCGCCACTGCTGTCGCGCAACTCTGTCTCGGTCAGTTCGATCACCCGTTCGGTGGCGCGACGCATTTTATCTGCCATCCAAAGGGCAAGCGCGCCCACACAAAGCAAAAACAACTGCCAGGTGAAGGCAGGCGGCTGCGCGAAGGCGACATAGATTAACAAGAATCCCAATATGCCCAGCGTGCCGATGCCAATCCAGCGCCGAACTACCGAGGCTTTCACGGTCGCCAAAACCTCGTTTCCCATATCCGTTCCTTTGTCTGCTCGCCTGCGCTCTAACGTGGATCGGGCGCAGACGGTAGCCGTAATCAGAACTTTGGCAGCACCTCAGCGCCCGGTTCTTCGGGTTCGTCATCAACCATTTCAGTTGGGAACCCCGAGGCGGTTACGTCCAGACCGGTTGCGTCTTCCAACCGTCTGATGATGTTTGGTGAAAACTCGCGCGGGCCAAATCGCTTGATCCCATCCTGAAAAATGTCGATCAACAGAGGATTTAACTCCAATGGAATCCCTGCCCGATCCGCTACTTCCTGAAACAATCCGATATCTTTGGCGACTAGATCCATCGTGAAAGAAATGTCGCGGCTGCCGTTCAGGATTACCTGACCTTCTGTTTCATGCACAAAAGAAGTACCGGAACTGATCGCCATGGCTTCATAGGCCACATTCAGATCCATCCCCGCGCCTTTGGCCACGGTCAGGGCTTCGGACACCGACACGAGGTTGGCAGTTGCAAGATAGTTTGTCAGAACTTTCAGGACACTTGCGCTGCCCAATCCGCCGGTGTGCAAAACGCGCCGCCCCATCGTGGTCAACAGCGGCAAGATCCGCTCAAACGTAGGGCGGTCGCATCCCGCAAAAATACTGATGTTTCCGGTATCTGCACGGTGGCACCCACCCGAGACCGGGCAATCCACCGCCGCCCCGCCTTTTGCAATGACCTGTGCGCCAAGCTGTTTGACCTCAGCTTCGTCTGTCGTGGACATCTCCATCCAGATCTTACCGTCACAAACTTCGGGCAACATCAGCGTCATTACGGCGTCACTTGCGGCGGGGCTGGGCAGGCACGTAATCACAGCGTCACATGTTTTCATCATGTTCGCGGGGCTTGCGCCGTCGCTTGCGCCTGCGGCCACCTTTTGTGCCACCAATCCCGCATCAAGGTCATGTACAACAACATCCACCCCGTTGCGCAACAAACTGCCGGACAGTTTTCCGCCCACATTTCCCAGTCCAATAAAACCAACCCGCATCAGAATCTCCTGTTATATTTCGCCACAAACTGGCCAGCACCTTGTTCACCGTCGCCTCTGTTTGCGACCTTTCAGATTGACGCAAACCGGCATCCGGATACGGTGTCGTTATGGCTTATCCCTCCAACACACCAGACACCCGCCCGGACGACGAGGCCGCTGGAATCGAGGTGACCGAGGACTTCGAACGCTTCACCCAACGCAACGACGTATTTACCCGCGCATTCTGGGACGATACCGTGCGCACAAAACACACGGATGGTTTTTTTGCCTCCTACCGGATGGCAGCAATACCGCGCCGCGGCACCGGGTTCACGCAACGTGACTTTGCCCTGCGCAATGCTTCTTGGCTGATCTCAGATGTGATGACCGACCGGCACGCTGATCAAGGCAGGCGCGAAGGCTTTCAGGCGTCGATCAGCTATGACACGCCCGTCGCCCCGACACAGGTTGACGTCGAGGATCCAGAACAGATGAGTGGCGAGATCAAACGCGTCGCCAAATTCTTTGGCGCTGATCTCTGCGGCGTCACCGATCTTGACGAACGTTGGCTATATGACACCCGGGTCGACACCCGTGATCTGTCCGCAGCCCCAAACGATCTGCCTCAAGGCCTGACATCGGTGATCGTGTTAGGGCACCAGATGGACAAAGACCTTGTCGCGACTTACCCCTCAGCACTGGCAGGTGCGGCCACTGGGCGCGAATACAGCCACGAAGCAGCAGTGGTCATGCAAGTCGCCGCCTATATCCGCAATCTGGGGTACGAGGCTGTGGCCTCGATGAATGACACCGGCCTTGTGATTCCTTATGCGATCAAAGCGGGCCTTGGCGAATATGCCCGCAACCAGCTTGTGATAACGCCTGAATTTGGACCCCGTCTGCGATTTTCCAAGATCTTTACGAACCTGCCGCTGGCGCATGATCGCCCAAATCCTCGCGGCGTGCGGGCGTTCTGTGATATTTGCAGCAAGTGTGCCGACGCCTGCCCGGTCAAAGCCCTGCCCTTTGGCCCACCCAAAGTTGGCGGCGCAAACGTCTCAGCCCTCAAAGGCGTTCGCAAATGGACATCAGACGCCGAAAAATGTTTTGGCTTCTGGGCCAAAACCTCGACCGATTGCGCCATTTGTATGCGGGTCTGCCCTTTCAATCGCGATTTTTCCAAATGGGGACACCGACTTTGGTTGAAGATTGCCCTGTCGCCTTGGCGCAAAATCGCACTTTGGCTGGATCGCAATCGTGGCGGGCGCAAGAAACCATCTGACTGGTGGGTAAAATGAAACTGAGGGATCAATGGTGAGCACTCTGGTTGTCCCAACAGGCCACGATACCTGTCATTCGGGGCGGGGCTTCTTTGCTGACTTTGATCCTGCAGAACGGGTCTCCACGGTACGCTGGTGTATCGACATAAGAAGAGGCATATTGGCCCTCTTAGCCTTCTTCGCCTCGATCAGATCCTGCTTTGTCCAACAGGCATTGCGTGACCGATCTGCGCGACTGCGCACATTGTCGGTTCCCTGATGCCAATTGCCGATGTACCCGCGCAGCCCTATCTCCGGTGTAACGTAAGAATAGGAGATTGACATGTCCCTCAGACCCACATTGGAAACCCGCAAAGCTATCCCGGCGATAGAAGGCGCTGGTGTCAAACTACACCGTGCATTTGGCTTTCAGGATCCGTCCGAACTCGACCCATTCCTGTTGTTTGATGATTTTCGCAATGAACGTCCGGAAGATTTCATCAAAGGGTTTCCATGGCATCCCCATCGCGGCATCGAGACCATCACTTATGTTCTGTCCGGCACAGTTGATCACGGCGACAGCCTGGGCAATACCGGCACGTTGGGCGCAGGAGACGTGCAGTGGATGACTGCAGGATCTGGCATTCTGCATCAGGAAATGCCGCATGGAAACGACGCCGGGCAAATGCATGGTTTTCAGCTATGGGGAAATCTACCTTCAGCCATGAAGATGACCGCCCCGCGCTATCAGGACGTGCAAGGCAAAGAGATTCCAGAAGTGATCGACGATGACGGCACCCGCGTGAAAGTTGTTGTGGGCGACTATTGGGGCAAATCCGGACCGGTCGATGGCATTGCCGCAGATCCGCAGTACCTTGATGTCTTTGTGCCTGCGGGCGTTAAAAAGACCTTTAGAATAGACACTTACCGCCGGGCGTTTGCCTACATCTTTGAAGGCTCAGGTGCTTTTGCTGATGCCAGCCAGCCTGCGGGTGTGCTTTTGGAGAAAGAGGTCGCCGGGGAAGAAGTCAACATTCGCGATATGAGCGGCAACCGAACTTTGGTGCGTTTTGGCACCGGTGAAGAGGTCACTGTTCAGGCTGGGGAAGAAGGCGTTCGATTCCTGCTGATCTCTGGCGCGCCGATCGATGAACCAGTAGCGTGGCACGGACCGATTGTGATGAATACCCAAGAAGAACTCATGCAGGCGATGAAAGAGCTGCGCAACGGAACCTTCATCAAACCGGCTCACTGAATTGCATGATATAGGGCGGGTCGAGATCCGCCCTACCGCGACACTGCCTTGCGGATCATGTCCCAGTAAATCTCTTCGACCTGATCCAGCGACAGCCGCCCTCCGATGCGATACCACGTGTTCACGCCGGTCAGCATCGCAACCAGTCCCAACGTTGCAATCTTGGTATCGGGAACGTCAAAGTCACCGACCTCGACTCCTCGGCGCAAGATCGCTTCCAGTTGATCTTCATAGGCGCCGCGCATCACTTCGATTACGGTAAAATTCTCGGGCTCGAGATTGCGCAGTTC
The DNA here is from genome assembly GCA_965363755.1 of uncultured Sulfitobacter sp. Classification (GTDB taxonomy): domain Bacteria; phylum Pseudomonadota; class Alphaproteobacteria; order Rhodobacterales; family Rhodobacteraceae; genus JL08. The sequence goes on from CBDTVL010000080.1 coordinate 9,031, forward strand.
CATATAAGAAATGAATACAGCATCCGCCCGTTCAAGGTGAAACCGGATATGAAACCGCGTGAACTGCTCCAGCGCTTTCACTGGCGACAGCTTCTCGACACCGTCTCTGGCCTCCAGCAGCTGATCCATATGTGTACGCATCAGATCAAACAGAAGTGATTGTTTGTCGGCAGTGTAGTTATAAAGCGCCCCGGCCTGTACACCAACTTCTGCCGCGATCTGGCGCATCGATACAGCGGCAAACCCACGCTGCGCAAACTGTCGCATTGCGACCTCGCGTACCCGCGGACCAGTAATGTCGGAATGAGAACCTGCTGTTCGGGCCATGGCATGATTATTATCTGAACAAACGTTCAAATCAAAGCCCCGCTTGCGTGTTTTTGTCCAATGAGGCATGACTAAATCAGCCTTGGAGACCAAGCAATGCGTCTGTGCCTTCTCTTTCCTCTCGTAATTGTAGGTGCAGGTTGTACGCCGTTGCCTGAACTGGGACCTTCGGGCCCGCAAACAGGCCGCAACGTCAGACCACCCAAATTGGTGCCAATTGAGTCGCTATTGGCACTTGCCTCAGACTCTGAAACAGACCCGGAACAGGCGGAAGAAGAGCTTAACGCAAGAGTCGCCGCGCTGAGCGCGAAAGCCGACCGGCTGAGGGCCGACCCCGACGCTCTTTGAGCAGCAAAAACAAAACATCACTGACAGTCGGGACTCGGTATCTGCGTTGCACGGCCACGCCGAACCCGCTACATCGCCCAAGACAATAGCACGCACAGCAAAAGGACGCCCGAATGACACGAGAATTGCGCCTTGGGATAGCAGGGTTGGGAACAGTCGGAACCGGCGTTGTGAAAATCATCCGATCAAAGGCAGCACTGCTGTCAGCCCGCACCGGGGCGAATATCAGGATCACTGCGGTCTGCGCGCGCGACAAAGACAAAGACCGGGGCGTCTCGTTGAGTGGGTACGCTTGGGAAAACGACCCCGTCGCACTGGCCCGGCGCGACGATGTGGACGTTTTTGTTGAATTGATGGGGGGGTCTGAAGGGCCCGCCAAAGACGCAACCGAAGCCGCAATTTCTGCCGGCAAAGACGTGGTAACCGCAAACAAAGCGTTACTGGCGATCCATGGCCAAGCCTTGGCCGAACAAGCGGAGGCCAACGGAAGAGTCATCCGCTTTGAGGCAGCGGTTGCAGGGGGTATCCCTGTGATCAAGGCGCTGACCGAAGGGTTAGCCGGCAATGAGATCACGCGCGTGATGGGGGTGATGAATGGTACCTGCAACTATATCCTCACGCGAATGGAAGCAGATGGGCTTGGCTATAATGCGCTTTTTGAGGAAGCCGCCAAACTGGGCTATCTCGAAGCTGATCCCAATCTTGATGTGGGCGGCATTGACGCCGGGCACAAGCTGGCGCTTCTGTCGTCGATTGCGTTTGGAACCCAGGTCGATTTTGACGGGATCGAGCTTGAAGGCATTCAGCGCGTCAGTCTCGAAGACATTCGTCAGGCTGCAGATATGGGTTATAAAATCAAGCTGTTAGGGGTCTCTCAGAAAACCGGCCGTGGCTTGGAGCAAAGGATGATGCCCTGCCTTGTCCCGGACACATCGGCATTGGGTCAACTTGATGGAGGCACCAATATGGTGGTTCTTGAAGGAGATGAGGTTGGCCAGATTGTACTGCGTGGGCCGGGCGCCGGAAGCGGCCCAACCGCAAGCGCCGTCCTGTCCGATATCTGCGACATCGCCCGGGGTTTGCGCCTGCCAACTTTTGGTCAGCCCGCGCATCAGCTAAGTAAATCGACCCCTGCACGGTCAGTCTTGCCGGCGCCTTATTATCTGCGCATGTCATTGCTGGACAAGCCCGGCGCACTTGCCAAAATAGCAACCATTCTGGGCGACGCTGGCGTCTCCATCGACAGGATGCGACAGTACGGTCATTCCGATCAAACCGCGCCTGTCCTGATTGTCACGCACAAGACCACACGCAGTGCCCTTGATGAAGCGCTGGAGGCGATGACAGACACGGATGTCCTCGCAAGCGCCCCGGTCGCCTTGCGGATTGAGAGCATTTGACTCCTGCCGCGGCACCATCCACACAGATAAACCAACATTAAACAAAAATTTCAGACGCAAGTTAGGATCCATTCATGACCACCGTCCCCGTTGAGTTTCATGATCGTATGTTGTCGCTGGGTTTGGCCCGCGTATCCGAGGCTGCTGCCCTCGCATCAGCCAAGCTGGTCGGCCATGGTGATGAAAAAGCTGCGGATCAGGCGGCTGTGAATGCGATGCGCGAGCAGCTGAATCTGCTGGATATCGCCGGTGTTGTTGTGATCGGCGAAGGTGAGCGGGACGAGGCCCCGATGCTCTATATCGGCGAGGAGGTTGGAACCGGAAGAGGCCCGGGCGTCGACATTGCGCTGGACCCACTTGAAGGGACCACGTTGACGGCCAAAGACATGCCAAATGCACTGACCGTCATTGCGATGGGTCCGCGCGGCTCGATGCTGCACGCCCCTGACGTCTATATGGACAAGCTCGCGATTGGCCCGGGTTACGCCGAGAATATCATCACTTTGGAAATGTCTCCAGCCGAGCGTGTCAAGGCGCTCGCTAAAGCAAAAGCATGCACAACTGCCGACATTACCGTGTGTATTCTCGAACGGCCAAGGCACGAGACAATGATCGCCGAAGTGCGGGCGACCGGGGCGGCCATCCGGTTGATCACTGACGGAGATGTTGCTGGTGTTATGCATTGTGCTGAGGCCGACATAACCGGAATCGACATGTACATGGGCTCTGGTGGCGCGCCAGAAGGTGTGTTGGCAGCTGCCGCGCTGAAATGTATGGGCGGGCAGATCTTTGGTCGGCTTCTGTTTCGCAATGATGACGAACGTGGCCGCGCCACCAAGGCGGGGATCACTGATTTTGACCGCATTTATAGCCGCGATGAAATGGTCACTCAGGACGTCATCTTTGCCGCAACCGGCGTGACTGGTGGGACTTTGCTGCCCGGGATCAAGCGCGAGGTGGGTTGGTTGACCACCGAGACGCTACTCATGCGTTCAAAAACCGGATCGGTGCGGCGCGTTCAATATCGAACGCCCGCACTGCACTGATCACGGTCGACCCGCTTCCAACCCCAATATTGGCGCGCTACTGATCAACAAGAGCAAGGCTTCGCATGGCGTTTTTGGATGTAGAGACCTCACTTACGGGACGGCGCTGGGTCGGGCCAGAGCTTGAGGTGCAGCGCGCCGCCGATGCAATGGCCCAATCCACCGCTTTCCCCGCGCCGCTTTGTCAGGTCCTGGCGCGGCGCGGTGTTGCAGCCCGGGACGCCGAGGCATTCCTGACGCCACAATTGCGGGACTTGTTGCCGGATCCTCGTGGCTTGAAGGACATGCAGACCGCAACAACCCGGTTTCTGCAGGCCGTTGCCAAACGCGAGCGGATTGCGATTTTCGCGGATTACGACGTGGACGGCGGCAGTTCTGCGGCCTTGCTGATCGTCTGGTTGCGCCAGATGGGTCTAACCACGACGCTTTATGTGCCAGACCGGATCGACGAAGGCTATGGCCCAAACGACGCTGCAATGGCGGCTCTTGCGACAAAACATGATCTGATCATGTGTGTCGACTGCGGCACTCTTTCTCATGGTCCCATCGCTGCAGCCAAAGGCGCGGATGTGATTGTGCTCGATCACCATCTGGGTGCCGAAACCCTGCCGCCTGCCGTCGCAGTTGTAAATCCAAACCGGCAGGATGAAAGCGGCGACCTTGGGTATCTCTGTGCCGCCGCTGTGGTCTTCTTGATGCTTGTCGAGGCCGGACGGCAATTGCGCGAGGCAGGTGCAAAGGGGCCTGATCTGATGGCCCTGCTTGATCTTGTTGCGCTTGCGACTGTGGCGGATGTTGCGCCGCTTATCGGCGCCAACCGCGCATTGGTGGTCCAAGGGCTTAAGGTGATGGCTCAGCGTGCCCGTCCCGGTCTGGTTGCGCTGTCAGACGTCGCCCGGATGGACACCGCCCCTAGCACCTATCACCTTGGGTTCCTGCTGGGACCACGGGTCAATGCAGGGGGGCGCATTGGCCAGGCCGATCTCGGTGCGCGCCTTCTCAGCACTGCGGATGTGCACGAAGCCACAGCCCTTGCAGAACGTCTGGACCTGCTCAACACCGAGCGTCGCGAGATTGAAGCAGCTGTGCGTACCGCAGCGCTTGAACAAGCCGAAGCGCGTGGCTTTGACGGCCCTCTTGTCTGGGCTGCCGGAGAGGGTTGGCATCCCGGCGTCGTCGGCATCGTTGCGGCTCGGCTGAAAGAGGCCAGCAACCGACCCGCGGTTGTGATCGGTCTTGAAAACGGTATTGGCAAAGGTTCTGGCCGGTCAGTGTCCGGCGTTGATCTGGGGGCGTCAATCCAGCGGCTGGCGAGTGAAGGCCTGCTCGTCAAAGGCGGCGGTCATAAGATGGCTGCAGGCCTGACGGTCGAACAGGACTTGCTGCAGGCCGCCATGGACCGGCTCGCGGAGCTGTTAGAGAAACAAGGCGCTGGCAGCGCGGGCCCTGCCGACCTGCGGCTCGATGGCATATTGATGCCCGCAGCTGCCAATGTGGATTTAGTTGAACAGATCGAACGCGCCGGACCCTATGGCGCAGGCGCACCAGGCCCTCGTTATGTCTTTGCAGATGTGCAGATCGGTTTTGCCAAACGGGTTGGAGAAAGCCATCTGAAGATCAATTTCAGCGACGGGCTGGGCAACAAGATCGACGCAATTGCCTTCGGCGCCTATGACAGCGCCGTTGGCCCAGCACTCGAGGGCCACGGCGGCGCCAGGTTCCATTTGGCAGGACGCCTCGAGATCAACACATGGCGTGGGCGACAATCCGTTCAACTCCGCCTGGAAGACGCGGCCCGAGCCTGATCTCTCAAATGTCGAAAACTGATCCAAGATTGAAATTTCCACTTGCGCCGGACCGGAGTATTGCCTAATCAACCGCTCACCACTTAGTGGCCCGTTCGTCTATCGGTTAGGACGTCAGGTTTTCAACCTGAAAAGAGGGGTTCGACTCCCCTACGGGCTACCA
>CBDTVL010000081.1:0-14118 GCA_965363755.1 uncultured Sulfitobacter sp.
TGTTCATTGCTGAACCTTACGCGAAACCATTGGCAAACGACAGCGTCGGATGCGCAATGCCGACCTCAAGACTCGTGAGGTCACTGAGGTCACAATCGGCCTCTTTTTCACCCCCAAATTTGCACTTCATCCAAAAAAGAACCCATTAGCGCAATAATGAGAAAGAAAAAACCACCCTTGCGACACATTTTCTTGTCAATTGCCTGTTGACGCCCCTGCGCACCGCTCCTAAAGTCCGCGCCACACGTAAGGAAGCCTTTGGATATGACTCACCTAGTCGTCATCGTAGGAACACAGCGCATGGGCCGGTAACGGTACACCATATTGGTTCCCATGCGCCCCCGTCAGATCGGGGGCTTTTTTATGCGCACAACACACGGCTGATCAAACGGAGCACAAGCTAATGACACGTCAAATGACCGGAGCAAAAATGGTTGTTCAAGCCCTCAAGGACCAGGGCGTGGACACAGTCTTTGGCTATCCCGGTGGCGCTGTGCTGCCGATTTATGACGAGATTTTTCAGCAGAATGACATCCGTCACATTCTGGTACGCCACGAACAGGGCGCGGCCCACGCTGCGGAAGGGTATGCACGCGCGACCGGAAAACCCGGCGTTTGCCTTGTGACCTCAGGCCCCGGTGCAACCAACGCGGTGACCGGCATGACAGATGCGCTGATGGATTCGATCCCGATCATCGTTCTGACCGGTCAGGTTCCAACATTCATGATCGGCTCTGACGCCTTTCAGGAGGCTGACACAGTTGGCATCACTCGGCCCTGCACCAAACATAACTGGCTGGTCAAAGAAACCGACAAATTGTCCTCTGTGATCCACGAGGCGTTCCATGTGGCAACTTCGGGTCGTCCCGGACCGGTTCTGGTCGATATTCCCAAAGATGTTCAATTTGCCATCGGCAACTATACCGGCCCTAAAGCTTCGGCCAGCCATTATCAGCCGCAGGTCAAAGGCGATATGGAAGAGATCACCGAACTGGTGGCTATGATCGAAAAGGCAAAAAAACCCCTGTTTTATACAGGCGGAGGCGTTATCAACTCCGGCCCGGCGGCCAGTCAACTGCTGCGTGAACTGGTGGACGCAACCAGCATTCCAATCACCTCGACCCTCATGGGTCTGGGCGCCTACCCCGCATCCGGCAAGAACTGGCTGGGCATGCTGGGGATGCACGGCCTTTACGAGGCCAATCTTGCCATGCACGACTGCGATCTGATGATCAATGTCGGCGCGCGCTTTGACGACCGAATCACCGGACGTCTTGATGCGTTCAGCCCAAAATCCACTAAAGCTCATATCGACATTGATCCTTCGTCGATCAACAAGGTGATTAAGGCAGACATCCCGATTGTCGGCGATGTGGCCCACGTCCTTGAAGATATCCTGAAGGTTTGGAAATCACGTGGACGCAAAACCAATGCAGAAGCGATTTCGAAATGGCAGGCTGAGATCAATCAGTGGCGCAAGGTAGATTGTTTGGCTTTTGAACAAACCGGCAAGATTATCCGGCCTCAGCACGCGCTAACCCGGCTTGAGGCACTGACCAAAGACCACGATCGTTATATTTGTACCGAAGTAGGTCAGCACCAGATGTGGGCGGCTCAGTATCTGAACTTTGACGCGCCCAATCGCTGGATGACATCTGGCGGGCTGGGCACCATGGGGTACGGTTTCCCGGCCTCGATTGGCGTACAGATGGGCCATCCTGATGCGCTGGTCATCAACGTTGCAGGCGAAGCCAGCTGGCTGATGAACATGCAGGAAATGGGCACAGCGGTGCAATACCGCCTGCCCGTCAAGCAATTCATCCTGAACAACGAGCGGCTTGGCATGGTCCGCCAGTGGCAGGAGTTGCTGCATGGCGAGCGCTATTCGCATTCCTGGTCTGAAGCATTGCCCGATTTTGTGAAATTGGCTGAGGCGTTTGGTGCGAAGGGCATCCTGTGCAAGGACCCGGATGATCTGGACGACGCGATTATGGAAATGATCAACCATGACGGTCCGGTGATATTTGATTGCCTGGTGGCTAAGCACGAGAACTGCTTTCCGATGATACCGTCGGGCAAGGCACATAATGAAATGCTGCTGGGTGAGGCCGAGACGCAAGGCGTTATCAAAGCTGACGGCGCAGTAATGGTGTAATTCGGGATTTCTTTGAAACTCCGTTCCTGTTCGCATCAAACACATTAAGAAAGGCACATAAATGTCTGCTCTAAAAATAAAAAAAGGCGCTACTAGCCATTCAGCATACAATCTTCGCCCGACCTTTTCGGATGTCGAGGAGAGGCATACACTGGCGGTCCTCGTTGATAACGAAGTTGGGGTTCTCGCCCGGGTGATTGGTCTGTTTTCCGGACGTGGCTATAACATTGAAAGCCTGACCGTGGCAGAGGTTGATCACGCTGGCCACATGTCGCGCATTACGATCGTGACCAAAGGCACACCTCAGGTCATCGAACAGATAAAAGCCCAACTCGGGCGCATCATACCGGTGCATGAGGTCCACGATTTGACTGTCGAAGGCCCGTCAGTCGAACGAGAGTTGGCAATGTTCAAAGTAGCCGGCGGTGGCGATAAACGCGTCGAAGCGTTGCGGCTGGCGGATATCTTCCGGGCGAGCGTCGTCGACAGCACCCTCACCAGCTTTGTTTTTGAAATCACTGGTGCCCCTGAAAAGATCGACGCCTTTGCTGACCTGATGCGCCCACTCGGCTTAGTCGAAGTGGCTCGCACCGGTGTTGCCGCTCTTCCGCGTGGCGCATAACGCCCCCTGCCTGGTGACCCGAGACCGACAGTGGGCTGCGCCTTGCTTTCTTATCGCCCGCGCAGCGAACAACTCTGCTACCTGGTGACCCGAGACCAGTAGTGAGTTGTTCGCCGGAGAACTCTCAATCAGCTTGCAGACAATACTACGTCGGAGTGAGTTATTGCCCGAGGCCTTCGCGTCTTGCGAGGTTCGAACAAAATTATTTCGGCCGATGCGCTGTGTGCCTGGGGGGCGGTGGGAGATTTTGGAGCCAGCGCATCGGCCAGGTCCGGGCAGACACCTTCTGAAACCAACCTCGGGTTATGCGCAAAACGCAAATGCTGTTCTTCGCTCAGATCAAACTGAACCAAATCACCGGCATCCAAAGCAAACTCTGGCAAAGGCACTTCTTGCGCCGAGCCGTAGAATGCTAAATCCCCGTGGTCTTCACACCAGATGACCGCTTTGCGATCGTTAGTGTCGCTCCAAAGTACTACACCGAACATTTTCCATCCCGAATATTGTTGTTGGTACAGTTTTGATGATCCGAGAACGGAACAACATTGTAATTTCCGCGTCGCATGCTTGCTTTTTGTGTCCAAAATACTAATGTGCTGGTGCGAAGGCGCGTCACATATGTCGCTACTTGGCGTCATATGTGCTATAATCGAAGAAATTGGGCTGCAATTGCCTGAATTGGGCATACATAACATACAATCGGACACTCGAAAAACTAACCATGCAACAAAACACACCTTCTCCATCAGAATTGCGCAACATGTTTGGTGCGAATTTACGCCAGCTTGCCTCAGCTTATCCCTCCATTTCGGAGCTTTCGCGCCAACTTGGCATCAACCGGACACAGTTTAATCGTTATCTGTCCGGCGAAAGTTTTCCGCGACCCGATGTTTTGGCACGCATTTGCCGTTTCTTTGAAGTTGATGCGCGTGTCTTGCTGGAGCCAGTGTCAAAACTGACCACAAAAAATGATCTCTTCAGCACCCCGATGCTGGGTGATTTTTTTGGCAACAGCGTGCGGGACGTTACGGAGGAATTGTTTCCGAGCGGCTTTTACCGTTTTTCCAGGCGAAGTTTTGTGAACGACCAAGTTATGCTTACTGGCCTCGTCTATGTCTTCCGGAAAGATTCCAACACGTTTATTCGCGGATTTGAACCAAAAGAGGCACTGCGTCAGCAAGGCCAGCCAACGGATGCGCCCAATCGCGAATTCCGCGGATTTGTGATGCACCAAGATGACGGCATCGCTGTCATTGTCTCAGGCAGAGACTCGCTGTCATGTTCTTTTAATTACCTCAGCCGTGTCTCCTCGTATGGAAATAACTATTGGGTTGGGTACGTGACCCGGACCGTGCGCGAGTCGGTGACCTATGCGCGCGTCGCCCGCATGGTTTATGAGCACATCGGACAGGACACCTCGGCCGCGCTGAAATTCGCACGCTCCACTGGGTTTTGCACGGCAGAAGACCTGCTGCCCTTCCATCGGCGCTTGCTTCAACTGGATGAGGGGTTCCGCTAGATCTATTGATGATGTCGCCCTTGGAAAAGCGGAGTCGCGCGCGAACAAGCAGCTTGCTCCGCCTTAAGTACCATAAGCCGGTATAGATCCGCGCAGACGCGCCTGTTTCCGGAGACGCCAAGATGGACCAACCCACAACCGACCTGAGCGCTGTCCGCCGCCCGATCAATCAGGCACGCGGTCTTCCCAATGCGCATTACATTGATGACGCTATTATTGCCGAGGAAAGCCAGGCGGTTCTGGCTGGCCAATGGGCGGGTCTGGCGGTTGCATCTGATGTTCCCGAGATCGGCGACGCTGTCCCAATTGACTTTCTGAGCATGCCGTTGCTGCTGGTGCGGTCCAGATCAGGGACTGTGCGGGTATTTCAGAATATATGCCGCCACCGCGGCATGATTCTGGTCGCTGAACCTCGCAAGATCGAAGGCGCAATTCGCTGCCCGTACCACAGTTGGTGTTATTCGACAGACGGCAAGCTGGTTAGCACACCTCACGTCGGTGGTCCGGGCCAGAACACCCATGCCGATATCGACCGCTCTTTGCTCGGTCTGATTGAAGTTCGCAGCCACGTCTGGCGCGATGTGGTCTGGATCAACATCAGCGGTGATGCGCCCCCATTTGAAGACGCGTTCGCCGATCTGATTGAACGTTGGGCTGACTTTGACAAACCGCTTTATCACGGCGGGTCGGAAAGCCACTTTCAGTTCGACATCAACTGCAACTGGAAGCTTGCTGTCGAAAACTATTGTGAATCGTACCATCTGCCCTGGATTCATCCCGGTCTGAACAGTTACTCCAGATTGGAAGACCACTACAACATCGAGGCGCCGGGCAGTTTCTCAGGTCAGGGCACTTTGGTCTATCGTCAACTCAAATCCGAGACCGGCGAAGTTTTTCCCGATTTCCCCGACGTCGGGGAAAAATGGCATGACGCTGCCGAATATATCGCGGCCTATCCTAATGTGCTTTTGGGTGCGCAGCGCGATCATGCCTTTGTAATCATTCTAGAGCCTGTAGGCAAAAACCGCACAATTGAACATGTTCACATCTACTATGCAGAGCCCGTTATTGACGAGACCATGCGCGTCGACAATGCTGATCTCTGGAAAGGCGTCTTTTCCGAAGACGTGTTTGTGGTCGAAGGCATGCAGCGCGGGCGGCTTGGTTCTGGCTTTGATGGCGGAAAATTCTCACCTGCGATGGACGGTCCGACGCATAACTTCCACGATTGGGTGGCCCAAATGGTCGAGGCCTATCGCGCCAAGGCCGATCCAACAGCGCACGCTGCAGAATAACGATATGGACGATCTTGATCAGCGTCTGCTGGCCGCCCATGACGCGGATGACCATAAGGCGCTGGTTGGTCTCTATACGCGCGCTGCCGACGCGGCCAGTGATCTGGATGCCGCCTGCTTTTATCTGACGCATGCCTACATCTATGCGCTTGAGCAGAACCACCCTGACGCTGACACCCTTCGCGCGCGGCTCAAGGCCTATGGCCGCGAAGAGTGATCAGGCCGCCGCCAGCACCATCAGCCGGTACAAATGCCAGGTTGTATGCCCCAGCAGCGGCAAAACGATCAGCAGCCCCAGAAACCACGGCACCAGCGCTGCAAACGTGATTATCGCGATGAATGCCGCCCAGGCCAGCATCGGTAGCGGACTGCGCAAGACCGCCTGAAAACTGCTGATCATTGCGGTGACAAAGTCGACTTCGCGATCCAGTAATAGCGGCAGTGCGACAATCGTAATCGAAAATAGAAGCAAGGCAAACAAAGCGCCAACAACGGTCCCCACCAAGAGCATCACAATGCCGTTTGCCGTTGTGAACACTTCGAGCGACGACGAAATATTTGTCATCTGGGACAGACCTAAGAAAAGTGCGAAAATCATGTGCCCGAGGAAAAACCAAAACATAAAAACCACGATGATAATGGCGCACATCGAGGGCAGTTGCCGCTTGCTCTGGTGCAGGATCACGCCAAACACATCCCCCCAGTTCAGCGGTTCCCCTGCCTCTAACCGGCGCGAGACCTCATAAAGGCCCACAGCCGCAAAAGGCCCGATCAACGGGAATCCCATCACTGCCAGAATCAGCCAGAAGGTGTGGCCAGTCGTCACCGTAACCCATGCCATCGACCACCCTGTGAGCACATAAAACCCGGCAAAGAACAGACCAAACAGCGGCGCCTTGCACACATCACGCCAGCCGCGCGCCAGCGCCTCGCGGATCATCGGCCCAGTTGCGGGCGCCAAAGGGGGAACCCCCAATTCAGGTATCTCAGACATATATGCGTCTCCCCGTGCCTCAGGTGTCCGTTCGCGCACACCCTTGCTGTGCAAGATGAAACAGTTGACGTGCCAAAATCAAGCCCCCGGAGGACGCGCGTTCGGCCAATCCGTTGCCCTGTGGTAGGCCTGCCCCAGTTGCAACACACCCAGATCATTGCCTCGCGCACCAAACACCTGCATGCCCATCGGCAGCCCGGTATCGCCGAACCCAACCGGCACGTTCAAACTGGGCAGTCCAATCAGGCTGACCGGGATCGTGCATTCCATCCAGCGATGATAGGTATCCATCACCACGTTGTTGATGATTTCCGGCTGACGCCAGTCAATCGGGAACGGCCAGACCTGTGATGTGGGAGACATCATTGCGTCATAGTGCTCAAACAACTTTGCCGCATGGGCGTACCAGTCCGAGCGGATTTCGCTGGCGCGTTGCACCTGCATGGCCGTCAACGACAACCCGGTCTCGATCTCCCAGATTGCTTCTGGCTTTAGGTGGTCGCGCTTGGCGGGGTTCTCATAAAGGGGTCGAAACTGGGCAGCGTTCGCAAAGGAACGCAGCGTGGTCCAGCTTTCCCACAGCGCCACAGCTGAAAAGGGCGGTTGCACGTCCTCCACAATGCAGCCGAGTTCAGCAAAGACATCAGCGGCGGCCCGGCCAAGGTCCAGAATTCCCGGCTCAACCGCAAAAGCCCCGCCCCAATCGCCAAGCCACCCAATGCGGCGCCCTTTTATGTCAACGTCCAGATGCGGCACAAAAGGCTCGGCCACAATCCCATGCGGACAGCGCGGATCAGGTCCGGCGATCACTTCTAACACGGCGGCGATGTCTTTGGGGCAGCGCGCCATCGGTCCGTCTGTCGAGATTTGATGCAGGTACACGTCGCCCTTTGGTTGCGCAGGCACCCGACCATAACTTGGGCGAAACCCATAAACATTGTTCCATGCCGCTGGATTGCGCAGGGAACCCATCATGTCAGAGCCATCGGCCACCACAACCATGCGTGTGGCAATCGCGGCCCCTGCCCCGCCGGATGATCCCCCAGCGGTGCGATCATGTGCATAAGGGTTGCGCGTGGTTCCGTAGACCGAATTGAATGAATTGGATCCCAAACCGAATTCCGGCACGTTGGTTTTGCCAATGAATATTGCACCGGCGGCGCGCAGACGGGATGGCAGCAGATTGTCAGCCTTGGGGATTTGATCGGCAAACAGGGTGGACCCGCTGGTCGATGGGATACCCTTCACGTCTTGCAGGTCCTTCACTGCCAATGGCAGCCCATGCAGAACGCTTTTGCGTGGCCCATTCGCAATCTCGACATCCACGGCGCGGGCCTGGGCAAGCAGTTCCTCCGCGTCGCGCAGTGCTACAATTGCATTGATCTTGCCATTGACCGCATCAATCCGGGCCAGCGTAGCGCGCATCAATTCTTCGGCGCTGATCTCACCCGAATCCAATCGACCCGATAGCCCAAGCGCCGTCGCAGTTAGTAATTCCATCCCGTATCTCCCCAGATTTGTGGCAATCTAGGCGTCGGGTTTGAAAACCACAACGGCTGTCATATTAAAGTCCAAGGCGTAAGTCGCAGCAAACAATACCTGATTGTTGATCTGATAGGCGCTCTGCTGCAACCAAATGGAGCTGTGCTAGCAAGACCCCGGGTCTCTGTTAAATAGAATCTTGTCGGGGAAAGATCATCCGGGCAGTGCACGGTCTATGATGGCATCAATATCACATCCCCTAGGCAAGGTACCGAAGGCGCCGCGATACCGCGCGCCGAGGCGCGAAGTGCAAAAAGCATCAGCCACCGCTGAAGGTCCGTGTCGCGTCAGTAAGGCACCTTGCAATGTCAGCGCCATCATCTCTGTGATCACCCGCATCCGACCCTCAAGACCCTCCGGCTCGGCCAGTTCAGCCCGTAAATCGTCGATGGCGCGATCAAGGTTGCGATCATTGCCACGGGCTTTTTCAACCTCAGCCAGAAAAGCCGGCATGGCCTCGGGTTCACGGGTGATCGCGCGCAGCACATCCAGCCCGATGATATTGCCCGACCCTTCCCAGATCGAATTGAGCGGCGCCTCGCGATACAGCCGCGGCATGATGCTGTCTTCGACATATCCCGGCCCGCCGTGGCATTCGAGCGCTTCGACAACGAGGCCGGGGCAGCGTTTGCAGTTCCAGTATTTTGAAATTGCCGTTACGATCCGAGCCAAAGCGCCTTCGCCAGACTCATCTGCGTGATCCATCGCCCGGGCTGCTCGCAGTCCCAGCGCCAAAGACGCTTCAACCTCAATCGCCATATCAGCCAGCACGTTCTGCATCAGAGGCTGCTGGATCAGCCGTTTCTGGAACGCGCTGCGATGTGCCGTATGATGCAGCGCCTGAACCAGAGCCTGCCGCATGATACCCGCCGACGACATGGCACAATACAGCCGGTTGCCGGTTACCATATCGATGATCGTGCGGATGCCACGCCCCTCTTCGCCAACCATGACGCCATAGGTGTCCTGAAATTCAATCTCGGTCGAGGCGTTGGACCGGTTGCCCAGCTTGTCTTTCATGCGCTGAATAAACAGAGCATTGCGAACCCCATCTGGGCGCCAACGCGGTACAAGAAAGCAGGAAGGGGCCAAACCTTCGGTATTGGCCAGCACCAAAAACGCGTCACACATCGGAGCTGAGCAAAAGAACTTGTGCCCTGTCAGCAGATACTCTGCGACATTGCCGGTTCGCGCCGCCATGGGTGCAGCGACCGTCGAATTTGCCCGCACATCTGACCCGCCTTGCTTTTCGGTCATGAACATGCCGACCAACGCGCCGGTTTTTTCAGACGCAGGGATGTCACGACGGTCGTATTGCGTAGACAGGATGCGCGGCATCCAATCGGCCTCGATCTCTGGCGTCGTGCGCAATGTGGGCACAACAGAATAGGTCATGGCCATCGGGCACATGACACCACCTTCGGGCTGACTGAACATATATGTAAGGACAGACTGGCCAACGTGACCTGCGTGGTCTTCGTTGTGCCAGGCAAAATTGTGAACTTTGCTGGACACCGCGAGGTCCATCAGATCGTGATAGGCTGGGTGAAACTCTACCGCGTTGATCCGCATTCCGTATCGATCAAAGGCGCGCAATTCCGGTCCATAGCGATTAGCCTGATCAGCTTTTTCAAAGGTCTCGTCCAACCCGGCCAGCTGCCCGGCATGCGCCATGTGATCTACATGTGCACTTGCGCCCTGAACCGCGGTCCAATTTTGCAAGGCCTGATCATCTGCCCAAAGGTTCTGATCCCCCATGTACGGCGGCATGTTAAAGACCTCGTGGGTCGGCAATTGAGCAATCGGGGCACGCGGTTTCATGACGGCACCTCCCGAAGACAGAATAGGGCTGTTCAGGGCTTTGGGGCAAACCCAATTCCTAACCTTGCCAATCTCGTGTAATAGTCAGAGCCGAAGTACATTGATTGACATGTATCAAGGCGCGTAGAAATGAGCGACCTACTCTGAACTCTATTCAGCGCTTGAATGGTGGATGAAATGACAAAGATTGCAATGTTTGAAACTCAAATACGTGACCGGCTGAAAGAACTCGGTGTACGATTGAACGAAATCGAGACGGAGTTGGACCAACCAAAGTCGCGCGATCTTGGGGAACAAGCGATTGATCTTGAAGATGACGAGGTTCTCGAAAGCATCGGGATCGCCGGACAGAAAGAAATTGCCTTGCTGCGTCAGGCGCTTGGTCGCATTGCAGACGGAACCTACGGCACCTGTCAGGTGTGCGGAGAAAGCATATCTGAGGAGCGTCTGACTGCAGTACCTTACGCGCCTCTATGCAAAGTTTGCGCGCTAGAGAGCGCCAAGTCGATCAGACATCAGGGATAGAGTGTCGCGGCATTATTTTACGGAAGGCCTCAACCAGAGGGGGTGGGCTTTAAAGCACAAATGCCCCTAAATCTGCAACCGATGGTCTTAGAATAAAGCGGGGATGCGTGCATTTTGGCCGTGTCTGGTTCTCAAATACAAGCCTCAAATGAGGTGTCCGGTGCTGCACCTGGGAAATGTCAAACCGTAGCAACAACCTGCTTAAGTCCCAAGAACAGGCAACTGCGCGGAGTACCGACCACCATTTGAACCTCCTTGGGGAGAGAAACGATTACCACCATCAGAACCCCGCACCATACCAACATATTCCTCGTTTGGCATATTTGAAGTGCGCTTGATCCTGACGGTCAATATGTCGCATCCTTCTTCACCAAAGCCAGCCGCTCTGCGGCACTGTGTGCAATTGTAGGCAACATCCCGATTGTGCATTTTCCTCACGACACTGTCTAACCGTCCAATAGGGGAGAACCATTTGTGACGTCATCAACTTTGTCTCTGCCGGAGATTGAACAGCGTGTTGTCTTTCACGAGAACAGCCAGATCATGGAAGTGAGCTTTGCCAATATGACGCTGGCAAACTCCAGCGATGTAAATGCATTTTATGACCACATCGAAGAACGGATCGCCCAATCTGGTGAACCGCTTTGGTTTTTTCTTGTGGACTACCGCGACACCAGGATCGACAACGCGGCGTGGTTTGCGTTTTCGCGGCGCGGCAAAGAACTCAATGAGGCACATTCAATGGCAAGCGTGCGTTTTGATGCTTCTGAAATCACGCGGCGGCAAATTCAGCGCGATGCTGGAACAGAAGCTTTTAATCCCAATCTTTTCTATGACCGCGACGGTGCGTTGGAGCGTCTACGCAGCCTGCCCTCAAAACGCCGCGAGAAGATCGTGCACTACCCCAGCTTCAACAGTGACGATCTGAGACAGTGCATCAGTTTCCTGCCAGACGAGCAGATCATGTATGCCAATTTCGAGAATATGTCCTTTGAGCATTCAAGAGACGTCGATGATGTCTACGATTTCATCGAGGAAAAAATTCGCCCGACAGGGCGCAAATGGTACTTTCTGGTCAACTACGAAGGCACTCGCATTCAATCACCGGCCTGGGTTCGCTACGCGGCGCGCGGCAAAAAGCTGAATGAAGCGTTTTCCTTGGGGTCGGTTCGATATGCCACCGGATCAGAGACTGAAACCGACATCCGGCTGCGCGCTGAAAACGGTGCGTTTCGACCAAACATTCGAAACACCCGGGAAGAGGCGCTGCAGTTGATCAACGAAATGAAAGCGGCAACAGATCCGGGAACACTCTCGCCCAAGTAAGCCCGCTAACCCCTATCTGCGGGCATGGAAACGGATAACGGGCGCCCGCTGTAGGTAAAAAAACCCCGGCAGGCAGCCCGGCGCGTGTAAACCCAGCCAGAGCTACTTTTGGACAGCGGCTCGTTTAAGCAGGAAGACATCGACAGCAGCCTTGGATTCAGGTCTTAGGTTTTCTATGCCCTCGTACGGCGTTCCAAATGCTGGAGGGCCATCAGGGTATTTTTCCTTCCGGGCCATGTGCCGCCCCAGGATGCGCACAAACTCTTGGCCTCCCCATGCACCAACCTCTGTCGAAACCGGGTATTTTTCGTGAGTGTCGCGATACACGTTAAAGAACTGGGCCAGGATCGGGCTGGCACCTGCAGGCGGCAACTCCAGCTTCAATTGATCCTTAATGATGGCCTTGGGGCTGGCTATCGAATAGACAATAATCGAGTCCCGACGCCCCTTTTTGTCGCTGATGAGCAGGGCAGCAGATTGGTCCACTCCGTCGACCAACCGATCGCGTGGAATTGCATCGTCAGCTCCGGCAAACCGGGCCAACGTGGTGTAAAGGTCTGACACGTGAATGATGTTGTTCGCGATTGTATCTTCGCCAATTACGCCGGGCCAACGGATGAACGCATCGACGCGAATGCCGCCTTCGGTCGTATCGCCTTTGCCACCCCGAAACACCATCGAGGTAAAACCGGACTGGGGCGAGTATTTTGTAAAATGGCCATTATCGCCCATCAAAACAACAATCGTATTGTCTGCAATACCCAGCGTTTCCATTTCCGCCATAATGTCGCCGACCCATTTGTCGAGCAGCTGTAGTTTGTCTGCATAGAGACCGCCGTTAGGAGATTCAGGGCCATCGCGCCCGGCGCGTGTGTTGTCCAACGGAATAAGCGGCCAGTATTGCAAAAAGAACGGCTCGTCTTTGGCTGCCAGATCGCGAAGTTGTTCCAATGTCTGACGCTGATACCGGTCGTTCATCTCATCGTATTTCTCAGCGGTTAGGCGGTCGCCCGGCTCCATCCCAACTTCGCGGATTGGACCACCAGCGACACCTTCAACTCCGGCAACCATGGCCGATGCATCGGGCCGAAAAAACCTATCCAGCGTATAGTCGTCTTGGAAATCGCTGATGCCCACAGACACTTGTTCACGAATTGCATCGTCGTTGAAGATCGTCAGCTGGCCCTGCTGGTGGATTGGCATCGCGGCATAGTCAAAGCCCTGGTTCATGGCCCAGCTTTCGGCAATATCACCCATGTGCCACTTGCCTACATGGCTTGTATTATAACCCGCTTCCTTCAGCACTTCCGCCAGCGTCACTTCAGCCGCCGGAAGACCAAAACCGGAAATATCAACTGTGGTGTCACCCATGCTCATGCGCACCGGGAGGCGTCCGGTTGAGAATGCCACCCGTGTTGGAGTGCAGGATGGTTCAGTATACATCCGCGCCATCCGCAGGCCTTCATCAGACAGCTGATTAATGTTCGGGGTCGAAATACCCCGCACCGCATTCAGCTCTGGAATCCCCATGTCACCAAAACCGATGTCATCAACCAGAATGTACAGAATGTTTGGTGGTTTGCCTCCGTTGGACTCACGAAATTCAGCGAGTTGCGCATCAACTGCAGCGTTGTCCTGCGCCCATTGCTCTGCGTGCTGCGCTTCAAGAATGTAATATTCGGCATCATGCGCAATCGGCGGCTCGTCCGCCAAAGCCGCCGAAGCCGCCATTCCCATCAAGATTCCGCCGTTGAGGAATAGCTTCATGTGTAAATACCTTTCAAAGTAATAGCTTAGGCCTGCGTGCCACATCGGGCGCTATCTGCATTCCAATTGATAACCTTGAGGGTCGATAACTCAACCCCCTCCTGCCAAATGTGCCCTGCTGTTGGTGTTTGCCCCGGATTAATTGCCGTGATCAGCTCTGCCCCGGGATTTCAATGTTTGAGAAAGGTCTAACGTCGCCATTAGGCGCTGGCACAACACGATGGGTGTTCACCTGACTTTTCGAAGATCAACGCAATAAAATGGCGCAGTTCCAGTGTCTGCTCTGCGACAACTTCTTTCAGATCACGAGTCTCACGCTTCAAGCCGGTGACTTCGCTGGACGTCGCCTGGCGGGTTGTATCCCCAGCTAACTGCTTCTTCCCAGCTTCCATGAAGTCTTTGGACCAACTGTAATACAAGCTCTCGGCGATCCCCTCACGGCACCAAAGCTCGGAGATCGAACTCTCCCCCCGCAGGCCATCTAAAACGATCCGGACCTTCTCTTCAGAAGCAAACTGTCGCCGCGTCTTACGCTTAATCTCTTTAACGTGT
>CBDTVL010000082.1:0-14052 GCA_965363755.1 uncultured Sulfitobacter sp.
GTTACAGTTGAACGATGAGGCACCCCTATGACTAATGCCATGGTTCTAATTGTTTCGATTGCCGTTTTGATTGTTCTTCCCGGCATTATCGCCAAAACTGCGTTTGATCGCTATCGCACATCACGCAGCTCTAATCGCACGATGTACCTTGGTATGACCGGGTTTGCCATACTTGCCCTGTTCGCGGTGTCCATCCCCCTGCTGCAAGGGGACAGCCCAGGAGTGTTTGCTCTGGCGATGGCCCTGTCGACTTTGCCGGCCTGGGTTTTGGTGCGCTCGTATAGCGATGTGAACCGGCGTTCTTTGTAACGGTCGCTGTTGGTCTCTTTAGTCCCGAAAAACCCGAAACCGGTTTGACGCAATGGTCGAATGCTGGCACCTAAGCCCACATGAGCACCCTGAAGATCTGCAATCTCGCCCTCTTGATCCTTTTTCCCATCGCATGGTTCGCGCCTTTGCTGCGTGCCGGGCTGCTGCCTCTGTTTGACCTGAGCGAGATTTCGGTAATAACGGGGCTGCAGTCGCTTTGGGTTTCGGATGTCTTTCTGGCATTGCTGGTCACGTTGTTTGCGCTTGTGGCACCCTACCTCAAGACTGTCAGCCTAGCCCTGATCCATTTCGACCTTCTCAGCCCCAAAGTTCTGCCAGCCGTACACATCATGGGGAAAATGGCGATGGCTGATGTGTTTCTGATCGCCCTTTACATTACCTTGTCCAAGGGCATCGGTTTCGGAAGAATTGAAACCGCTTGGGGCCTTTATCTGTTTACGTTCTGCATCCTGGGTTCGCTGTTGATCAGCTATTTCACTGAAAAATGGTATCCCGATCCGCGCAGGTGACCACGACCGGCCTGCCCCGAGTGCCTCAAACAGCCCCCGACCGGATAGATTACAGGTTTGACGCGAAAGCGACGGTCAGGCACTACGCGGTCATGGCAAAATCCAAAACCTTTTCCTGCACAGCCTGCGGCGCAGTCTCAAACAAATGGTCAGGCCGCTGTGAAGGCTGCGGCGACTGGAACACCATCGTCGAAGATACTCCTCTTTCGGCTGGCCCTGCACGCACGTCACTGGGGGCCAAACGCGGCGCCGCCATGGCGCTGACGGATCTGAGTACGCAAGAGGCGCCACCGCCCCGCACCCGCAGCGGCATGGGTGAACTCGACCGGGTTCTGGGAGGCGGGCTTGTCGCTTCATCAGCGATCCTGGTGGGCGGGGATCCGGGGATCGGCAAATCGACATTAATGTTGCAGGCGGCCGCGAAATTCGCAAACGCTGGCGTCAAAACAATCTACGTTTCAGGGGAAGAGGCCAGCGCTCAGGTCCGGATGCGTGCGCAACGTCTTGGTCTGGAAAGCGCGCCAGTCAAACTGGCCACGGAAACAAATCTGCGCGACATCCTGACAACGCTCGAAACCGAACGTCCGCAATTGGCGGTCATCGACTCGATCCAGACGATGTGGGCGGATCACGTTGACAGCGCACCCGGCTCTGTCAGTCAGGTGCGCGCGGCAGCGCATGAGTTGACCAGCTTTGCGAAACGCAAAGGCGTTTCGGTGGTTCTGGTGGGTCACGTCACCAAAGACGGACAGATCGCCGGCCCCCGTATCGTCGAACATATGGTCGATACTGTGCTTTATTTTGAAGGCGAACGCGGGCATCAGTTCCGTATTCTGCGTGCAGTCAAGAACCGGTTCGGACCCGCCGACGAGATTGGTGTGTTTGAAATGACCGGCAAAGGTTTGGCCGAAGTCACCAACCCCTCTGCCCTGTTCTTGTCCGAGCGCGGCGAATCTTCGCCCGGCTCAGTTGTGTTTGCCGGGATCGAGGGCACCCGGCCGATGCTTGTCGAACTTCAGGCGCTTGTCGCGCCTTCCCCGCATTCGCAGGCGCGCCGCACAGTTGTGGGATGGGATAGCGGGCGGCTTGCCATGATCCTCGCCGTGCTTGAGGCACGGTGTGGCATTCCCTTCGCCGGTCTTGATGTCTATCTAAACGTCGCGGGCGGCATGAAAATCACTGAACCTGCCGCGGATCTGGCTGTTGCTGCGGCCCTGCTGAGCGCGCGGGAAGACGTGGCATTACCCGCAGAAACCGTCGTTTTTGGAGAAATCAGCCTGTCAGGCGCGCTGCGACCCGCCTCTCAGACCGAAAACAGGTTGAAAGAGGCGCAAAAACTTGGTTTCACGTCAGCCATCACTTCAAGTGGTGGTAAGGCAAGCGGCACCGCTGGCCTGAACGTACAGAAAATGAGCGATCTGACAGGATTTGTCGGGGACATATTCGGCGCGGGGTAGCGCCAAAAGAGCAAAAAGGAACAGGCATGGAAGGTTTCACCCTTATTGACGGCGTTGTAGCGGTGGTTATCGTGCTGTCGGCCTTGCTGGCCTATGGGCGCGGTCTGGTGCGCGAGATCATGGCGATTGCGGGTTGGATCGGGGCGGCTTTTCTTGCCTTCATATTCGCGCCGCAGGTCGAACCCCTGATGCGCGAAATCCCGGTTCTGAAAGATGTGATCGGGGGCAATTGCGAATTGTCGATCATCGCAGCGTTTGCAACGGTCTTTGCTGGTGCACTGATTGTGGTGTCGCTGTTTACACCACTATTTTCGTCGGCGGTTCAGCGATCCGCTATTGGCGGCGTGGATCAGGCCCTTGGGTTTCTGTTCGGTGTTGCACGCGGCGTCCTGCTCGTTGCCATCGCGTTTTTTGTTTATGGCACAGTATTCACCGGCCAAACCTACCCTATGGTGGACGACAGCCGCTCGGCCTTGGTTTTTGGCAACGTTAGCGAACAGATCGAGGACCGCAATCCTGAGCAGGCGCTGGGATGGATCACCAGTCAATATGATGAGTTGATCGGCAAATGCGGTCAGGCTGAGTAACGCTTGACTGGACCGCCTCAATCCGGGTGCGCCGGCCGCAATCTTTCCAAAGAATCGCCCTGATTGATCGGGGAACGGCCATAGAATCGCCTTGGGACATGGTCAGCTTTGGCCTGCAATTGGCAGCCCTTTGGTTAACAAATGATGACCCAACGTTCTCATTTGGCTCTAAATCTGCCGCCGCGCACCGAGATTGATCCGGCTTTCGAAAAAGCACTCTGATTAAGCCGCAAAGATGTCAAAAAAACGGCAGATTTGCGCGGGCTGATGGTCGGCAGAATAAATGCTCACCCCAGCCAAAGGAAACCATCATGTTGCTCAATCACTCTGCCGACTTCGCCACATTTGATGCCACAAGCGAGATCACAAAAGTGACCCCGGCGCTGCAAATCCCGCCTTTGCGGGCTGCCGAACAAATCACTGCTTTGGCCACAAATTCACTGATCGAAACCTCCTCGGGCTGGCAACAAGCGGGCAAAATCCGCGCCGGTGATCTGGTGCACACGCTCGACGGCGGATTGGCCCCAGTTGCCACTGCCAACATCCGGACCCTGCCACGGTATTCGACCCAGCTGTGGTTCATCCCCGAAGGTGTATTTGATAACTGCGACAGCCTGCGTGTTACCGCCGGTCAGCGCATCATGATCACCAGCACCGCCTGCGAACGGCTTTATGATGCCCCTGATGTACTGGTGCCAGTAACTGCGCTGGCTGGATTTTGCGGCATCCGCCCCTGCACAGGTCAGTCGGAAACCCGGGTCACCGAACTCACCTTCGAAAAAGAAGAGATTATCTATGCGCAAAGCGGCTCGTTGCTGATGTGCCCGGCCACCGATGGCACGTCTGACGGGTTCTTTCGCACCCTTGCCTACGGTGAAACACGCGCCCTGCTGACCCTGATGAGCGGCGCACATGTCGCACCCGACCTGACCGCCCCAATCATCGCATCTGCAGCTTGAATCTCGTGATCCAGACCCCACCGGGGCTGCGTGCCGCCAGCAATCTGCGCGCAGCCCCGTGCCGTCACATCACAACACGGTTCTTTTTATGATCGTTTCGTGACATGAGACGTACAAGACAGTAAGACACACACAAACATCCTGCCGGATTCGGAGCTGCCCCTCTTGTCAGACGCCCAACTGCCCGCCCATCCGTTTCAGCCTGACCCTCTGGACGATGATAAATTACGCGAAGAATGCGGGATTTTCGGGGTCGTTGGCGTTAAAGATGCAGCCAATTTTGTGGCCCTCGGCCTGCACGCTCTGCAACATCGTGGTCAAGAAGCTGGTGGCATTGTTGTTCACGACAATGAACAGGGTTTCAATTCGGCACGGCGCTTTGGCTATGTCCGCGACAGTTTCACCTCACAAACACTGATGCAGACCTTGCCCGGTCCCATCGGCATTGGGCATGTCCGCTACTCAACCGCAGGTTCGAAAGGTCCCACCGCGATCCGCGACGTGCAGCCTTTCTTTGGCGAATTTGCCATGGGCGGCGCGGCGATCGCCCACAACGGAAACATCACCAACGCTGATTTGTTGCGTCGCGAACTGATCGAGCGTGGGTCGATTTTTCAGAGCTCCTCCGACAGCGAATGCATCATTCATCTGATGGCGCGGTCGCTGCAGCGTAACATCCCCGAACGCATGGAAGACGCGCTGCGCCGGGTCGAAGGTGCGTTTTCTGTCGTCGCCATGACCCGCACCAAGCTGATTGGTGTGCGTGATCCGCTGGGTGTGCGACCGTTGGTGCTGGGCAAACTCGGCGACGGATGGGTTCTAAGTTCAGAAACCTGCGCTCTGGATATTATTGGCGCCGAATTCATCCGCGAGATCGAGCCGGGAGAAATGGTTGTAGCCACGGACGGAAATGGTGTCGAAAGCCATTTTCCGTTTCGGCCTCAGAAATCACGGTTTTGTATCTTTGAGCATGTGTATTTCAGCCGCCCTGATTCCATTCTGGGCGGTCGTTCCGTCTATGAGACCCGCGAGGCGATTGGCCGCGAACTGGCAAAAGAAAGCCCGGTCGATGCTGATATGGTATGTCCGGTGCCAGATTCTGGAACCCCTGCGGCGATCGGGTATTCTCTGCACAGCGGCATACCCTACGCGATGGGTATTATTCGTAACCAGTATATGGGCCGGACGTTCATTGAACCGACAGAGCAAATTCGGAATATGGGCGTGCGGCTGAAACTCAATGTGAACCGGGCGCTGATCAAAGGTAAACGGGTCATTCTGGTGGATGATTCTGTTGTGCGCGGCACCACATCGCGCAAGATCAAGGAAATGATCCTCGATGCTGGCGCGAAAGAGGTGCATTTTCGCATCGCATCGCCCCCCACAGCATGGCCCTGCTTTTACGGTGTGGATACCCCGCAGCGCGAGAAACTACTGGCCGCCACGATGACCGAGGACGAGATGTGCGAACACCTCGCCGTGGACAGCCTGAAATTCATCTCCCTTGACGGGCTTTATCGTGCGGTCGGTCAATCCAAGGGGCGTGATCCGAAACATCCGCAATATTGCGACGCCTGCTTTACCGGCGAATACCCCGTGAAACCCGCAGATATGATAAACAAAGGGTTCGAGTTGAAACCAGCCGCAGAATAACGTCTAAGTAAACCCAGCTGGGTAAGATCAAATACAACAACAAAGCCCCGCATCAGGCAGGACACTTATGAACGACATGACCCAAATCGTCGACACAGACGAGACCGCGCCAAAAACCGCTCGTGAGTGGGTGAAAATACTCGCCCAATACCGCGATCCCAATCCGGCAAGATCCGCATTTGAACTCGGCGTGAGCTTGTTGCCATTCCTCGCTCTTTGGGCGTTTGCGTGGTGGATGCTGCAATATTCTGTTGTTGCCGCTTTGGGGATTGCCCTGCTGAACGGCGGCTTTCTGGTCCGCATCTTTATCATCCAGCATGATTGCGGGCATGGCGGGTTTTTCAAAAACCGGCACCTCAGCGACTGGACCGGTCGCGCGCTCGGCATTCTGACTCTTACGCCTTACGATGTCTGGCGGAGAACGCATTCGCTGCACCATTCCGCTGCCGGAAACCTGTCGCATCGCGGTTTTGGAGATGTCCATACTTTGACGGTGGCCGAATATCGCGCCAGCAACTGGTTTAGCAGACTTGGGTATCGGGTGTACCGAAACCCGGTTGTCTTATTTGGTCTCGGTCCGGCCTTTCTGTTCATGATCCAGAACCGGATTCCCTACGGCCTTATGGACAAATGGACTTACTGGGTTAGCGCAATGGGATCAAACATCGCAATAGCTGTAGTTCTGGGCCTGATCGTCTTTTTTGGCGGACTCATGCCCCTGCTGGTGATTTTTGTGCCAACGGTGCTTGTCGCGGCGACGTCGGGCATGTGGCTGTTCTACGTCCAGCACCAGTTTGAAGAAACCCACTGGGATCACGACCCTGACTGGCAATTACACGAGGCAGCCCTGCACGGTAGTTCGTATTACGTTTTGCCGAAGGTCCTGCAATGGTTTAGTGGAAATATCGGCGTACATCATGTGCACCACCTATACAGCCGTATCCCGTTCTACCGCCTGACCGAAGTACTGCGCGATCACGCAGAACTGGTTGAATCGCAACGCCTGACCATTCGCGAAAGCCTGAAAAGCGCTAAATTGCACCTGTGGGATGAACAACAGCGCAAGCTGGTGTCGTTCCGCACGGCCCGTCTGGCTTATGCCACCGTCTGAGCCGATGACAAAACTGGCTCTGATTACCGGCGCGTCCCGAGGGCTTGGCGCGGCACTGGCCGAAGCGCTGTGTGAGACCCACCATATTGTTGCTGTCGCCCGCACCACCGGCGGGCTTGAAGAGCTGGATGACCGGATACAGGCCAAAGGCGGCAGCGCCACTCTGGCCCCGATGGACATCACCAATGCAGATGCGATGGCAACGCTCTGTCGTGGCATTCATGACCGCTGGGGGCATCTTGACCTCTGGGCGCATACCGCAATCCACGCCGCACCACTTACTCTTGCCGCGCATCTCGACGCTAAGGATTGGGCCAAATCAATCGCCGTCAACGTGACGGCTACTGGCACACTTATTCCCTATATAGCACCGCTGATAGGCGACACAGGAACCGCGCTTTTTCTGGATGATCCAAATGCGCAGGGCGGCAAATTCTTCGGGGCATACGGCGCCAGCAAGGCGGCACAGATCGCTTTGGCCCGCAGTTGGCAGGCGGAAACGCTGAAAATCGGACCACGCGTGCTGATAGAAACACCCGCCCCAATGCCGACCGCCACCCGCGCCCGCTTTCATCCCGGCGAAGACCGCGCCAAACTCAGCCCACCGCCAAGCGAAGCGGCCCGGTTGGTCCCGCGGATCACCTGACTTTTCCCAAGCCGCAGTTCACCACACTTTGGGCTGGCTGAGGCATTAGCGCCACCCGCACGGTCAAAAAGTCAAAGCTGGGGTCTTTTTGCTCACATCGCTTGCCGCTTTCGTTCGGCTCGCCTATTGAATCTTTCACGGGCAACACAGGCTTACTCATGCGTATTCTCATAACAAACGACGATGGTATCAACGCACCGGGCCTGAAAATCCTGCATGCGATTGCGAGCGATCTGGCCGGGCCTTCTGGCGAGGTCTGGACCGTCGCCCCGGCATTTGAACAATCCGGAGTCGGACATTGCATTTCTTACACCCACCCGATGATGATTGCAGAACTGGCACCCCGCCGATTTGCAGCCGAAGGATCACCGGCTGATTGTGTTCTGGCAGGGCTGCATGATGTGATGTCGGACGCCCCCCCCGATCTGGTGCTGTCCGGCGTTAATCGGGGCAACAATTCGGCTGAAAACACACTATATTCCGGGACCATTGGTGGGGCGATGGAAGCCGCGCTTCAAGGCCTGCCCGCCATCGCTCTGTCGCAGTATTACGGACCAGAAAACAACACATTGGAAAATCCATTCGAGGCTGCAGCCGCCCACGCAACCGCGCTGATCCGTGATATTCTGACCCATTCCCCCTGCGAGGGCGACGATTACCGTCTATTTTATAACGTCAATTTTCCACCGGTCCCGGCAACGTCGGTCAAAGGCACCCGAATCGTCGCCCAGGGGTACCGCCGTGGCACACGGTTCAGCACTGAACCGCACAGCTCTCCTTCGGGTCGGCGTTTCCTTTGGATCAAAGGCGGCAATCAGCAGACCCCCACTCTGCCTGACACAGATGCCGCTGTGAACCTAGACGGCTATATCTCGGTCACGCCGATGCGCGCAGACCTGACAGCCCATGATGCGCTGGATGCCATGAAAGTCCTCGAATGACCGACGAACACGAGGATCAGGCTACCCGTAAGATGCAGTTCCTGTTTGCCCTGCGCTCCAAAGGTGTGACCGATGCACGTGTGCTCACAGCGATGGAACAAATTGATCGTGGGCCGTTCATTCGAGGCATATTTACCGACCGTGCCTACGAAGATATGCCGCTGCCGATTGCCTGCGGCCAGACGATCAGCCAGCCCTCTGTCGTCGGCCTGATGAGCCAGGCATTGCAAATATCGTCGCGGGACAAAGTGCTCGAAGTCGGCACTGGCTCCGGCTATCAGGCGGCCATCCTCAGCAAATTGGCACGGCGGGTCTACACCGTTGACCGGCACAGCCGTCTGGTGCGCGAAGCGCAAGAGATCTTTGACACGCTGGATCTCACAAATATCACGGCCTTTACGGCGGACGGCTCGCACGGGCTGCCAGATCAGGCTCCGTTTGACCGGATTATTGTGACGGCTGCCGCCGAAGACCCGCCCGGCCCCCTGCTAGCGCAGTTGAAAGTTGGCGGCATTATGGTGGTTCCGGTCGGCCAGTCAGACGCTGTTCAAAGCCTGATCCGGGTACGAAGGCACGAAACCGGATACGAATATGACGAATTACGCACCGTGCGCTTTGTTCCTTTGCTTGAGGGAATTGGCAAAGACCGCTAAGATGGCGGCAATTCGTTCGCAAACCCAAAGCCCTGAAGCAACAAGGGGCAACTGAGGATATCGAGATGATCCACCTAAATCCGCCTGCGCGGCCCGGAGTTTCGGCCCGACCTTTTGTTTTGCGCCTCACGCTTGGATGTGGCCTGCTTACCCTGATCGCCGCCTGCGACAAGCCGCTGGATTTTGACCTGCGCAGTTCGGAAAACGGGTTTACCACTGCTGGCGCGGCGCAAAACCCCACAGCGGAGCGTCCCGCGCCGGATGACCGAGGTGTCATTTCTTATCCGAATTATCAGGTCGCTGTCGCGCGACAGGGCGATACGCTAAACGATGTCGCCACACGCGTCGGGGCTGATCCGGCGAAACTCGCATCTTTCAATGGTATTTCGCCTGAAGTGCCCTTGCGCGCCGGAGAGATCATTGCCCTGCCGACCCGCGTAGCGGAACCTTCGGCTGCAACCGGCGCGGTTCAACCCGGAGGCGTCGACATCACCACATTGGCCAGCAATGCCATTGACTCTTCGTCGTCCCCACTTGTGCGAACCACCACATTAGAGCCGGCGTCCAGTGCACCAATAGTAACGTCTACACAGGAACCAGTTCGCCATCAGGTCCAGCGCGGCGAAACCGCCTATACCATTGCACGTCTCTACAAAGTGCCGGTCCAGAACCTTGCCGAGTGGAACGGGCTTGGCAGCGACTTTGCCGTGCGCGAAGACCAGTTCCTGCTGATCCCAGTGGCGCGACAAGCCCCGCCTAAACTGGTTGCGGCGACCCCGGCCCCAGGGGCAGGCTCGCCCACGCCGACCCCACCAAGTGCGACAGAACCACTGCCCGCCGAAAAACTGGCCCCCGCATCGACCCCTGCGCCAAAACCCGATGTCGACATAGGGAAAACCACCGGCGCAACAACCGCAGCTACCATGGCCATGCCAGTCCAAGGCAACATCATTCGCGAGTATTCCAAAGGCAAGAATGACGGAATCGACATCTCCGGCTCTGCTGGTGCGCCCGTCAAAGCGGCGGCAAACGGGACCGTCGCGGCAATCACATCTGACGAGAACCAAGTCCCCATCGTTGTTGTGCGCCATCCCGACAATTTGCTGACAGTCTATGCCAACATCACTGATATTGCTGTGAAAAAGGGCGACAAAGTCAAACGTGGTCAGACGCTTGCAAAGTTACGTTCAGGTAAAGACGCCTACGCTCATTTCGAGGTGCGTAAGGGGTTCGACAGCGTCGACCCTATTCCATATCTTCGCTAGGTCGACATAGGCTGAGTTAATGATCTGACTCGCTGGGTTTACCTATGCAAATTGCTCTGTCCGCCATTAAGTGGCCAATTGGCGGATGATCAAGAGGCGATATGCCTTGCGAGTGCCAACGGAGCGCCTTAGCCGATCAGAACGCCACGACGCCCGGCCAGATCGGTGAAATACTGCCACGCCACCCGGCCTGACCGTGCCCCACGTGTTGCTTGCCATTCAATGGCTTCAGCCCGCATCGTCACTGCGTCCAGTTCAACGCCATAAGCATGACAATACCCCAATATCATCTCAAGATACTCGTCTTGCGTGCAGGTGTGAAAGCCTAACCACAGGCCAAAGCGATCTGAAAGCGACACTTTCTCCTCCACCGCTTCAGACGGATTTATCGCTGAACCGCGTTCATTCTCGATCATGTCGCGCGGCATAAGATGCCGCCTGTTGGACGTCGCGTAGAACACGACATTGTCGGGCCGCCCTTCAATGCCACCATCCAGAACCGCTTTTAGGGATTTGTAGTGCTGATCGTCGTGACTGAACGAAAGATCATCGCAAAACAGGATGAACCGGTGTTCTGAACCCCGCAACAATGCGAGCAGACGGCCCACAGACGGCAAATCGTCGCGCTGAAGTTCCACGATCTTCAGCTCCGGGTGTTCGGCTTGAACATTAGCATGGATCGCTTTGACAAGGCTGGATTTTCCCATACCGCGCGCGCCCCATAACAGCGCATTATTTGCCGGCAAACCCCGTGCAAATTGCGCCGTATTCGCCCGCAGCGTGTCGCGTGACCGGTCAATCCCGATCAACAAAGACAGATCAACCCGCGAGACGTCTGGCACTGGGACGAGCCGGTCGGGTTCCACATGCCAGACAAACGCCCCGGCATGGGCAAAATCCGGGGCGCTCAGCGGCGCCGGAGACATCCGTTCCAGCGCTGCCGCGATCCGCTCAAGCGGGTCGCTCATGTCTTTTCATCCTTATCGGCTTCAGCCGTCATCGCGCCATCAATCTCTTCGTCGTCGTCGTCGTAATAGCCTTCGGCGCGCAGCTTGGCCTCGCGTTTGGTTTCAACTCGGCTCACGAGGAAAATCGAAACCTCGTAAAGACCATAGACAACAACAAACAGGATCACCTGTGTGATCACGTCCGGCGGTGTCACCAATGCCGCAAGGAGGAGGATACCCACGACGGCATATTTGCGTACATTCCTAAGGCCCTCAGCACTGACCAGACCAGCCTTGCCCATCAAAGTCAGCAGAACCGGCAATTGGAAGCACAATCCAAAGGCAACTATGAACTTGATCGTCAGACTCAGGTATTCCTGAGCAGAACCCTGAAACGCGATGGCCGCGATGCCGCTTTCACCGGCGCCTTCCCCAACAATTGTGCCCGGTTGTTGGAAACCGAGGAAGAAATTGAATGCAAGCGGGGTGACAATAAAAAATGCAAAACTCGCGCCCAGAAAAAACATCAATGGCGAAGCAACCAAGAACGGAAGAAACGCATTCTTCTCTTGTTTATAAAGGCCCGGGGCAACGAACCGCCACATCTGGTAGCTGATATAGGGAAACGACAGGATAAAGCCGCCCAACAGCGAAATTGAGATGGCGACAAAGAATCCCTCTTGCAGTTTGATCAGGATCAGCCCGCAATCCATCTGTCCCCGCTCGGCCATGGCAGAACACAACGGATGGGTTAAAAAATTGAACAGCGGATTCCAGACCATGAAACAGATGATCATGCCGATGATAAAGGCGATGACAGAGTGGATCAGCCGGGTGCGCAGCTCCGCCAGATGTTCAATCAGCGGTGCGCTGCTGTCTTCTATTTCGTCGGTCTTGCTCATGCCTTATCCTTAGGCGCAGTTTTTTTAGCAGCAGGCTTGCGGGCGGCAGGTTTCTTTGCCGCCGCAGCCTTAGTCGCAGGTTTTTTTGTTGCCGCTGGTTTGGTTGGCGCCCCTTTCTTGGCAGGGGCGGGCTTGGAAGCCGCCTGGGCTTTCTCACCGCCAAAGTCAGGGCCTTTTGCCGCCGCTGCATTGGCATCAGCCACGGCTGCTTTGCGCGCTTCGGCACCATCTTTCAGCTCTTGCGCTTTGGCTTTTCGCTCGGCTGCTAGCTTTCCGGTCTCACTGTCAGGATCAAAGTTGAAAGACTTGGCCGCGTCTTTGACGCCGTCCATCGCTGTATTCAGCGGGTTAGTCGCAGCCTTCAAGCCGCTGGCCACATCTTTGACGCCGGATTCATCCGCCGCCTGATTCATCGCGCTGGAGAACTCGCGTGCCATGCCTTTTGCTTTGCCAACAAAGCGTCCGACATTGCGAAACAACATCGGCAAATCTTTTGGCCCCACGACAATTAGCGCAACAATGCCAATGACAAGAAGCTCGGTCCAACCCAGATCGAACATATGCGTCTAGACCTTGTCTTTATCGGTCTCAGGCGTAACATCTTTGGCCGCATCTGCCGCCTCTTCTTCCAACTCTTTGGAACCTTCGTTGATACCCTTTTTGAACGACGTGATGCCTTTGCCCACTTCGCCCATCAACGAACTGATCTTGCCCCGGCCAAACAGCACCAGAACCACAACCGCAATCAGCAACAGGCCCGGCAGGCCAATATTGTTCAACATCTCTTGTCTCCTTATCTCACTTGCGCGGCACATTTCGGGCGCGCCTGATATTCGCGATCCGTCTTAGGGGCTGACCACGTCCGGGAAAAGCATCAAAGTACCTGCACCCCTCAGAATTCGCGGTTATTCAGCGCCCCGGCGCATGTTTCGAAACTCAACTGACAGGTTTATGTCAGTTGCTACCTGTTAGGTCCAGCCCACGCAGTCATTGAAAGGACCAAACATGCGCACCAATCACCCGACCACGCTGGCACCCATCACCGCTTTTGCACCAGTAGGTGGCGCTCCCGGCTCGGCAACTTTACAAACCGTCGCGGAATTTGTGACATTTCGCCTGAAGGCCGGAATCTCCGACCAGAGCTTTCTTGCGGCGGCGGACCAGACCCGCGCGTTTCTGAATGACACCGGCGCCGTCTTACGCCGCTCGCTCTCGAAAGACGACAGCGAACTATGGACGGATCACATTCTGTGGACATCAATGGACATCGCAAAGTCGACCGCTGAGGTTGCCATGCAGCATCCCGATTTTGCGCCCATGATGTCAATGATCGACCCCAAGTCGGTCGAACTTCGTCATGCGCCTGTCCTGATGCAGATGGACTAAGGCAAGCGCGGCTGGCACCATAGATCGCATGCGCCGCACTGACCGCCTTTTTGACATCATCCAAATCCTGCGCGATGGAAACCTACACCGCGCGCAGGACATCGCAGAGGCGCTCGAAGTGTCGGTCCGCACAATTTACCGCGACATGGACACGCTGACAGCCTCAGGCATCCCGGTTCAGGGCGAACGCGGGGTTGGGTACATGGTCACCTCCCAAATCACCTTGCCACCGCTGAACCTGACAACCGAAGAGCTGGAGGCGCTCAACCTTGGAATGGCGATTGTTGCCGAAGCCGCCGACCCCGGCCTCAAAGCTGCAGCCACATCGTTGGCTGCCAAAGTGGACGCTGTGCTACCAATCCAGACCATAGCCGAGGCGGATGCATGGAAGTTTGCCGTCTATCCCTTTGCCGATGCCGCCCGGGGCTTTGCCCATATGCCAGCCCTGCGCGCCGCCATATCCGCCCGTCAAAAACTGGATGTGCAGTATCAAAGCATCGACGGCAGCTTCACCCGGCGAACGCTGCGGCCGCTGCATATGGAGTATTGGGGCCGGGTCTGGACCTTGACAGCATGGTGCGAATTACGGAATGATTTTCGCGTGTTCCGCGTCGATCTCATACAAGATGCAACACCGCTGCCGGCCTTGTTTGTAGATGAACCGGGCAAGCGATTGCAGGACTATCTCGCGGCCTGATCCGGACAT
>CBDTVL010000083.1:0-13950 GCA_965363755.1 uncultured Sulfitobacter sp.
TGTCACACGAAACAATCTATCGCAGCCTTTATATTCAGGCGCGCGGCGTTCTGAAGCAGGAATTGCTTGAGCACCTGCGCGCCAAACGAACGGTTAACCGCCCTTAATGTCGGAATGTGCATGGTACAGCATTGGTCAAAAACGGCCCCTTGCGGATAAGGTGGATGGCTCCTGCTCCACCAGCGTCGAATGCGCCATAGTGCAGTTGTTATCAACTGCTAGGAAAGGAGACAGCCTAGATTTGGCCAAGAGTGCCTTTCAAGTTCTCGTAACTCCCTTGGCCGCCATGTCCCAGTCCTTTCCGGTGGCGCAGGCCAGCACTGCATATGACCTTGCGCAGGGGATTGATCGTTCCGGAAATCCTTCGCAGATGGACATTGAGTTTTGAGAAGGCGATTTCGATCGGGTTGAGGTCGGGGGCGTAAGGCGGCAAGAACAGGAACCAGAAACCAAGCGTTCGCAACGCCAGTGCCGCACGGGCGCTTTTGTGGGTCGAAAGCGTTTCAGCTCAAACGCGAAACGCTTCAAGATGTACCTGGTTCACAAGATGAGTCTGGCGTGCGCTTAAACTCGTGGCTGTAAATTCTTCTCGGTTTCGCTATTCTCCAATCTCATAAACACCTTATTTCGACGTCCGCGCAACGGGCAGCAGCTCAAACACCAAAGTTCTCCCTTTTAGTCGAGTGTTAAATCGTTTCTTCTATGACCAAGTACTCTGGAGTTGAGGAAGCCCTCATGGAAAACCATAAGTCAAAGCACACATTCAAACTTGTCGCTTCACTTGCGGCTGCAACCATTTGCACCGGCTGTATTAATCTTGCTGATTACGAAAGCACACCGGTTCAGGTATCCACATCTCAAGGCATTGTGACATGCCAGCTTTACCGGCCGAATGAAGTCCTCTGGGATCGGGCCACAGATGCCCCGAGAGGTATGTCGATAAAAACCGCTGACAATGTCTGCATCAAAGAAGGTAGTAGGCGTAAGAACGCCCGCTGAAGAGACTTCACTTAGATAAACTGGCATCACAGAAATTGCGCTTCAGCGTGAGTTCACACCCTATAGGTTCAGACAACCTAACGTTGACTTGAGGCATCACCAAGTATTCTCCCCCTTTTGTCTTCAGTTGCTGAGGCGTTGATTTTGACGCACCGGCTGCAATTACCTGCGAAGGTGGGACTTATTTCTCCGGTGTTTGTTCTGCGTGACGTAGCGCAGGGCGGTTTCGGCCCACGTCTTCTGACTCGCCGCGCGGGTGTATCCAGAAATCACACTTCGCACCCCAAAATTCATCGGAACCAGTTGATTTATCATAAGAAATAGATATTGTTGGCAGATGAACCCAAGCCCTTTCCAGCCAGTGCCAGAAACGTCGGCGACGCATCGAACTTATCTGGCTTTGCGACGAATGATCGTAGTCGGAGAACTGTTGCCGGGTGAAAAACTCAAGATTGAGGGGCTGCGGAAAAAGCTAAACACCGGGGCCTCTCCGATACGTGAAGCCTTGAGCCTGCTGACGTCGGACAACCTTGTCGAGCGGATCGATCAGCGCGGGTTTCGTGCCTCACCTACTAGCCGAAGCAACTTCGAGGAAATACTTGCACTGCGCTGCGAGTTAGAGGACATGGCATTGCGACAAAGCATTGCCGGACAAACCCTAGAGTGGGAAGAAAGCGTCGTGTTGAGCCATCACCGCATGGTAAGAGCGCACAAAAACGGCGACGCGGCGTTCGAGGATTTGCACAAGGCTTTCCACATGGCTCTGTTGGTAAGCTGCGACGCGCCGATCCTGCTGAAGTTTTGCTCTCAGCTTTATGATTTGAATATCCGCTATCGCTATCTCGCGGGAAGCGCGCTGAATTACAAACGGCGTGATGTGTCAATGGAACATGAGGGCATCATGAACGCGGCGATTTCCGGAGATGCCGATCTGGCGTCAGAGCAACTTCTGAACCACTATCGGAAAACTGGAGCGTTTTTGGTTGGATTGCTTGGTGAGGCTGAGCTCGGCTGAGGCCTAGTCATCATGGACCAGCGTCAGGTCAAAATTGACCCGCAGGTAAGGGCCATCAACGCTGTCCGACAAAGCAAAACCGTCCGGAAAGCTGCCAGCCGGCATTTTTTGGTAGGCCATTACCAGATCGTCACGTACCCCGAATACGGTATCCTGATCCAGATAGGGGTCATCGTCAGGAAAAACCTCGGTCACGAGTGAGCGGAAGCCGTCAGCCTTGACAATGAAATGCAGATGGGAAGGCCGCCAGGGATGGCGACCCGTGGCGTTCAGAATATCGCCCACCGGCCCGTCTGTCGGCACGGTATACTCTACAGGTTTCACACTGGTGAAACCGTATCGCCCGTCTGGCCCGGTTGTCTGGATTCCATGGAACGAAAACATGTCCTGATCCTTGTCCTGACTAGAGTACAACCCGTTCGGCGCGGTCTGCCAGATATCAACAGTTGCCCCTTTGATCGGTGTGCCTTCTATGTCCTGAACAACGCCTTCGGCAATCAGCACTTCCCCTTCGAACGCCCCCTTAAGGTCACCGCCAATTGGCAGTGGCGGCGCGCCAGAAATGTGGAACGGCCCCAATACGCTGGAGGATGTGCCGCCTTTGCGGGTGTTGATCATGTCAACCAGCGAGGACAATCCCAATACATCAGACAGCAGCACAAACTCGTGCCGCTCTGCATCTGATAGGTCGCCTGTGCGCTCCAGAAATTCGATACCCTTCTGCCATTCGGCGTGGGTCAAGTTCGTATCTTTGGCAAAGGCGTGCAGATGCGTAACCAGACTGCCCAGAACTTCGCGTAGTCGCGGGTTAGCGTCGTCGCCCATATAGCCCATGAACACGTCGGTGATGTTGTCTTTTGTAACGTTTCGCATGGTTTTTCTCCCTAGTTCAGCAGCGCGAGGCTTAGGATTGGAAATTTAATCACCAGAACAAGTACAACCAGCATTACCCCGGCAAAAGGCAATGCGCCCATGAACACGTCCTTTAAAGAGATCCGGTCATCATTCAGTGTGGCTTTGATAACAAAGCAGGATATTCCGAGAGGCGGTGTCAACAGTCCAATCTCTGCACCGATCACGGTGATGATGCCAAACCACACGAGGCTCATTCCCATCGGTTCGACCAGCGGCAGGAACAGCGGCACCACAATCAGGATGATGGATGCGGTATCCAGAAGCGTACCCAGAAATAGCATCAACAGCACATAAAGCACCATAATGGTCCAAAAGCTCGCTTGGCTACCCGACAGAATATCAGCCAGTTGATTGGGCACACCGGCAAGTCCCAGCATCCGACTGTAGATCGAAGCGGCGGTGATCAAGAACAAAAGGAACGCCGTGATATGGCCTGTTTCTAGCAACGCCTCCCAGAATTCACGCGGTGACATCGACCGGCGAAGGACCGCAATGATCAGCGCCACAAGCGCGCCAGCGGCGCCTGCTTCTACCGGGGTCAGCCAGCCCGTATAGATGCCGCCCAGCACCACAATGATGAGGCTCAGGATTGGCAGGGTTTTTGACGCAATTTCGCCCCATGGCATACGCTCGTAATCCGTAGCCGGCCGGCCGCCAATGAACCCCGGCGTTAGGCGGCCCATCACCCAGATCGCGGATATATAAGCTATTGCCAGCAAGATACCCGGGATGACTCCTGCCAGAAACATATCGCCAACCGATTGCTCGGCCACGAAGGAGTAGATGATGAGCATG
Organism: uncultured Sulfitobacter sp.; assembly: GCA_965363755.1. Lineage (GTDB taxonomy): Bacteria > Pseudomonadota > Alphaproteobacteria > Rhodobacterales > Rhodobacteraceae > JL08. The sequence continues at coordinate 3,725 of CBDTVL010000083.1, forward strand.
GCTGACGGCGGAATAATCATACCGAGAACAGACGATCCGGCAACAACCCCTACTGCAAACCGGGGGTTATAGTCATGGCTTAGCATCTGAGGCACCGACACTTTGGAAAAGACCGACGCCGAGGCAATTGATGAACCCGTCACAGCCGCAAATACCGCATTTGCACCCACGGTGGCCATGCCGATCCCGCCTTTGACACGCCTGAAACCGGTACTCATCACCTCATAGACATCACTGCCCAGCCCGGCCTTTGACACGATCAGTCCCATGAAGGTGAATAGTGGGATGGTGGCAAATGTGTATTCCATCGCGCTGTCGCCGATGGCAATCTTCAGCAGGTTCATCGCCAGCGTGAAATTGTCTCGCATCAACCAGATCGACACAAATGACACTGCACCCAGAGCGATGGGGATGTAGACGCCAAGATAGATCAGAAGAACAATTGCAACGACTGAAAGCAGTCCAATTTCCAGCGGCGTCATTCAGTTTTGCCTTCGGACTCAGGCAGCCGAACACATTCACCGGTCTTTGCCGGTTGCAGCACCTTCAGCAAGAACAGAACCGCGCACAAGCCGGTACTGAGCATAATGACCAATTTGATTGGCCACCACGGGGCGGTGAAGACCCCCGGTACACCAAAATAATCCTTGGTGTGCCACATCTCGATGAATTCAGGAAAGATCGCCACCGCAACGATCCCCATAAACACAGTAGACAAAAGATTGATGGCGCGTCGGATTGCTATTGTTAGGCGGGGAAAACGTTTACCGATGAGCAGAAGGAATCCGTCGGATTGAGTCAGCCGATTGACGCGAACCACGTCAGGCAATTGCAGGAAGACGATCAATACCATGGAGAACTGAACGACTTCCACCGCCCCACGGAACGGTTGGTTGAATACCCCGCGGGCAATTACATCGTAATTCACAACACCGACGAGGGCGAGCACGACAAGCGTGCCCGCGATATTTGCGGATGTTGCTACATAACGTGTCACGCGAGTGACGCCCGCGACCAGACTATGAAGGACAGATGTCATCACAAAGCCCCCATTTTCTGGACGCAGTCACGATCAGTTGCTCAGACCTGCTGACCAGTCGCGCACACCGGTGTATCCAGCGGCCTCCAGTTTGCCGAGGTAGGCATTCAACATATCTGTTCCAGCTTCGCCTTTGCTGTCCAGCCCCTGGGCCCAATCAGTTGCGATGTCCGGAATGGCGTCAGCCCAAGTTGCTCGGTCGGCTGCAGTCATTTCAACAATCGTGCCGCCGGCGGCAACATATGCCTCGCGGCTTGCAGCAGCGCGGTCCATGGCGATATTGGCAACGTGGTCGCGGTATGCCAAGGCGACGTCTTTCAACACGCCTTTCACTTCGTCAGGCAGGCCGTCCCAATAATCCTTGTTGACCGTGATTGTTTTGGAGTTCACAGCGCCCAAGTCAGCTTTCAGCATGTAGGGGGCTACTTCTGCGATCTTGAAGGTTTTGGCGGCCTCGGGCCACAACATGGCCTGATCCACTAATCCAGTCTGCAGCATATTGTAGAAATCGGTCAGCCCGCCGCGAACACCCGCCGCATCTTTGATGCCTTCAAGATAGCGAAGATTCATACCGGCGCCGGCAACTTTGCTGCCCTCAAGATCAGACAAACCGTTGATCGGGGTCTTGCTGAACACCTGATAGGTGTCGAGTACGACGCCCGTTGCCAGGTAAACTTGATTCTGCTTCGCAAATTCGTTTTGCATCGCCGGGTATTCTTTGGCGATCTCGTCCACCGCCTTTGCCACTGCGCGGGCATCAGGGGCCACAAACGGTGTTACGGCTGAAATCGCCTGACTTGGCAGTTTCGAAGAGTGAAAAATTGTAGTGACAATGCCAATGTCGCCGAGACCAAGTTTGATGCCTTCCAAGACACCTTTGGGTTTTACAATCGAGCCCCCGTAGCTTTCTTGCCATTCCATGACGTAGTTGCCGTTAACAGCAAGGCGTTTGTCGACTTCAGGGATAAAGAAACTAGTGAACTCCTTGACCCAAAGCGCACGCGCAGGATAGCCGTCAATAACAACCGCCTTTATGGTCTCAGCGGCGTATGAAGGGATGGCTGTCATTGCCGCCAGAGCGACGCCGAGCGCCATTCGTTTTGTCCAGTGTTTCATAATGTCCTCCCGTTAGGTCCTTGTTTGTTTGGTGCCTGTCACACCTTCTCCCAGATCACGTTCAGTATGGTGCCGCTGTTTTCGAAGAGTTTGGACAAGGGACAGAATTTTGCAACTTCCTTGCCAACTTTGACAAGCTCGGCCTCTGTCACACTGCCATTGCTGCGCACAACAAGATCGATCGACTGAAACGGCACCTCGATTTCTTCTTCCAGAGTCACGCCGCGTCGATCAAAGGCGCATTTTGCCGAAATTTTCAGTTGGCCGATATCAACGCCCAGCATCTTTGCACATTTGTGGCCGATCACGTTGGTACATCCGACCAATGCCGCCAGTCCTGTGTCGGTCGGCGTCGGACCCAAGTTTGTGCCACCGCGCTCCGAAGGTTCATCAATGGCAAAACTTAGGTCGCGAACTCTTATCTCGGCCAGCGCATGGCTCGGGCAATCTGCTTCAGCTTTCAGCGTCACCGTTGTTTTCATCTTCATTGCCATGCTGCCTCACAAAACCTTGCAAATGTCATCAAATTCAAAGCGCGGCAGCTTCTGGAACAGCGCTGTCTCGTCAGCATAGCCGATGTTGCACAGAAAATTCGACTTCCAGCTGTTCTCGGAAAAGAATTCTTCGTCCACGATGGCGTTGGAGAATCCCGACATCGCCCCCACATCAAGCCCCATGGCGCGGGCAGCGATCATGAAATACCCACCCTGCAATGTAGAATTGCGATAGGCGGTATCGTTGCAGTAGGCGGGATTATTCCTGAAAAGAGGTTTCCGATCGTCATGCGGGAACAGAAAGTCGAGCTGCTGCCAAAACTCAGTGTCCCACGCGATGATCGCCGTCACCGGAGCCCCCATCATTTTGCCGACATTTGCCGGTTTCAGCGCTTTGGCAAGCCGTGCCTTGCCCTCCGGGCTGCGCACAAAGACAAATCGGGCCGGGCAGGTGTTCATACTGGTAGGACCATTGATAGTGATGTCGTAAATTGTGTGCAGCATCTCTTCTGACACCGGCTTGTCAGTCCAGGCGTAATGAGAGCGCGCATCGCGCAATATCAGATCTATTGCGGCGTCATCCAACCGCTGCTTCCGTTTTCGCAGGTCACGAACGGCGTTCTGGGCCTGATCCCTTAACGCATCTGTCATACAGCAGCCTGCTGTCGGAACAGGTCAGCCTCGTCCACGACCGGGCTGGAGCAGATGCCGATCCGCTCAATTTCGATATCAATCACTTCACCCGGCTTGAGCCAGCGAGGAGGCTTTTTAGCATGTCCGACGCCGGGTGGTGTTCCCAGTGCGATCAGATCTCCCGCTTCCAGTGTTGTATATTCGGAGATCGTTGCAATTGACTGCGCCGCCGACCAGATCATATTTGCAGTGTTCGAGCTTTGCAGGATTTCATCTCCCACACGGCTTTCAATCTTGAGACCTTTGGCGCCCTCTGGCAATTCATCAGGGGTCACCACAAATGGGCCTATCGCCCCAGTGCTGTCAAAGTTTTTGCCCGGTGTCCATTGGTGGGTCTTGCGCTGGTAATCACGCACAGAGCCATCGTTGAAAACCGTATACCCAAAGACATGATCCAGCGCATCAGCTTCAGAGATATGCCGTCCGCGTTTGCCAATGATAAGCATTAATTCTGCTTCATAATCGAGCTTTTCGGAGCACGTGGGCCGTATTAACGGCGCGCCTGCGGCCATGATAGAGTTGGCACCGCGCATGAACAAAGCGGGGTAGTCCGGGATGTCATAACCGCCTTCTTTGATATGTTCTACATAGTTGAGGCCGAGACAAATAATTGTGCCGGGTTTGGCAATCGGCAGCGCGGGGGTAATTTCGCTTACCGGTATGGCTGTCCCCAGATCTGCGATGACTTCAATTGATTCCATCAGACTCGGATCGGCAACAAGTGCCGACATGTCCGTTCCGACACCCGGTATTTTCGCGGTTAAATCATAGGCTTCATCGCCTTTGACTAGATAGACTGCCTGCGTATCCGCGACATGTCCAACGATGAAACGCATGGCGATCTCCATGTTGATTTGGATTAAGTTTGCCGATAATAGTACATTAAGTCAAATAAAATCGATATTATAAACAGGAGAAACGTCGATGCCAGCATGGGACACTTACAAGTCGGAAGCAAAGGCGCGCGGCTCGCTTGCGTTTGAACTTTATGTGGTTCACTCAACCCCGGCCAAAACCCCAGAGGACCTCAGGGCCAACCTGCCAGACCACCTTGAATATCAAAGCAGGCTAGAGGCAGAAGGCACTTTGGTACTTGCCGGACCAATGTCGGATGAAACCGGCACCCAGATGCACGGCATGGGGCTCATCATTTATCGCGCCTCTTCCTTTGAGAGGGCGCAAGAGATAGCCGAGAATGACCCGATGCATCGCTCAGGTGCGCGAAGCTTTACCTTGCGCAAGTGGATGATCAATGAGGGCAGTCTGACCATCAACATTGGGTTGTCGGGCCAATCGGTATCTTTGAGCTGAACAAACCTCGCCGTAAGCGCGGTCTAAAAGCTTCCTAGGCGACATGCACACGCCTCTTTTTGAGCCACGCCAATCTGCGTCCAGAATTACCGATACCCGCTCAATTGAAGAGACATGTCACGCTTTGCCCTGCAAACCACCTCTGAAATGTGTAGGAGATCCTTGGCCAAAGGACTTGTCTTGCGCCATATCATGCCAATTGTTCGCGACGGTTGAGGATCTTTGAAGCGCGTGACAGTCACGGGCGCCGCGCGCGTCTCAACCTCCAAGGCCATCTCGGGTAACAACGTGACTCCGATGCCTGCACTCACCATCTGAACAAGGGTCGATAGAGAGCTCGCATCGAGCCCGTCGCGTTGTATTGCTGAATGAATATTACAGAACGACAGGGCCTGATCACGAAAACAATGGCCCTCTTCCAGCAATAGCAGCCGCATTTCTTGCAAATCCTCGCGATCCGGCGCCGATTTCCCTTCATCTCCACGCGGGCGGGCCAGTACGAAATTCTCGGTAAACAGGGCGACTTCGGTCAATGAAGGTTCCGACACGGGCAATGCAACAATCGCAGTATCGATCCGACCTTCTGCCAGTTCCTGAATAAGCTTCTGTGTCAACGTCTCACGCACGTGAATGTCGAGCCCTATGTGCGATTGAGAAAGATGCCCGATGATGCTGGGCAGCAGATAAGGCGCGATCGTTGGAATTATGCCGATACGCAGTCGGCCAACCAGTTGCCCCTGCGAGGCACGTGCAAGATCTCCCAGTTCATCGATCGCGCGCAGGATATCTCGGACCCGCACCGCAAACTCTTCTCCAAAAATAGTTAGTCGGACCAGCCGCGCACCTCGTTCGAACAGTACTGTCTCAAGCTCTTGTTCCAGTTCTTTGATCTGTACCGACAAGGCTGGTTGAGAGATCGCACAAGCCGCTGCTGCGCGTCCAAAGTGGCAATGCCGGGCCAAGGATTCAAAATAACGAAGCTGTTTGAGTGAGATGTTTATCATAAGCTGAGGTTATTGCAGCGATCAAAAGATTCAACTTAATTAAATTGCCTGAGTTTGCTAAAAAGACCGGGATGATGAGACCGATTCACATTTTGAGTGGTCCGGGGCTTTATCCACAGACCTATTCAGTCAATGCAGCCATGATCGGAGAGAAACATGGACGGAAATGATATCGCAAGCACAGGCAAGTGCCCTGTAATGCATACAACTTTTGGGGTCAGATCGAACCGGGACTGGTGGCCGAACCAGTTGAACCTCAAGATTCTTCACCAAAACTCTTCCATGTGCGACCCAATGGGCGCGTCCTTCAACTACGCCGAAGAATTCAAAAAACTTGATCTGACCGCCCTCAAAGACGACATCGTTGCGCTGATGGCTGACTCGCAAGATTGGTGGCCTGCGGATTATGGCCACTATGGACCGTTCTTTATCCGGATGGCGTGGCACAGCGCCGGGACCTACCGCACGGCAGACGGCCGTGGCGGCGCTTCGTCTGGTTCACAACGCTTTGCACCGCTCAACAGCTGGCCCGACAACGTAAACCTCGACAAAGCGCGAAGATTGCTTTGGCCGGTCAAACAAAAGTACGGCAACAAGATTTCGTGGGCCGATCTCATGATTCTGGCTGGTAACTGCGCCCTTGAATCGATGGGATTCAAGACGTTCGGCTTTGCCGGCGGTCGCGAAGACATCTGGGAGCCCGAGGAAGATATCTATTGGGGCGGCGAAGACATCTGGCTTGACGACAAACGCTACTCTGGCGACCGGGCGCTCGAAAATCCGCTCGCCGCTGTGCAGATGGGTCTGATCTATGTGAACCCCGAAGGACCAAATGGCGAACCTAGTGCGCTTGCCTCAGCCCGCGATATTCGGGATACTTTTGCCCGTATGGCGATGAACGACGAGGAAACAGTCGCTCTTATTGCTGGCGGTCACACGTTCGGCAAAACCCATGGCGCGGGTGATGCAGCGCAAGTTGGTGCTGAGCCCGAAGGCGCAAGTATCCAAGAGCAAGGTTTGGGCTGGTCAAACAGCTTTGGCAGCGGCAAAGGCGTAGATACAATTTCCAGTGGATTGGAAGGGGCCTGGACCTCCACACCGACCACATGGGACAATACGTTTTTCGACATCCTGTTCGGTTATGATTGGGATTTGGTGAAAAGCCCTGCGGGCGCATGGCAGTGGATTCCGACGGATCCAAAGGCGGCGGACACCGTCCCTGACGCCCACGATTCTTCGAAACGGCACGCGCCCATTATGTTGACGTCAGACCTCGCGCTTCGGATGGACCCGATTTACGGCCCAATTTCGAAACGTTTCCACGAAAATCCCGATCAGTTCGCCGACGCGTTCGCCCGGGCGTGGTTCAAGCTGACCCACCGCGACATGGGCCCTCTCGCGCGCTATCTCGGTGCAGAAGTCCCCGAAGAGGAACTGCTCTGGCAAGATCCTGTCCCCGAGGCGGCACATGACCTCATCAACGCGCAGGACATCGCCGCCCTTAAGGACCAAATTCTCGCGTCCGGACTTTCTGTCTCTGAACTGGTCTCGACTGCTTGGGCGTCGGCCTCGACATTCCGAGGGTCCGACAAACGTGGCGGGGCAAACGGGGCACGTGTTCGCCTCGCACCACAGAAGGATTGGGCGGTCAATCAGCCAGCCCAACTGGCAAGAGTTCTCAAGACCCTTGAGGGGATACAGTCGAACTTCAACGGTACGCAAACTGGCTCGAAGATGGTTTCGTTGGCTGATCTGATTGTCCTTGGTGGGTGCGCGGCGGTCGAGAAAGCTGCGAAGAATGCCGGACACGACGTCGTTGTTCCGTTTGAACCCGGACGTACCGACGCATCACAAGAGCAAACTGATGTGGAGTCGTTTGGTGTGCTTGAACCAATCGCAGATGGATTCTGCAATTACCTCAAGGGTGAGTATACGGTTTCAGCAGAGGAACTTTTGGTGGATCGGGCACAACTCATGACCCTGACCGCGCCGGAGATGACGGTTCTAGTTGGTGGCATGCGTGCTCTGAAAACCAATGTTGATCAGTCCCAACACGGCATCTTCACGACGCGGCCAGAAACACTCACCACTGACTTCTTTGTAAACCTGCTCGACATGGGGACAGAATGGAAGCCAAATGCTGACTCCGAAAATGTCTTTGAAGGGCGCGACCGCAAAAGCGGTCAGGTGAAGTGGACAGGCACACGGGTCGACCTCGTCTTTGGGTCGAACTCTCAACTCCGAGCCCTAGCGGAAGTTTACGCATGTGACGATGCGCAAGAGACCTTTGTAAATGACTTTGTCGCGGCCTGGAGCAAAGTGATGAATGCTGATCGTTTCGACCTTGCCTAATCCTGGCAAGACCCGTCGTTGATCAGGTTTCAATTTGGGGGCGATCGCATCCATGCATGCGGTCGGCCCCTTTTCGGCCTTTTTGTTTGGCATAAAAAATCGGCGGCGGCATTTCAAATTGTCTTGAAACGCCGCCCTGTTGCATGATCCAAAATGCGCTGCAGTGATAGGGCACAGGTTGTCCTAATGTTCGCCAGACGCCACCTGACAGCTAATCCAGTGAAAGTGCCCTACCGCAGCGTTTGCAAAAGTTTGCGCGTTGGATCTCCGGTTACAGGAAGCCCGACGCTGGCCTGATAGGCACGGATCGCGTCTTCTGTCTTGGGGCCGATGACCCCGTCGGACCCACCTGTATCAAAGCCTTTTTCCGTCAGCTTTTCCTGAAGCCTTCGACGGTCATTGATCGTGAGACCAAAACGATCTGGTGGGAAGCTGGCCGACAACGCGCTGCCCCCCGCAATCCGGTCCGACAAGTATCCAACGCCAATCCCGTAATTCACGGAATTGTTGTAGCGCAGGATGACGTCGAAGTTGCGAAAGGCGAGGAAAGCAGGTCCGGATGGGCCTGAAGGCAACAAAAGTGCAGCCGGGCCATGATCCGGCACAACACCACCAGAAACGGTTCTGACGCCACGCGCCGACCAGTCCGAGACGGCGCGTTTCTTGCCGCGCCCTGCAAGAGATGTATTGAACTCTGCTGGCAGTCGAACCTCCTGCCCCCAGGGTTGGCCGCGCTGCCATCCAGAAGCAGAAAGATAAGCAGCAGCGGACGCCAACCCGTCGGTCGGGTCGTCAGACCAGATGTCACGACGCCCGTCGCCCCGGAAATCCACCGCATAAGCTTGATAGGTTGTCGGGATGAACTGCGTGTGGCCCATAGCACCGGCCCAACTGCCCACCAGCCCAGCGGGTGCCACATCGCCGTTCTGGAGAATCCGCAGGGCCGCCACGAGTTGCTTTTCAAAGAAGACACCCCTCCGGCCGTCATAAGCCAGTGTCGAGGTGGCAGAAATCACCGGGATATCGCCCCGGCGCGCGCCATAATTGCTTTCCATTCCCCAGACCGCCGTCGTTACATGTGCCGGAACGCCGTAGCGGCCTTCGATCTGAGACAACAACGCAGCGCGCTGTCGCAAGTTTGTGCGCCCGGCAGTGACTTTTTCAGACGAGGCGACGATCGCGAGGTAGTCCTCCAGCGAACGCGAGAATTCGGTCTGCTTGCGGTCTCTTGAGACCACGCCCGGCAGAAATCCTGTATTTTGAAAGGCTGCGTTCAATGTTGCCTGCGACACGCCTTTTTGACGGGCTCGGCTGCGGAACCCGGCGACCCATGCGTCATAGCCCGAATTGGGCTGTGGCCGCAGGTTGGGATCAGACCGACTGCTGCTAACGGTTCTTGTTCCAGTTCCCGCAGAACACCCGACCAACAACGCGACTGTCCCTGTGACGGCAACCCATCTTCGGCTGACATGCATCTAACCATCTCTCCTACAATTCATAGTATTCAGATAGTGCGCTTCACGCGGCGCGCGCAAGGGGCTGTCAATTGAGAGGCCCGAATTAGGTAAATATCGCTCCATTGTCGATACCGCCAAAACTTCTTTTGTCCCGTCAATCCACCCATCCTATTGGGCTCTGACTGCATCATGCTCACGCCACTAGACTGCGTAGTGCCGCTTTGCTACGTTTGTTTTTTGAGAACCCAAGCCATGGCCCGGCACCCATAACAAAACTGCGCATGGCCAATTTTGCAAGCGTCAAAGGGAACATCTGAATGATCAATAATCTATTGGTAGCCGTCGACGGTTCCAGCCATTCGCTTAAGGCCGTCGAATATGCAGCAGAAATTGCGAGCGCCTGCAAAGCGAAGGTTTATATTCTGACGGTCCTGAAATCTCACCAAGTCCCAAAGGTGTCTGATGAATTGCGCAACTACGCCAAGCTAGAGCATATCGAAGGGGCCGATTTCGAGGCGATGAAGCTGTTGGCGAACGAACTGTTGTCGCATGCTGAAGCTACCGCCCGAACGCGCGGCGTGACTGATATTGTGAAATCAGTCGAAAAAGGGCCGGTTGCACGTACAATTGTCGATGTCGCCAAGCTACACAAAGTAGATATGATCGTCATCGGGTCACGTGGGTTGGGCAACATCGAAGCAACCTTGCGCGGCGGTGTCTCACATCGCGTCGAGCTTTTGGCAAAATGCTCGGTTCTCAC
>CBDTVL010000084.1:0-13895 GCA_965363755.1 uncultured Sulfitobacter sp.
TTGAATTTAGGATCGGAAATCTGGGCCTGAAGTGCGCCGTCATTTGTCAGCACCATCAACCCTTCGCTGTCTTTGTCGAGCCGTCCCGCGGGGTAATATCCGGGAGCATCGATAAAAGCTGACATTGTCGGCCGAGGGCTGCCGGCCGTACCTGTATCGGTGAATTGCGACAGCACACCATAGGGTTTATTGAAGAGGATGATCTTTGACATGAGCGCGGAGTAACCGAGCGGGAGGGACGGTTCAAGCCAATCGCCCTCTAATTCGCCAGCCCAACGATCCCGCACTGAATGTGATACAGTCATCATGCTCGCTGCCCATAAGAACAAGGTCTTTGGTGGACATCAGTGTCAAATGAGGTGTGACATAGCGCCAAACAGAGGGTGATCTCAGGCACAACTGGCGGTGCTATTTGAGTGGATCGCAGGTGATCTTAAGTGCGGCATAGCGTGATCGTGGGTGCCGCTGCTGGTGGGCGCTAGAGCGGCTTCAGCCCAGGAACGCCGTTAAGGCCCAAATAGGATTTCGACAATCCCAATTGGTCCAAGCCATCCCAAGCTCTGAACTGGAATTCCCTGTAGACCTTGGATACCTATCCTGCGATGAAAACTGATCATCGAGGCGGAGTAAGGGACAGAGCGTGACACAAACATTGATCGTGACGGCGCATCCTCACAGTGGCTCTTTCACGGGGTCCTGGGCGCAAGAGACCGAACGCGCGAGCCTTGCATTGGGTGGGCGAGTGTCGCGATCGAATTTGGTGCAAGACGGTTTCGACCCGGTTGAGCGGTTTGAGCATTATGCGGACAACGCCGGTCACGATGTCCTGAAGTGTCAGGAACAGGCGTCGCAAACCGGCGGTCTTCCGGTGGATGTCAAAGCGGAAATCGCAAAGTTTCAGGCCGCAGATCGGATCATATTTCATTTCCCAATTTGGTGGTTTGGACCACCTGCTATCATCAAAGGCTGGTGCGACAGGGTACTTGCGAATGGCGCCATGCACACCTCCCGCGAGCGATTTGATACGGGGCGATGCCGCGACAAAACCGTGCTGTTTTGCGTCAGCACAGGGTCTCGGGAAAGCGAAAGCGGGCCAGATGGGAAAGAAGGTGATGTGCGCATGCTGCTGTGGCCCTTGGCCTACACCTTTCGATATCTAGGGTGTCGAGTCGCACAGTCGCAGGTCGTTCATGGCGTTCATGGGTATTGGAAAGGTGACGAAAAGTCGAACACTGAGGCGCGGTTGGCCGCCCGGTTGTCTGCGCATTCCGACGTTGTCGACGGGTTTGATCAGTTGCCGCTGATGCGGTTTAATCCTGATAATGCGTTTGATGAAGATGGCCGCTTACGAACTGATGCCGAAAGTGTCACGCCGTTTATCAACCATGCCAGAGGTTTGTCATCCGCTGGACAATGGTCGCACCATGATGATTAGACGTCAGAAAAATTAGCCTAAAAACCGACATTGCGGGCCTTGGTGAACGGCGCAGCGAATGGCAGTTTCCAGCCAAAATTGACCGTTCTTTGCCCTGCGGCGAATGTCCGCTTTATGAATTTGTAGGCAACCACATTGCATTCGTTCTTTACTTGATTTCAACGTGGTCGAACACTCAGACGGCGAATTGCTTCTATGAGGATGAGCGCACCCGCAGGCCACATAGCCCATGGGTAGCCTGACCAAGTGGCAAGGTTGATCAATGCCAGTGCGCTAACAACCGCTAAGCCGCGAGCTAACACCAGATTGAACCTGCCGCGCACCATCAAAGGTGCGGCCTCCAACATCAGAAGCGCCGCAAAGGCTACCCCCGGAAAATGCGCCCAAAATGGCGATCCGGTGACCAAATCGACTACCAAGAGCGCGACCCAGATCGCGGCGAGCAGCTTGGCGTGGCGAGTTACACGTTCTCGCAGATCATCTGGATGCAATGTTGCGTGTTCTGGCGCCGGAGAAGGGCGCGCTTTGGGCGGGCTGGGTTTGCCCTTTCCAGACTTAGTCTTCCTTCCACGAGAGATACAATATACCGGCACGTCTTCGGAATAGTTCTTTGGTCGCTTCTCCCCCAGATAATCGAACCCCACGGATAACTTTGCATGGACCTGATCGTATACCTGCTGCGAGATCAGGATGCCGCCGGGCTCGGCCATAGACTGTAGCCGCGCAGCCAAGTTGACACCCTCTCCCAACAGATCATCTCCGTCGATCATCACATCTCCCAAATGAATGCCAATTCTAAAGGGCAATACGCCGCTCGGATCGTGGCGCCGACTGCCAAGTTCCTGCTGCACTTCAATTGCGCACTGGACGGCTTCAACGACCGAGGGAAACTCCGCAATCAACCCATCGCCTGCCGTGTTGGCGATCCGACCATGGTGACGTAGAATAAATCTGGAAAAGACACCCCGCGCGGCTTGCAATGCATTGAGCCCACGGACTTCGTCGGCTTCCATCACACGACTGTAGCCTTCTGCGTCCGCCGCAAGGATCGTCGTCAACTTCCGCTGCACCTCGGAGGACATGACCGCACCTTCTACATTGAATTACAATACGAGTATGGTCGACCCGGTCGGTTGGATCAACCCTGCTGATCCCGCCGCCAATAGTGGTCAAGGCTCCTTAGAATGATGTTTTATTTAAACAATTTGAACAATGTTGCGTTGTCTTGGCGAAACTGTTGAACAGATGCCATCCAGTTTTATCGACTGGGAAATCGACATATTTGGCCGGATGCACTGAATGGCGGACATTCGGCCAACGGCAGGTTCGTCCCTCACTGCTGTCCTTGGTGATTGCTGCAGTGAACGGCGGTTCCCCGCCCTTCGCGACGGACGCTGCGCGCGGAACCAAGGCCCCTAGAGAGCTCATTGCTGTCCGTTTCTGCACGGCACTATTTCAAGGTAAGCAGCGATGTCGACGTCGCGTTGGTGTTGAGGCTGAGCGTGGTGGATTGGAGAAACCTGCCTGTAAATATCAAACTTACCTGTCATTCGCGCGTGCCGCCCCGCTTGGAACAAGGGTCGTATTTTCGGCCAATGCGGCGCACCAAGGATTCAAAAGATTACAAGAAAACCGGCAACCTAGGTGCGGTTCTAATTTTACTCGGCCATACAAAAATGGACAGCACGGTCCGCTATTTCGGCGTGGTGTTGGAAGTTGCCCTGGCAATCTCGGAAGCCGTCGAAATCTAACCGGAAGGGCCGGCTACATGGCCGGCCTATTCCTCCGGTTCACGGAAACCACCCGCTCTTTACTGTGGCTTGCGCGTTGCGGACATTCTTAGGCCCGCTACCTGGAGCATGTCGATTGAGGGTGCGCTAAGTGGATCACGTCGCGTATGGTGGAAATGCGATGTAGCCTTTGGATATCCACTGGAACAGGGTATAAACAGATGACAGATACTATTCACTCACTTGCTCCAGAACACCTACCGGCCTTTTTGCCGAATGCGGACGGCAGCGATATGTTGTTTACGCTCGTGATTGTCGGCACAATAGCTTTGATACTGGTTCTGGGCTCGGCCTATTTCACGCTTCATTCTATTCCGGAAAAGATGGCACACGACAGCAACAGCATGCAATTTCAGGTGATAGGAATTCTTGCCTTGCTTGCATTGTTCACCCACAACAACCTGTTTTGGGTCATTGCACTGCTGCTGGCTGCTGTTCGGTTTCCTGATTTCCTGAAACCAATTGAATCAATCGCGGAATCGCTACAAGAGATGCGCAAAAAGGGCGAAAAGGATGCTTGAGTTCTTTCTCTGCTCACTTGTTACCATCTTGCCTGACTATCTCTACCGCAGTCGTGTTCAAGGCAAACGCTGGGGCGAGGAACTGAATTTGTTCTCGTTATGGTACGAATTGCGTTGGGGGATCAGCAGTTGCGCAATTCTGACAATCTCACTGATTACGATGATCTTCTATTTCCACCCGACAACCAAGAACGTCACTTCCAGTTTTCGGACGGTGACCATATTGTCTGAAGCTGGTGGGCGGGTAGAGGAAGTATATGCCGAAATCAATGTCACGGTTAAGGCAGGCGACCCGCTGTTTAAGCTGGAGTCATCAACCCAGATCGCCGCAGTAGAGGCCGCACAAAGTAAAGCTAACGAAGTGGTCGCTGCGCAGTCTGTCGCGCTTTCAGAAAAGGCCGCAGCGGCGGGAATGTTGTCGCAGGCGGTCGCCTCTCTCCAGCAGTCCCAAGACGAGTTGGCCAGGAACACCGCTCTACGTGACAAAGGTTCTTCTGCGTTTAACCGGCGTGACGAAGAGCGTCTGGAAAACCTGGTGGACGTCCGGCAGGGCGTAGTGGAATCTGCGCAGGCAAACTTGGATGCAGTCGATGCCCGTATAGAGACGCTCTTACCCGCGCAATTAGAAACCGCAGAGGCGTCATTGGCGCATGCACAGGCGTTGCTGGAAAAGCAAACGGTATACGCCGGGGTTGAAGGGCGTATCGAACAATTCACGTTGCGGCCTGGGGATTACGTAAGCCCGATCCTGCGCCCGGCCGGCATTCTTGTTCCGGCAGACGCTGGTCGGGGACATTTTCAGGCCGGCTTTGGTCAGATTTCGGCTCAAGTCCTCAAACCCGGAATGTTAGTTGAAATGGGGTGTATTTCACACCCGTTTACTATCGTTCCAATGGTGATCACTGAAGTTCAAGATGTCATCCCCGCTGGTCAGATTCGACCTTCTGATGTTTTGTTCGATCCGCAGAATCAGGGCCCGCCGGGGACAGTAATGGCTTTTTTGGAGCCATTGTACGGAGGGCAGACCGACCTCATTCCTCCTGGCAGCAGGTGCATTGCGAACGCCTACACAAGTAATCATGAGCGTCTGGCCAATGAGGATCTGACGGTCACAGAATGGATTTCGGCTCATGTCATAGACACTGTCGGGGTCGTGCACGCGATCATTCTTCGTATACAAATGCTTTTGCTACCTGTTCAGACGCTAGTGTTTTCAGGGCATTGACGTTTATCGAATGTAGCATCGTTCAAAAGAATTGCCCGACGCTTGCGGGCCTTTGATCCAGTGGTCTGGGCCGCGCAGGAACTCAACACGTAATATGGTAGCACCGGACCCGCGCTCCTTGACGGAGCCTTAGTCGAACAATTTCCTGTGCACCCGAATGTTCAGGCATCAGACCCAAACAGATGAGCCAGATAATCACTCAGTCCAAGCCGCCTCTGGATCCAAAACCTCTTCTGACGGACAGCGATGTTTTGACCTGCGGCTGTGGTGATACTATGGTTGCGCAAAAGCGCTGAGGGGAAGAGCGAGAATGAGCAAGTTTGCAGGTCTTATGGAGGCCAATGCAGGGGTTAAGCTGAGTGTTCTGGCGACTGGCTTTGTCATATTGGGCGGCGTTTTTTATCTGATTGGCGCGTTTGACGGGCCTGACGACAGCTTGCTTGCTGTGTCCGAACCGGTCGCCACGGTTGCACCGGAATCTTTAGCGGCCGTCGAACCTCAACCTGTTGCCCCGGAACCTGAAGCAACGCCGGCACCGTCTGACGCGCCAGAGATCGCAGCTCCGGCTGATAGTATTGCTCCAGAGGTTGATGTCCCCGCGCCGCGATTTGATGTGGTTCGGGTCGAGCAGGATGGCACCACGTTGATCGCCGGAACAGGTACGCCGGAAACCGAAATCGTGATTGTGATGGACGGCGCAGAACTTGGCCGGGTGACGTCAGATAATTCGGGCGCTTTTGTGAGTTTTTTGTCGTTGCCTCAGAGTGATGGCGCTCGGGTGCTGAGTCTGGTGTCGCGCGACGTCAATGGTGATGTGGCATCAGAGGAACAAGTAATCCTCGCGCCCAATCCGGTGGTTGCGGCCCTTGCACCCGATGGAGACGCACCATCAGAGGAGGTGAACGAGCCAGAGACACCCGCAAACGCGCAGGTTCTCTCTACAGACAGCGCAACAGCCCCTGCACCGAATGCTGTGATAGCAGAGGCCGCCGAAACAACCTCAGATCCGGATGCAGTGACAGCAGAGGTTGCCGAAACAGCCCCAGACCCGGATGTTGTGACGCCAGAGGCCGTCGAAACAGCCGCACTGCCCACTGCAGAGGGTGTGCCCGGTCCGGAACTGCAGCAAACCACAGCGGTTGCTGCTGTCGAACCGCAGAAATCGACGCCAGAGGTGCCGTCAGAGACGGTCTCGACACCACCGACAGCAACCACGTCTGCGCCTGTCACTGTCTTGCGCGCTGATGCCGACGGCGTCGAAGTTCTGCAACCGGCTGTCACGGATACAGCACCAGAGGTAATGGCGTCTGTCGCGCTTGATGCGATCAGTTATTCGGATATTGGTGACGTGCAGCTCAGTGGTCGGGCGCCGGATCAGGGCTCGGTCCGTGTCTATCTTGATAACGCGCCGGTGGCGACGCTTGAGGTGGACGACAAAGGGCGCTGGCGGGGCGATCTACCGCAGGTGGAAACAGGGGTCTACACTTTGCGCATTGATCAGGTTGATGCGTCTGGCGCTGTAACCAGCCGCGTGGAAACGCCGTTCAAACGCGAAGAACCGGAAGTGTTGTCTGCCGCCCTAGCACAGCAGGGCGATAGCAGTGCACAGGTGCGCGCGGTGACGGTTCAGACCGGTGCAACGCTCTGGGCGATTGCGCGAGATACCTATGGCGACGGGATGCTGTTTGTTCGTGTCTTTGAGGCCAACCGCGACAGCATTCGCGATCCGGATCTTATCTATCCCGGGCAGGTGTTCGCACTGCCAGAATAACCCATTGAACTGGCGCAGGGAGGGCGCGCAAAAGCCTTCCCGGTGCTCTGGTCTTTCTTGCGGGCGCGCACTATGTTCCAAGGCCGGTCGTTACGGGCCGCCAAGGAAGCCTGAATGTCCCTTACAGAAGAAGAATCTAACGCCGCCGAACGTCGCTCTGGGCTGCGCACCATCCAAAAAGTCGGCCCCTACCTTTGGCCCAAAGATCAACCGTGGGTGAAGCGACGTGTAGTTTGGGCGATGATTGCTTTGCTGGTCTCTAAACTGATCACAGTCTACACGCCGATGCTTTACAAAGGTGCTGTTGACGGGCTGGCCAACGAAGGCGTTCCGATGCTGGCACTGGGGGCGATTGGACTGACTGTTGCTTACGGTGTGGCGCGTTTGTTTGCCGTCGGGTTTCAACAGTTGCGTGATGCGATCTTTGCGGCTGTGGGCCAGCGCGCATTGCGGCTTTTGGCGCTGGAAACCTTCAACCATATTCACCGTCTGTCGATGCGCTATCACATCACCCGAAAAACCGGCGGACTAAGCAGGATTATCGAGCGTGGCGTCAAAGGCGTCGATTTCTTGCTGCGGTTTTTACTGTTCAGCATCGGTCCCTTGGTGCTGGAACTTTTGCTGATCGGGGTGATCCTGACGGTCCTTTTTGATGTCTGGTATCTGGTCGTCGTCGCCATCACCATTGCGCTATACGTCTGGTTTACCTTTGCCGTGACCGAATGGCGGGTAAAGCTGCGCCGCGAGATGAATGATCAGGATACCGATGCCAATCAAAAGGCGATCGACAGCCTGCTGAATTACGAAACGGTCAAGTATTTTGGCGCAGAACAGCGCGAGGCAAGCCGTTATGACAGCGCCATGGCACAATATGAGATTGCCGCGCTGAAAACCTCATACTCTCTGGCCTTCCTCAATTTCGGTCAATCCGTATTGATCACCGGGGGTCTGATTGGGGTCATGGTCATGGCCGCCATGGGTGTGCAGTCAGGATCCCTGACTGTTGGCGATTTTGTGATGGTCAACGCCTATATGTTGCAGATCACGCTGCCGCTGAATTTTCTGGGTACTGTTTATCGCGAAATCCGCCAGTCACTGGTTGATATGGGCGAGATGTTTGACCTGCTGGAACAGCCGACAGAAGTTGCGGACAAACTTGGTGCCGTGCCCATCAAGGTCAACGGCGGGCGTATCGATCTGGAGAATGTTGAGTTTGGATATGATCCAGAACGACGCATCCTGAAAGGCGTGTCTCTGACTGTGGAAGCTGGCAAGACCGTGGCCATCGTTGGATCAACCGGATCAGGGAAATCCACCATCGGGCGATTGTTGTTCCGGTTTTATGATGTGGTTGGTGGCGCCCTGAAAATTGATGGGCAGGATGTGCGGGATGTGACGCAAACCAGCCTGCATGATGTCATCGGCGTGGTGCCGCAGGACACGGTGCTCTTTAATGATACCATCCGGTACAACATTGCCTACGGTCGTGACGGCGCGACTCAGGATCAGATCGAAGATGCAGCGCGTGCGGCCCAGATACACGACTTCATCCTAAGCCTGCCTGACGGCTACGAGACGGCGGTCGGCGAACGTGGTCTCAAACTCTCAGGGGGAGAGAAGCAGCGGGTCGGCATTGCCCGGACCTTGCTTAAAAATCCCCCCATCCTGCTGTTGGACGAAGCGACATCTGCGCTCGATAGCGAGACGGAAAGTGATATTCAGGACGCCCTGCACCGGGCAGGAGAAGGGCGCACAGTAATCATCATCGCGCACCGCCTGAGCACAGTTGCCGATGCTGATCAGATCATTGTGCTGGAGGCGGGTGAGATTGTGGAACGCGGCAGCCATGACGACTTATTGGTCAAGAATGGGCGGTATGCGCAGCTGTGGTACCGCCAGCAGTCAGAAGAACAGGCGGCCTGAACCGGAAACTAGGTCAATCTCTGTGCGCAAGGAATCACAGGAGTAGCCGCCCGTTATTCCGCCGCAATGGCCTTGTCTGTCAGCTTGCCCAAGGCGCCGGTCATCTTGGCCAGCACCTCAGCGTCTGCTGGCATTCCATGAATGCCTGCCAGCTCTGCCGGATCATGATAGGTCACCAGCACGACGCCGTCTGCGTCCTCATATGCCAGGACACGCAGAGGCAGGTCGAGCCCGGATGTTTGTGCCGCCTGTATCGCCGGAGTGCCTAGTTTCGGGTTGCCAAACATCAACATCTCAGTCGGCCGTAGATCCGCGCCGACGCTTTGGGCTCCCGCAGCATGGTCAACGCGCGCAAAAACCTTGGCACCCGCTGCTTCAACAGCGGCAGACAGGCGGTCTATTGTGACGCTGACGGTATGGGGGCTGGTTTTTTGGATCAGGTCGGCGGCCATGGCGGACACTCCGATAAAAGACAGGGCAAAAGCGAGAGTGAGGCGGCGAAAAATCATCGATTGGGCTCCGGCTAGGAAAGAGGACAGAACCATATCTTAGCAACAGCGGCTGACATTTAAACATCACATCCGTGTCAGAGCGGATTTATGCGTAGGGCGGACCTCACCTCACCTCTATTCAGCCGCCTTAAGCGATGTTGCCTCGGCCGGCACTGGCGAAAGATATGGATCGTCCCAGATGATCTCGGGCGCCTTAAGGCGGCGGGCTGCGCGTTGCAGAGCCCAGTCCTGTGCCGCCTGAGAACTGGTGCCCAGCGACAGTTTGGCCAGCAAGCGCGCGAACCATAAGACGTACGTCGTGAACCACACCCGCAATGCCAGCATCGACGGTGTCACAACCAATGTCAGAACCGTTGCAATCCCCAGCCCAAACACAACCGCAGTTGCCAGCTGTTTCCACCACAAGGCAGTCGGGCTGTCGATCGTGTAGCCTCCGCCGATGAAATCAAGACTGAGACCGAACATCATTGGCGCAAGACCGGCCATTGTGGTGATTGTGGTCAGCAAAACCGGTCGAATACGCGCCTCGGACGTGCGCACAATCGCCTCAATGCGCGGCATGTACCGGGAATATTCCTGATAGGTATCAATCAGAACGATGTTGTTGTTCACTACGATTCCAGCCAGCGCGACGATCCCGGTCCCGGTCATGATGATCGAGAACGGCTGGTTCATCACCATCATCCCGATCAATACACCGGTGGTCGAAAGCACCACAGCGATGAGCACGAGGAACGAATTGTAGAACGAATTGAACTGCGCCAGAAGAATGATGAACATCAGCCCCAACGCACCCGCAAAGGCTTTCATCAGGAACGCGCCGCTTTCTGCCTGCTCTTCCTGATCACCGGTCCATTCCCATGCCACGCCGGCAGGCAGCGGGTCCGTTTCCAGCCACTTGGTCAGCACTGAAATGCGTTCATTGGCATTGATCGAGACCGCACTTAGCGTGCCATCATCGCGGGCTGCATCAAGGTCTGCAATGCTAACGCCCTTCGACAGGCGCAGCCCGTCATAGGCCACGTCGTTTGGGCCGGAATACGCACCCGGAGGCGTTTCTACAGAGCCTGATCCTTCGCCTTCGGGCACCACGCGGGCGGTCGCGAGAATCTGTTCTGCGTCATCGGTTTTGGTCACAAATTTTACCAGACCCGGGATGAAATCCGCTTTCACATCGAAATAACGTTGCTGGTCTACGCGATTAATCTCTCCCAGCTTGGCGACTGGTTTGCGACTGATGAAGTTGGACAGGGGCACCAGACCGCCCGGCGTGCGAACCTTGAGGGTATCAAGCGTGCTCAGCACGCGGTCCTCTTCTGGCAGGCGAACACGTATGTCGACTTCTTCATCAGAACTGGGCAAATTCATCGTGTCCAGCAGAACACCGCGTGTCACCAGCTGGACCATGGCACCAACAGTCGCCACATCGGCACCATAACGCCCGGCCTTTTCAACATCGATGTCGATCTGCCAGTCAATGCCGGGCAGAGGGCGACTGTCTTCGATCAGCGTCAGACCCGGCGTTGCCTCAAACTGCGCGCGGGCAATCCCGGCAGTGGTCTTGAGGACCTCAAAGTCGTCACCCTTTAGGCGCAGATGCACCGGCTTGCCTGACGAAGGCCCTTGGGCGAGGGCCAGAATTTCAGCCTCAAATCCCGGTAATTTGGCCAGTTCCGCATTCAATTCGTCGATCACAGTGTCGCCATCAAACACGACAGAGCTGATCTGGCGTTCCAGCAGACCAAAGAACCAGGTTTCGGTCTGGGTTGGCCGATCTTCCCATGGAATCGTTTCGAACTGGACCTGACCTACGGTATCTTTGGGGATAGAGTTGCCGCTGGAATCTGTGTTCAGCCCACCGTCACCGGCAAACGAGAAAACGTTCACCACACCAGGGTGCGCGATAACGATATCTTCGACCTGACGCACCATGCCGTCGGCTTCGGAAAGTGAGATGTTCCCGCGTGCGCGCACATAGACCGTGGCCTGCTCCGGTTCGGAATCGACAAAGAACTCAACGCCGTTATTGTTGGCCGAGAAAACAGTAAAGACGGTCATGACGGCAAAAGCTACAACTCCGATCGTCACCACTGGCATGATGGGGTTGCCCGCGATGAACTTGGTAAACATCCCAAACACCGTACGCTCGTGCCCGGCGCGGATTTTGCGCGGCGCGCGTTCAATCCGCGCTGCCCCCAGCGTGACGGAAGAGGCAAAAGCCCCAAAAAGAAACAACACGATGCCAAAGACCAGACCGACCCAGTCGGCGACACTGTCGGGTAACAGGTAGTGTGGATTCAACACCTGCATCATGCCCAAAAACAGACAATATAGCGCGACTGGCACCATTAGAGCGCAAACTGCCCACGGCAACCTCCCCCGCAGGGCATCAGAGGTATTGCCAAACATCCGGCTCATCCGGCCGGTGACGCCGCCCATCACAGGCAAATAAATCAGCGCCACGATCAGTGATGCAGACAACACAAAGATCAGGGTAACGGGCAACATGCCCATAAATTGGCCGGGCACACCGGGCCAGAACAGCATCGGCAGAAACGCACAAAGCGTTGTCGCGGTTGAGGACACAATGGGCCAGAACATCCGCTGCGCTGCCTCAACATAGGCGTGCATCGGGCCGGTGCCATCTTTGATGCGTTTGTCGGCATATTCGACCACCACGATGGCCCCATCCACCAGCATCCCGACGGCAAGGATCAAGCCGAACATGACGATGTTGGAAATCGAAATGCCCATGATCGCAAGCAAAACGAAACACAAAAGGAACGAGGTGGGGATCGCAAAACCAACCAGCAACGCGGCTCGGGTTCCAAGCGTGCCCAGAACCACGATCATTACCAATGCAATGGCAGTCAGAACTGATCCTTCCAGTTGGCCAACCATGGAGCCAACGATGCGGGACTGATCGTTTGAGCTGCCGACCTCTACTGCGGTTTGCAATTCGGCGGGCCAGTCTTTCTGAGCCTCGTCCACGGTTTGGCGTACCAGTGCCGCGGTGTCGATCAAGTTGAACCCCTTGCGTTTGACGATCTGCAGGGCGACCGTCGTTTCGCCATTAAAGCGCGCTGTTCCGCGACGATCTTCAAACGTCAGATTAATCGCCGCCAGATCGCCAAGGGTGACGACCCGGTCGCCATTGATCTTGACGGGCAGGGCATAAATGTCGCGCGCTTCATCAAACGATGACGGGATTTTGACCGCAAATGTGCCTTGCGCCGTCTCAACCTCGCCCGCAGCAATCAACTGATTGTTGTTACGCACAACTGAGATCAACTCACCGGGTGTGATATTGTAGGATTCCAGCCGCAGCGGATCAATGATGACCTCGACCATTTCATCGCGGTTGCCCGCGATTCCGGCCTCTAGTACCGCCTCTAGCCCTTCGATTTTGTCCTGCAGGTCCTTTGCAACGCGTGACATTGTGCGTTCAGGGACAGGGCCGGTCAGATTCACAATGATAATCGGAAATTCGGAAAGGTTGACCTCTGTGATGCTGTATTTTTCTGCACCATCGGGAAACTTGGCCTCGGCAGTATTCATCGCATCACGAGCATCCGCGAGAATCTTGGTCTTGTCCCAGCCAAAATCAAACTCCAGCGCCACACCGGCATAACCTTCTGAGGCTGTCGCACTCATTTTGTCGAGCCCGTCCAGACTGGACAGTTCGGTTTCCATCACTTTGACCAGCAATGTCTCGGAATCGGCTGCTGAAATGCCCGGAAATGGCACTGATACAAACAGAACTGGAATTTCGATATCAGGCTCGCCCTCTTTAGGAAGCGAGAAATAGGCAAAGCTCCCTGCCAGCAAAGACAGGAAGATAAAGGCCAGAACCATTCGGGCGCGCGAGGCGGCCCAACTGACTAATCCGGTCATTGCTTGACCTCTTGATAGGTTGGGGCAACAGGCACGCCGTCAATGACGAATTCCTGCCCAACCAAAATGACGTCGGCCTTGTCCGGCAGGCCGGACACCCAAATACCGTCCACTGTATCGCGCATCAGGGTCACCGGCTGGAACAGCGCTTTCGAGCCGGCGTCGACCAGTCGGACGCCCATTTTGCCCTCATCGTTAAGTGTTAGAACAGATTGCGGCAGAAGGTGCGCTTTTTGGCCCTCAGCACCGATAACGATCTCGGCGGTCTGCCCGTCGCGGATGCTCAAGTCGGCGTTGGCGACGTCAATTTCAACAAGAAAGGTGCGGGTTTCGGGATCGGCAGAGCGCGACAGAAAAGTTACCCGCCCTTGTACCTGCAATCCGGACGTCAGATCGGCTTTTGCCAGCGCGCCAACCTCAACCCGATTTACGGCGGTTTCCGGCACAAATCCAATCACTTTGATCGGATCGAGTTGTATCACTGTTGCGCACAGACTGCCCGGCTGCATCAAACTGCCAAGCTCGGCTGAATCGCTTTCCAACAGACCCTCAAACGGCGCCTTAATGGTCAGCCTCTCGATGTCTTTTTCGGCTTCCGCAATTCTCGCCTGTGCCGACTGGATACCGGCCTTGGCTGATTCAACGCCGGAGATTGCCGACTGCACTGCCGCTTCGGACGAGCGCACGGCGGCCACAGCCTGCGCAACGCGGGTTTCCGAAGCATAACCGCCCTCAGACAACTTCTGCGCGGCGTTGATGGTGATCATGGCCTCTTTGACCAGCGCATGCGCCTCTTCCAGACGGGCTTGCGCCTCTGGCACCTT
>CBDTVL010000085.1:0-13849 GCA_965363755.1 uncultured Sulfitobacter sp.
CTTTGGGCGTCACCTAGTGTAACCCGCCGGGCGCGGCGAAATGCTCTACAAACATATTGGGCGACATAACTTCGCTTTCCTCCTGAACTAAGCCTCACGCCGAATCCCGGAGGGCTGCTGCACCATATAATTTGGTATCCAGCTTCCGGCAGCACGTGGTTTAAGACGATCTTTTGAGCCAATTTGGTCACGCTATTTCACCCTCAGATGGTTAAAAAGTAAGCCATCCGTAAGTTGACGTCAGCGTAGTCGGGGGAAACGTAATGTAACCAAGCGTATATGTATCATCACACTTTGATCCAAATGCTTAACTTTGACCATATGGTCAAAAACCAGTTGATAAAAAAATAAATCCGTGAGAGCGTGCATAAGAACGGCTCCAAACGGGAGAGATGCCAATGGCGAATAACGCTTTTACCCAAGGGGTAGTGGCTGGGCGTTTAAGTCCAGACGAATATGAAATCGGTTTTGCCGATCTGCACCCACCGCTGGATGATCACGAGGCATTGGTCGCTGCTGATAGATGCTATTTTTGCCATGATGCGCCCTGCATCGCGGCCTGCCCCACTGATATCGACATTCCTCTGTTTATCCGCCAGATCGCCACTGGAACGTCCGATGCCGCGGCCAAGACTATTCTAAGCCAGAATATTCTGGGCGGTATGTGTGCGCGGGTTTGCCCGACAGAAACGCTTTGCGAGCAGGCCTGCGTGCGGGAACTTGCTGAAGGCAAGCCCGTGCTGATCGGGCAATTGCAGCGCTATGCGACCGATGGGCTGCAGACCAAGGACCTACACCCGTTTGAAAGGGCAGAGTCGACAGGAAAACGGGTTGCAGTAGTTGGCGCCGGACCAGCCGGTCTGGCCTGTGCCCATCGCTTGGCGATGCTGGGGACAGATGTGACAATAATTGATGCCCGCTCCAAACCGGGCGGTCTGAACGAGTTTGGCATCGCGGCCTATAAGACCACTGGTGGGTTTGCACAGGCTGAGGTCGATTGGCTCCTGAAAATTGGCGGCATCACCGTGGAATACGGTCGCTCTCTTGGCGATGGCCTAGGTCTTTCGGAATTACAGGCCGACTACGACGCTGTGTTCCTAGGGCTCGGTTTGGGCGGTGTGAACGCCCTTGGACTTGAGGGGGAAGACAAAGACGGTATTCTTGATGCCGTGGATTTCATCGCCGACCTGCGGCAGGCAAGCGATCTTGCCTCAGTGCCAGTCGGGCGCGACGTGGTGGTGATCGGCGGCGGCATGACAGCCGTGGACGCTGCCGTTCAATCCAAACTCCTAGGTGCTTTGAACGTGACTTTAGTGTATCGTCGTGGCCGAGACCGCATGAATGCGAGTGTTTATGAACAGGACCTCGCCGCGTCCAAGGGGGTACGGATTATCACCAATGCGTCGCCTGTCGCGGTACACGGAAATGGCAAAGTGCGAGAGATTGAATTTGAATATACCGGCGATGACCTGAAGCCAACCGGGCAGACCGTACACTTAGTTGCGGACTTGGTGTTCAAGGCGATCGGGCAGTCTCTGGAGGGATCAGATTTGCCCAAGCTGGACGGTCGCAAGATTGCCGTGAACGGCCACGGTCGTACATCGCTGAAAGGTGTGTGGGCAGGCGGAGATTGCGCGTCCGGCGGGGATGATCTGACGGTGACAGCCGTCGCCGAAGGACGCGACGCGGCAATGGACATACATGCAAACATAACGGCTTAGAGGGGTTGTCATGTCTTTGGAGAAGAATGTTGCGCAACACTATGCTACGAGTGATCTTCTGGGTCGGATCGATGAGGCTATCACTCAATTGGGGGCTGATCCCGCACATCTGACGATTGACGATCTGAAGCCGGTAGATGAATTTCACACCGGCGGGATCGAAGCCACAACAGCCCTGCTTGATCAACTTGAAATCACGCCAGATATGGTTGTGGTCGATCTTGGGTGCGGTTTGGGCGGCACGGCGCGCCACATCGTGCACCGATATGGATCCATGGTTTACGGCGTAGACTTGACCGAAGATTTTGTGACTGTTGGTCGCGCTCTCAACGAACGGCTTCATGTGAGCGAACGGATAGAACTCAAAGTTGGTAGCGCGACCGACTTACCCTTCGACGATGGTTTGGCCGATCTTGTTACTATGTTTCATGTTGGCATGAATATTGCAGACAAGAAAAAGCTGTTTACCGAAGCCGCCCGTGTACTGAAACCAGGTGGTCAATTCGCGCTATTTGATGTGATGCGTGGCGAGACCGACGAGGCCATAACCTTTCCTGTGCCATGGTCCGGCCTGCCTGAGACCAGCCACGTTGATGCACCTGAAGTTTACCGTGACGTGGCAACTGCCGCAGGTCTTGATCTTGTTGCGGAACGGGAAAGACGCCAGTTCGCATTGGATTTCTTTGCCCACGTTTTTGAAAAAGTAGCTGCAAATGGACCGCCACCATTAGGTATAAACCTGATGATGGGGGATACTGCAGGCGAAAAGATCCAGAACTATGTCGCCAATGTCGAATCTGGGCGAATTGCCCCTGTCGAAATGATTTTCAAACGGCCCTGAGGCCAACCAAGAGGGAGCGCCGCATGGCCGATCTTTCCAGTGACTTCGTCGGGATCAAATCCCCCAACCCGTTTTGGCTGGCCTCGGCCCCGCCGACGGATAAGGACTACAATGTACGGCGTGCCTTTGACGCGGGATGGGGCGGCGTGGTCTGGAAAACCCTTGGCCTTGATCCGCATGTGGTGAACGTGAATGGCCCACGGTACGGCGCGATCTATGGCGCAGATCGGCGATTGTTGGGCCTGAACAATATTGAACTGATTACCGACAGACCGTTGCAGACCAATCTGGACGAGATCAAAGGCGTCAAACGTGATTATCCGGACCGGGCCATGGTTGTATCGCTGATGGTGCCATGTGAAGAAGAGCCATGGAAGTTCATTCTGCCGCTGGTGGAAGACACGGGCGCCGATGGGGTAGAATTAAACTTTGGCTGCCCGCACGGGATGTCCGAACGCGGCATGGGTGCCGCCGTCGGTCAGGTGCCGGAATACATCGAAATGGTCACGCGCTGGGTCAAAGCCAATACGCGCATGCCAGTGATTGTAAAGCTGACCCCAAATATAACGGATATTTGTAATCCTGCCGCAGCGGCGATGCGGGGCGGGGCAGATGCGGTTAGTTTGATCAACACCATCAACTCTATCACCTCCGTTGACCTCGACTTGTTTGCGCCAGAGCCGACGATTGACGGCAAAGGCGCGCATGGCGGGTATTGCGGCCCTGCGGTTAAGCCGATTGCCTTGAACATGGTGGCTGAAATTGCGCGTACTCCAGAATTGGCCGACCTGCCGATTTCAGGCATCGGTGGAATCACAACCTGGCGTGATGCGGCCGAGTTCATGGCGCTGGGGGCGGGCAACGTGCAGGTCTGCACGGCCGTGATGACCTATGGTTTCAAAATTGTGCAGGAAATGATTTCTGGCCTGTCCCAGTGGATGGATGAGAAAGAGATTACCTCGGTTGACCAGATCGTACGTCGTGCAGTGCCCAACGTGACCGATTGGCAGTATCTGAATCTCAACTACGTGGCCAAGGCCAAGATCAATCAGGACCTGTGTATTTCATGCGGGCGTTGCTTTGCAGCCTGCGAAGACACCAGCCATCAGGCGATTTCGATGTCAGAGGATCGTGTGTTCGAAGTTGTGGACGGCGAATGTGTTGCCTGTAATCTTTGTGTGAACGTCTGCCCAGTCGAGGATTGTATCACGATGGAGGCGATGACACCGGGTCTGATCGACCCCCGCACAGGCAAAGTTGTCGAACCGGAATATGCAAACTGGACGACGCACCCCAACAACCCGAGCGCTGCGGCAGCAGAGTGAAACGTCTGGCGGCCACCCTTTTCCTTGTTTCGGCAGCACCCGTTTTTGCCGATGTTGACCCGTGTCTTTTGGGGATATGGCGCGCCGACACGACAGGTCTGCGCGAAACCTACCAAGCCATCCAACCTTTAGGCACCGTCACCAAAGCCGACGGAGGTGTTTTCCTGAGCATAAAGAATGACGGTACGGGCGTTGGATGGATTGATGCGCTTGAACTCACCGTAGAGGCAAATGGTCAAACCACACAGAACATTGGGAGTGGGACATACGCATTCACAGTTTCATCGAAGGACATCGCCGCCAATGTCGTGTTTACTAAGGCCGACATCAACGTAAAGGCCTATCAGATTACAGCGGGTCAGCCCCCTGCCCTTGTGGCAGAGCAGAAATCCGGCGTTGATGATATTTCGCCAAAGCAGTTTTCGGCGGCCTACACGTGCGTCGGAAATGCGTTGACTCTAGATCTCACCGGGCCGGGCATATCGTCGCTACGTGTCTGGCGACGCCAGTAATCTTGACCGGCAGGATCAGGGGCTCAGCACCTTAGTGAAGAGAGTCGTCAGATAATCAGCTGCTCCGTCGTGAGACGGTTTCCCTTCAAGCAATACGTCAACCTGCGCATCAAAATCGGCGTAGTGCTGCGTTGTGGCCCATATCGAAAAGATCAGATGCTGCGGATCCAATTGCGCCAGTTTCCCCGTATCCATCCATCCCTGAATGAGGGCGCACTTCTCATCAAACAATGGTTTCAGGCTGGCTTGCAGGTGCGGCCCCATGCGCGGGGCGCCCTGCAGAATTTCATTTGCAAATAACCGACTTTCACGAGGCAAATCCTGCGCCATCTCCAGCTTTCTATTGATATATTCCAACAATTCGGTAAGTGGCTCACCGTCCACGTCCATTTGTCGAAGTGGATCAAGCCAGGTTTCCATCAGGTGGTTCAATAGCGTGACATGAATCGCTTCTTTGCCATCAAAGTAGTAGAGAATATTGGGTTTGCTGATCCCTGCTGTCGCCGCAATCTGATCCAATGTCGCGCCACGATATCCATGTTGAGAAAACACTTCTAGCGCGGCCTCTAGAATCACCAACCTGTTGCGTTGCTGGATGCGGCTGGGTTTTTTCTCTACGTCATGAAGAGTTGTATCAGGCATATTCAAGTCCAGGTCATGATCGAAACTGAGGCAAAACCACAAATGTGTCAGGGACAGCTGTCGGTGCGACGAAGTCCAACCTTGACAGCGACCACCCTAAACGCAATCGTAGCTTTACCAAATGGTAAAAAACGCAATGGACCGATCAATTGCTGTTGTGGGGAAAGACGGCTCAACTAGCGCCTTTTCGGCGTTCGCTTGACCCTCCTGTGCAACCGCAATGACGGTAGGGGAGAAATCCATGGCAGCGCCCGGCGAAAACCTGAAAATCAACGGCACCCGGTTGTGGGACAGCCTGATGGAAATGGCCAAGATTGGCCCGGGCATTGCCGGTGGTAACAATCGCCAGACGCTCACGGATGAAGATGGCGAAGGCCGCGCGTTATTCCAGAAATGGTGCGTTGATGCTGGCTGCACCATGGGGCTCGACACCATGGGTAACATGTTCGCGCGCCGCAACGGGACGGACCCAGATGCGTTGCCGGTCTATGTGGGTTCGCACCTCGATACGCAGCCGACTGGCGGCAAATATGACGGTGTCCTTGGCGTGTTGGGCGGGCTGGAAATCCTGCGCACGCTGAACGATCTGGGCATTAAGACCAAACATCCGATTGTTGTGACCAACTGGACCAATGAAGAGGGCACGCGTTATGCCCCGGCGATGTTGGCCAGCGGTGTTTTTGCAGGTGTGCATACTGAAGATTGGGCAAACACTCGCGAAGACGCGGACGGCAAGACTTTTGGATCAGAGTTGGAACGGATCGGCTGGAAAGGCGACGAACCTGTAGGCGCCCGTAAGATGCACGCATTTTTTGAGCTGCATATCGAGCAGGGACCAATTCTGGAAGCCGAAGGCAAAGACATTGGGGTCGTTACCAACGGTCAAGGTTTGTCGTGGACCCAGATTACAATCACGGGCAAAGACAGCCACACCGGATCAACGCCGATGCCGATGCGCAAGAACGCGGGGCTGGGCATGGCGCGTATTCTGGAAAAAGTCGATGAAATTGCATGGTCCCATGCGCCGCACGCGGTCGGGGCGGCGGGCCATATAGATGTCTCGCCAAATTCGCGCAACGTGATCCCCGGCAAGGCTGTCTTTACCGTTGATTTCCGCTCGCCTGATCTGAGCGTGATCGAAGATATGGAACAGCGATTGCGTGTGGAAGGTCAAAAGATTGCAGACGCAATGGGTCTTGGCATCGAATTCGAAAAAGTCGGCGGGTTTGACCCGGTCGATTTTGATCAGACCTGCGTGACGGCAGTGCGATCCGCTGCCGAGCGTTTGGGCTATTCGCATATGGACCTGATTTCTGGCGCGGGTCACGATGCCTGCTGGATCAATCAGGTAGCCCCGACGGCGATGGTGATGTGCCCTTGTGTGGACGG
Organism: uncultured Sulfitobacter sp.; assembly: GCA_965363755.1. Taxonomy (GTDB): domain Bacteria; phylum Pseudomonadota; class Alphaproteobacteria; order Rhodobacterales; family Rhodobacteraceae; genus JL08. The sequence goes on from CBDTVL010000085.1 coordinate 6,431, forward strand.
GTTGTCGCATAACGAAGCCGAGGAAATATCGAAAGAGTGGGCCACAGCCGGCGCGGACGTGCTGATGCACGCGGTTGTCGAAACAGCGGAGATTGTGCAATGAGGTGGGTTAGATCGTTGATGCTCGTTGGTGGGCTAAGCTTTGTCGCAGCGTGCGAGACGCCGCAAGCTGTCCAGCAAGGCTACATTAGCAGCCACGCGCGCAGCCATTTGCCCCTTCATCAAGATATGTCCAAAGTAGTGCGCGGTGCCACAGACGGCTGTTATTATCTGATGTTGGATGGCTCACCCCAAGGATATTTATCGCCATTTCTTGATTCCTATCACGCAAGTGAGAAAATCTGCGATGCTGTCGTAACGGCCGAGTAGAGAGTATTTGTATGAACTCCGGCACAGCTCATTTGAGCGAAGAAACCCTCGTTGATAGAGAGATGGCCGGACGCCACAATCGGGAGAAAACCAATGACCACCAAAGTCATCAAAAATGGCACCGTCTGCACGGCAGATCGGTCGTACAAAGCTGACGTTCTCATCGAAGGTGAGACGATCAAACAGATCGGCCAAGACCTGCAGGGCGATGAATATATCGACGCAGAGGGTGCTTATGTGATCCCCGGCGGCATTGATCCGCACACCCATCTGGAAATGCCCTTTATGGGCACAACGGCTGCCGAGACTTTTGAATCGGGCACTTGGGCCGCAGCCGTGGGTGGCACAACAATGGTAGTTGATTTCTGTTTGCCGGGTGCGGATGGCAGCATCAAGAACGCGATCAATGAATGGCACCGCAAATCCGCGCCGCAGATTTGCTCGGATGTCGGGTATCACATGGCGATTACCGGCTGGAATGAAGATGTCTTTACCGAAATGGAAGATGCGGTGAAGATGGGCGTCAATTCGTTCAAGCATTTCATGGCCTACAAAGGCGCGCTGATGATTGAGGATGACGAGATGTTCGCCAGCTTCAAGCGGTGTGCCGAACTGGGCGCGCTGCCAATGGTACACGCCGAAAATGGCGACCTGGTTGCCGAGATGCAGCAGAAATACTTCGATCAGGGAATCACAGGACCTGAAGGGCACGCCTATTCCCGGCCGCCGGAATTTGAAGGTGAGGCTGCCAACCGCGCAATTACAATTGCCGATGCAGCTGGCGTACCGCTCTACATCGTACATGTGTCCTGCGAGCAATCACACGAGGCGATCCGACGCGCGCGACAAAAGGGCATGCGGGTTTATGGCGAGCCGCTGATCCAATTCTTGACGCTGGATGAAAGCGAGTATTTCAACAAAGACTGGGATCATGCGGCGCGGCGGGTGATGTCCCCCCCGTTCCGGTCCAAAGATCATCAGGACAGCCTTTGGGCGGGTCTGCAATCCGGTTCCTTGCAGGTTGTGGCGACCGATCATGCGGCATTTAATACGGAGCAAAAACGTGCCGGTCGGAACGATTTCAGGATCATTCCAAACGGGTCAAATGGTCTTGAGGAACGCTTGGCGGTCCTGTGGACCGAAGGCGTGGACACGGGCCGGTTAACGCCAAATGAATTTGTCGCCGTGACCAGCACAAACGTTGCCAAGATCTTGAACATCTACCCCAAAAAGGGTGCGATTGTGGAAGGCGCTGATGCAGACATTGTGGTTTGGGACCCGAAACTGTCCAAGACCATAAGCCCGGCAAACCACCATTCTGTTTTGGATTACAACGTGTTCGAAGGGTTCGAGGTCAAAGCCCAGTCGCGCTATACACTAAGCCGCGGCGAAGTCATCTGGGCGTGGGGGCAAAACAGCCAACCACAACCGGGGCGGGGCAAGTTTGTGCCGCGACCCGCTTTCGGGACAGCGTCTGTGGCCTTGAGCAAATGGAAAGAGCTGACAGCGCCGAAGATGATCCAACGTGACCCGCTGAATATTCCGGCGGGGATATAGAGATTGGTCATTCTCAGGCTAGTAAGGACGTAGGGTTTTGAACTCGAAAACAGTGATCTCTGCCCGCAATCTGGACCTGACATTTCAGACCGATGATGGACCTGTGCATGCGTTGAAGGACGTTAGCCTTGATGTCGAGCAGGGCGATTTTATCAGTTTCATCGGCCCTTCCGGCTGCGGCAAAACCACGTTTCTGCGGGTGATGGCAGACTTGGAGCAACCGACAGGCGGCACCATCACCGTCAATGGAACATCGCCCGAAGAGGCCCGGATGGCCCGCGCTTACGGCTATGTGTTTCAAGCCGCTGGGCTTTATCCGTGGCGCACGATCGGCGGCAACATCCAATTGCCGCTTGAGATTATGGGTTATGACAAGGCGGATATGGCCGAACGAGTCGCGCGTGTGCTGGAACTGGTGGAACTGGGGGGATTCGAGAAAAAGTATCCATGGCAGTTGTCGGGCGGCATGCAGCAGCGTGCCTCGATCGCGCGGGCGCTGGCTTTTGATGCTGACCTGTTGTTGATGGACGAACCATTTGGCGCGCTGGACGAGATCGTGCGCGACCATCTGAATGAACAACTGCTGCATCTCTGGGATCGAACAGGCAAAACCATCGCCTTTGTGACCCACTCCATTCCAGAAGCGGTCTATCTGAGCACCAAGATTGTGGTGATGTCACCACGGCCCGGCCGGATCACCGACGTGATTGACAGCCCGCTTCCCAAAGAACGACCTTTGGATATTCGAGATACGCCAGAGTTTCTTGAAGTGGCGCATCGCGTGCGCCAAGGATTGCGTTCAGGACATGGCGATGAGTGACGCGAAAGGCGGATTTTGGGCGTCTTTTGTACCGGTTCTGACCGTCGTCGTAGCCTTGTTTACTTTTTGGTATTTGGGTGCTGTCGCCTTGAACACAGCCTGGGCAAAGGACAAGGCGCAACGCGCGGGCACAGAACTGACCGTATACGAACTGATTGCCGACACATGGTCTCAGGACAAGCCCAAACTACCTGCGCCGCATCAAGTGGCAGTGGAGATATGGGATACAACCGTAGAGAAAAAAGTCACGTCAAAGCGGTCCCTGATATACCACTCCTGGATCACGTTTTCCTCGACGATGTTGGGCTTCGTTCTGGGGACTGCACTTGGAATCGCGCTGGCAGTAGGAATAGTTTTCAACCGCACAATGGATATGAGCGTGATGCCTTGGGTCATTGCCAGCCAGACCATTCCCATTCTCGCGATTGCGCCGATGATCATTGTGGTGCTGAATGCGGTTGGCATTTCGGGTTTACTGCCCAAGGCGATTATTTCGATGTACCTGTCGTTTTTCCCGGTGGTCGTGGGCATGGTCAAAGGTTTGCGCAGCCCGTCCGCAATGCAGCTCGATCAGATGCGAACGTGGAATGCCAGCGCGAGCCAGACTTTCTGGCGGTTGCGGCTTCCATCCTCAATGCCGTATTTGTTCACGTCTCTCAAAATCGCGATGGCGGCGTCACTGGTGGGCGCAATCGTTGGTGAATTGCCGACAGGGGCTGTGGCCGGACTGGGGGCGCGTTTGTTGGCAGGCAGTTACTATGGTCAGACCATTCAGATCTGGAGCGCGCTGATTATGGCGGCAGCGCTTGCAGCGTCATTGGTCGGTATCATTGGATTTCTGCAGCGGATCACCCTGCGTCGGATGGGAATGGCGTAATGGGGTGGATCGCCTTTGGATTAGCAATTTGGGCCACCGGGTGGAGCCTGAATGTCTGGCTCTCGCATCGCCCCAAAACGTCTTTCACTTGGCTGGCCGTCCCGGTAATCTTTGGCCTCACGTTGATCCTGATCTGGGAAAGTGTAGTGCGCGGATTTCAAATATCTCCAGTCCTGCTGCCGCCGCCGTCGGCGATTGCAACCCGGTTTGCCGCCTCGACAGCCATATTGTGGGAGGATTTTGCACAAACCGTCCTAAAAGGCGCGCTGAGCGGCTATATCATCGGATGTGGATCGGCTTTCCTGACAGCGATCTGGATCGACCGCTATCCGTTTTTGCGGCGCGGTCTGCTACCGGTGGGCAACTTTGTCGCCGCCCTGCCAATTATCGGAATGGCTCCGATCCTGGTTATGTGGTTCGGGTTTGATTGGCAGTCCAAAGCTGCTGTTGTGGTCGTCATGGTGTTCTTTCCTATGCTGGTGAACACCGTACAGGGATTGCAGGAAACCGATTCCATGCAGCGCGACCTGATGCGAACCTATGCGGCCGGGTATTGGCGCACTTTGTTCAAATTGCGCCTGCCCGCAGCAATGCCATTTGTCTTTAACGGACTGAAAATTGGGAGTACATTGGCCCTCATTGGAGCGATTGTCGCTGAATTCTTTGGCTCTCCGACGCGCGGAATGGGGTTTCGCATCTCAACCTCGGTGGGTCAGCTTGCCATGGATTTGGTTTGGGCCGAAATTGTTGTGGCCGCGATTGCGGGGTCCGCGTTTTACGGCGCGGTTGCTATTGCAGAGCGGGCTGTGACGTTCTGGCATCCATCACAACGGGGGTGAGCAAAGCGAATAAGAGGCCTGGGGAACAAAAGACCAAAAACAATCAACAAGGAGAGTATGATGAAGATTCTTACAAAAACGCTGGGAATAGCCGCGCTGGGAGCCTGGGGGACTATGGCTCAGGCGGCGGATGATGTGACACTACAACTTAAGTGGGTCACACAGGCTCAGTTTGCCGGATATTATGTCGCATTGGACAAAGGGTTTTACGGCGAGGAAGACCTGAATGTGACCATCAAGCCTGGCGGGCCGGATATCGCGCCATCTCAAGTGCTGGCGGGTGGCGGCGCGGATGTAACCGTTGACTGGATGCCGTCTGCATTGGCGGCGCGCGAAAAGGGCCTGCCAATGGTCAATATCGCCCAGCCGTTTAAATCATCAGGCATGATGCTGACCTGCCGCAAGGACACTGGCGTGGCAACCACTGCTGATTTCCCCGGCAAAACACTGGGCGTCTGGTTCTTTGGCAATGAATTTCCATTCCTCAGCTGGATGAGCCAGCTCGGCCTTTCAACCGATGGCGGTGACGCCGGTGTGACGGTTCTCAAGCAGGGCTTTAACGTTGATCCGATCCTGCAGGGTCAGGCAGCCTGTGTGTCGACAATGACCTACAATGAGTACTGGCAGATCATTGATGCAGGTCTGACTCCGGATGATCTGGTGGTCTTCAAATACGAAGATCAAGGTGTGGCGACACTGGAAGACGGTCTTTATGTGCTTGAGGAAAACCTCGCTGACCCAGCCTTTGAAGACAAGATGGTGCGTTTTGTACGAGCGTCGATGAAGGGCTGGAAATGGGCCGAAGAAAACCCTGACGGCGCTGCAATGATCGTGCTGGATAATGATTCCAGCGGTGCGCAAACCGAAAAACACCAAAAGCGCATGATGGGTGAGATCGCCAAGCTGACCTCGGGCAGCAACGGCGCGCTTGATCCTGCCGATTATGAGCGCACCGTATCATCGCTGATGTCAGGTGGTTCTGACCCCGTTATTACCGCGGCACCCGAAGGCGCCTGGACCCACGCTATCACGGATAAAGCGCTAAAATAATCGCCAAACGATACAAGATCAAAGGCCCGTCAGATTGGCGGGCCTTTTACATGTGAAATACGAAGTGCCGCACCTCAGAGAACAGTGACCACAGTTCCTACTGGCACACGTTCATAAAGATCGGTCACATGTTCGTTCAACATCCGAATGCAGCCGTTCGACACAGATTGCCCGATGGTGCTGGGTTGCGTCGTTCCATGTATGCGAAAATAAGTGTCCTTGCCGTTTTGAAACAGGTAGAGCGCCCGGGCTCCAAGCGGGTTCGCTGACCCACCCGGCATAACGTAGTCGCTGTTGATGAACTTGGGGTAGAGATGCGGGTCCCGCTCGATCATTTCGTCCGTTGGCCGCCATGTTGGCCACTCTTTCTTAACGTCAATCGACGCCGACCCGGTGAACTCCAGACCGGCCTTGCCGACGCCAACACCATATCTGAGCGCTTTGCGAGGTTCGGTTACGAAATACAGGTAATAAGACCGCGGCAGGATCAACATCTGCCCAGGCAGGAAGTCCTTTTTGATCCGGACCTCTTGCGGTGTCGGATCAAACGCCCCCTGTTTCGACAATGTGATCTGTGGAAATACAGTGGTGGCAAGACTACTGCCTAAAAGGGTACGGCGGGTGATCATTTAGTTGTCCTTTGAAAATACATTCGACGCCCGATTGTGTCATGTGTCGGCTGAAAATCAAGCGTCTGCAATCACGAGATAGTGAGGTGTCGGGCGCGCAGAGACACCGAACATAATCCCCATTCGCCCAACCCATTGCATTGTCTGCAAAAATCGCCAGAAAGCGAGCCGCGATATGAAAACGGCGGACCGCCGGGGCCTGCTGTCGAAGGTGGAGATTGACAGAGAAAAGACTGCCGCGCCAGCGCCCTGCCCGACAGTTTGCTGACTTTTCAGGCCCAAATGTGTATACTTGGCACCTCAATCAACCAGTGGAGGGCACGATGCCGTATGTCACAATCACCACATGGGAAATCGCGGACGGAAGCGATTATGACGTTGCTTTGCGCAACATCCGCGAAAAACGCTTGCCCGCGCTGAAACAACTGGGGGCAACACGCGTGAGCGTGGTGCGCACCAGTGACCGCACCAGCGCGGCGATCACGGAATGGCCGGATCTGGTCACGCGCGACGCTGCGGAACATGCGATCCAAGAGGTCCGCAAGAAGGTCCACACCGAGGATCTGTCGCGCATGACTGGCGAAATGAAGGGCCAGGTCGTCGCCGATCTGTGATCTGGACGGGGCCGCCGGGTCATGGGATGACGCCCTATGGAAAAGGCAATGCTGAGTCATCTTGCTGTGGAGGGCAAAGAGTTCGCCGTGCGGGTAACCCCCGGCGGACGGCGCAACGCTATTGAGACCGATGACAACAGTCTGCGCATCTGGGTAACCGCCGCGCCCGAAGGCGGCAAGGCAAATGCAGCGGTGCAAAAGCTGCTGGCCCGGGCGTTGGGCGTGGCGAAATCGCGGCTGGTTCTGGTGCGGGGCGAAACCAGCCGGGACAAGGTCTGGCGCCTGACCGGTCTCTAGACAGCGCTGCGCGAGGATAAAGGGACGCAAAGATCAGCACGCGACGCTTGTAAATTTTTTCAGAAATCTACTCCCCCGTGTGATCTAGTTCACAGACTGACGCTAGGTCATCGTGTTGAATGAGGGTGTGAGTGGTGGTGAATATTTCTTGCCCCAGTATCGTAGAGAGTGTGAAAATGGTTCAATTTTATCAGTATCTCCGGGGACTTGACCCGGATATTTACCCGGTTTCTGGTGTCGCTTTAGGCCCATCAGCCAGCCGCAGCCCTGAGGGTCGTATTCCCGGCCCAACCTGTCCCGCCAGATGGCGGTTCACAGACTGGGCTGCGATCTGAACACAGGCGGCGCGGCCTCTCCCTCCGCGCCG
>CBDTVL010000086.1:0-13848 GCA_965363755.1 uncultured Sulfitobacter sp.
GACGGACCTTTGGGTGCATTCTACAGTTGCATGGCGACGTCGTCAGCCACAGGATCCAGGGTCAATCAGGCAAGGCTACCGGCTTCTGGGGAATTCGGACACGTCAGGATGAGGGCCCCATATTGCGGACGACTCGGGCAGGGACCGAAACAATTAAAGCGGCAGGAGAGCTGAACCATGGATGGCACGCGTTTTAAACTTTTCCCCCAGCCGCAATTCCTGGACGATTTTACGGAGCCCGAGACTGTGATGGTCTCTTCTGTTCCAGGAAGCCTCGCCGCCGGTCCATCTGATGATCGAATGTATGCGATCTTCCCGATCGGCAAGTCGCAACCCTATGGTATCGCGCCCGAAGGTTCCGCCGTACTGGCTCCGCCTTGGAAAGGTGACATCGAAGCTCCAGCGTTTCCTGATGCAGAGGGGCATTTTGATTATCTTGAGCCGGGAACGCCTCAATTTGAGACCGCGCATCTTTTTGGAACCGTGCGTTTTGTGATGGACATCTGGGAGGATTATTTCGGCAGAGAGATTCCGTGGCAAAGCGAAGGGAGCTATGATCGAGTAGAGTTGACTATTCTACCCTCTTTGGAAAACGCATATTCGGGTTTTGGTTTTCTCGAGATGGGTGGGGATCAGAAAAACGGTGGTTACAAACCTTTCAGCCTAAACTTTGACGTGATCGCACATGAACTCGGTCATGCGATCATTTATTCAGAGGTCGGTGTGCCGGATCCGAACCATGTGACCGGAGAATACTTTGGCTTCCATGAAAGCGCGGCTGATCTCGTCGCCTTGATCTCGTCGCTGCACTTCAATTCTCTGGTCGACCTGTTACTTGAGAACACCCACGGCAACCTGTACATGCTAAATGCGGCCAACCGGATGGCGGAGCTGTCCGATAACACCCAAATTCGGATAGCTGCCAACGACAAACGCCTCGCCGAATTTGCAGATGGCTGGGTCAAAGAGCATCATCTTGGGCAACCGCTCACTGGTGCCTTTTTCGACATTTTTGTCGACATTTTCCACGAAATGCTTCTCGACTACGGTGCGATTTCTACTGAGCTTGAGGACCTGTCTGACCAGCTGCTGGCCACCTCCGAGTATGCGCCTGTGATGCAGGGTCTTTTTGATGAGGCCTATGCGGCCAACCCGGAAAAGTTCAAGTTGGCGCTGATCGACGCACGCGATATTCTGGGAACCTATCTTGCCGACACTTGGCAGCAACTCAAGAAACGTGATCTAAATTTCGCTGATGTTGCTGAGATCTTTCTGGAAGTGGATCGCCAGCATACTGGCGGAAGATTCTCGCGTATCATCCTTGGCAACTTCGATATACGAGATATTGGCTTTGTCGAAGTCGGGCCACAGTTAGAGCCACTCCACAAAGATAGCCACGCAAACTCTGTCCGCACGATGCGTCCATAGACTGAGCGCAGGAAAGTGGATACGGTGACGGAATAAGAAAACTTGAGGGGCCGCTGTAGGGCCTCTCCAAAGGATTAGTACAATGAATAAAACGAATAAAACCTTGAAAGAGACGATTCATACGTCTTCCGACATTGTCCTTTTTGGACGTCCCGTAGAAGACTTGGCGGTAGCGCCCAACGCACGCGGGAAAGAAGATCTGAAGCTGGACGAGAAGCAATTTGCCCGTATCTACGGATTTAGCTTTGACGGTGCATATTTTGAAATCCCAACGCCGGTGCTTTTTGCCGTGAAGGATGACTCGATGGAGGCGGATGATGCTGCCGTTCCGGGACCCGATCCACTTAACAAGGAATTTTTCAAAAACCTTCGCGCATGGGTTGTGAGGCGCTCTGACGAGACGGTTCGCCTGGATGTTGAAACGGGAAAGTTTGGCGGCTTGCTACTCGACATAGCGGGTGACGGTGCAACAGGCGTCTCAGGTGCTCGTGTATCAGGTGCGCGTGTATCTGGTGCGCGTGTCTCTGGCGCACGAGTCTCTGGCGCCCGTGTGTCCGGCGCCCGGATCAGCGGTGCTCGCGGAGATGCCAGCGACTAACGCGAGCAATTCAGACGTTAGAGTCCCGCCTTCTTGAGGCCGTCGACAAAGTGTTGGGCGGCGTCTTCGTATCTATCCGGCTGGACCGCGCCCCACTGCTTGACCGAGAAGTTTGGTTGAGCAGTGCGAACGTGGTCAGCTTCCAATCTGGCTTCTGTGGTCTTTCCGAGATGCCCAAAACTGGCCGCCAGGACCCGCCTTCCCTCAGTTGGGTTTTGCATTTTCTGGATTGTTTGAATCGCTTCTTCGTAACGCTTGAGGTTAAAATACGCGCCGCCGAGGTGCCAAATGTACTGGTCTGGGTAGAACGGGTTCAGGCGCATGGCTTTGTGAAGTAGGTCGACTGCCTCTTCTGAACGCCCCGAATGCGCAAGCGCATCAGCCATGTCTGACATCAGATCAGAGTCGTTGGGGTTTAGACCTATCGCGCGCTCATAGGCGTTGAGTGCCTGTTCGTGTTCTTTACGATAGAGATGAGCGAAGCCGAGTTCGCCAAAGCCTCTTGCATCGGACTTGTCCAGCTCAATTGCCTGGCGCGCAAATACCATTGCATCGTTCTGAGCGACTGTTGGCTCATCGCACCAATCGTAACGCCAGTCCAGATTGAAGGTGCGAGATTTGGATGAATATGCCCGTGAGTATCTCTCGTCACTTGCGAGAGCAGAATCGTAAAGACTGCGTGCATGCTGCACCTCACCCTGCGTGTAGCGAAGAATATGGCGATGTCCTTGAAGAACATACCCATATGCCATCAGGTTTGCCGGAGGAAGTGTTCGCATACGCTCACGTTCGGTTGCTTCGATCCGTGCCGCCGTTGCTGAGACTATGACTTGCGTGATCTCGTCTTGCAGATCGAAAAGATCTTCGACATCGCGATTATATTGCTCGCCCCAAATTGTCTTATCCTGCACAGCGTCCAGCAACTGAATTGTTATTCGAATTCGCGAACCTGCTTTTCGCACCGTACCCTCAACGACATAACGCACGCCCAGTTCGCGGGCTGCTTGTTTAGGCGCCTTTGAACGGTCGCTGTACATATAGGCAGAGCCTCGGGCAATAACGAAAAATTCGTGAAAACGTGACAAGCTGGTCGTAATATCTTCGGTTAATCCGTCCGCAAACCATTGTTCACTCTGGTCACTTCCCTGAAAAGCGAACGGTAGAACCACGATCGATTGGTCTGATATTGCTCTCTCCCTGAAGTCGACCGAGTTCGCGATATTTCGACGAAGCCCTGGTGTCATTGCCGCGGATGTTGGGTTCTCGTGAAGTTGGAAAACGTCAATCGTTTTGCCAATGTTCTTAAAATCCTGTCCTCCAAGATACTCGTAACCATATTTCAGTTTGTTGCTGATATGATCGTAAGTTGACCCCGAAATGCAAATTCTACCTGGCGTAGCAAAGGATTCGATCCGGGAAGCGATGTTGATGCTTTCCCCTGTGATTTCATCGTCTTTGATCAATATCTCGCCGACATTGATGCCAAAACGAAACCAGATTTGCGCCTCCGAAGGCAGTCCTTCATTCTTTTCGGCGAGTTTTTTTTGCATCTCCACCGAAAAAGTAACTGCGTCGACAGCGCTCTCAAAGATCATCAATGCGCTGTCACCGGCTGATCCTCTGATTTCCCCGGAAAAGGCGCTGATTTCGTTTCGGAACATCTCAAAGCAATCATTAACTGAGAGGGTTGTGCTGACTTCGTTGATGCTCATCATACTGCTAAAATTCGCAATATCTGCAAAGGCGATCGCGACAAGACGTCGTTTTAGATTTTCCTGTGATGTTTCGCGGACGTCGGATTCAGTCACGGCAGGAATTCCAATTCGACAAATTAACAGATACTTTGCAACTGTCCTTCAAAGACTCGATCACCTTTTCTCGAGTAGCAGCCCATTCTGAGCCTAGGATTCCAACAATCACAATGTCTTTTCGAACGCCATCAGCGAACCACGCCTCACGCTGCCGACCCTCTTCTTTAAAGCCGACGCTTAAAAGAGCAAGACGCGTCGCTTCGTTGTCTTCTCTGTAATACGTGGTCAACCGATGCAAACGAAGTTGATTGAAAGCGAGGTCTAAAAGCGCCGCGCCCATCGCTGTTGCCAGCCCTTTTTTCCGAAAATCCTCAGCAATAAAGACCGGTACAACCGCGTCTCCGTGGATGTAATTCACCGACTCCAGGCCGGCTATTCCGGCAGGCTTTTTGTCCGCATCCTCTGCGATAAACCAATATGCTCGTGGTGGGTTGGCGTATTCAAGCGAAGCGCGCCAGCTTTCGCGCATGGCATCAATATTAACCGGGACGGGCAGGGATTTGTCAAACATCGCGATATCTTCGAAGTGCCAAAACCAATCGGCAATGTTAGAAATGTCATCTAATCCCAGTGGGCGCCAAGTGACGGTGCTTGAAGTTGCCTGAACCATTCTTATCAATTTCCTATCACACCCGATCCCGAAATGAAGTTCACATAAGGGTTCGGAGAGCCTCATTTGCAGTTCGCGCAATTAAGCCATTCTTCGCATTGTCAAAGAGTTTACTACCTCTTTCGTTAGAAACACAACGTTTCTACTGGCACAGTCAGAGGAAACTCGATTAAGGCTAGGCAGGGCAGTGTCTTAGCTGTGAACTGAGGCCTGAACAGCTGCGAATATCGGGCCAAATCTGTACCACCAAAACCGAACAGACTCGTGGCTAACATCAATGCCGCGTTCGTGCAGCAGATCCTCCACATTTCGGAGCGAAAGCGGCAACCGCACCCGCGATCACGCTCGGGCAGATGTCTTCGACTGCATCGAAGGTTTCTACTACCCAACACGCCGTCACTCGACCATCGGATGTCATCGCCCTATACACTGCGAGGACAGGGCGATGAACGCTTAAGTTGCTGTCTACGAAACCGGCAGCAGTTCAATTTTTTGTTGTATGAATTGCTGTGCCCCAGTTCTTACACTTTAGAGTCAGTGCTTCCGAGAGCGGTTTATCCGTGAAAATGCCTGCTATGTCTTTTAGCGATGCAATGCGTATCGGCGCGTTCCGTTGGAACTTAGAATGGTCGGCAACCAGATAAGTATTGCGGGCTTGGCGCACAATGGCCTGGCTCACGCTGACCTCCTGAACATCAAAATCGAGCAAGTCGCCGTCCTCATCCAGGGCGGAACACCCGACGACGGCAAAGTCGACCTTGAATTGTTCAATCGTACTGATCGCAATGCTTCCAACTAACCCGCCATCAGACCGTCGCAACGTGCCGCCTGAGACAATAATCTGGCAGTTGGCGTTGGCGGCCAGAATATTGGCAACATTCATATTGTTAGTGACAACCAAAATATTCTGGTGGTGCAGCAAAGCCCGAGCTAAGGCTTCGGTGCTGGTTCCGATATTCAGAAACAAGGAAGCGCCTTCAGGAATGGTCTGCGCACATCTACGAGCGATGGCGTCTTTTGCTTCATCGTGCAGGCCGCGTCGGTCTTCGTAGCCAATATTGATTACACTTGAGGGCAAAACTGCCCCGCCATGCACACGTTCTAATTTTCCTACGTCAGCTAGATCGCTCAGATCGCGGCGGATTGTCTGGACAGTTACCCCAAAACGCAAGGCAAGGTCCTCAACAGTAACTTTGCCCTCCTTTCGAGCAATCTCCAAAATGTCGGGTTCTCTGAAATTCTGCGCCATATCGGTATCCTACTTGGAGCTTCGAATATGCTCGTTTGTGCTCTTGTTGGCAAGAATCTCGTTCGTAGTGCGAGAGATTGGACCATAGCTGGTCTAAGAAAGCGTGAAATTTGGCTGAGAACATTGTTTTTGGATGGAATCACGCTTTTTATAGATAGAGGTTCCAACTCCAACATCGCATGATTTGAAGGTGATACCTGCAACGTACTGAGAATAAATATAAAAAGTAAAACCGCGCATAAACGAAAATAATTCTTGACCGTTATGCTTCGTTTGTGCCTTACTGCTTTCTGTCAAAACAGCTGGTGGGGAGGCCGCTTTGTCGTCAGAAAGGCAGCCAGAAACAGTCGATCTTTTTGTAATTGGTGGTGGCATCAATGGCTGTGGCATCGCCCGGGACGCAGCCGGTCGCGGCTTGACCGTCACACTGGCAGAAATGAACGACCTGGCGTCGGCCACCTCTTCAGCTTCGACAAAATTGTTCCACGGCGGATTGCGCTATCTCGAATTCTTTGAAGTTCGTCTCGTGCGTGAAGCTCTGAAAGAACGTGAAACCTTGCTGCGGGCAATGCCTCACATCAGTTGGCCAATGCGCTTTGTATTGCCTTATCACAAAGAAATGCGGTTCGAAGGCGACACGCCGGTTTCGCGCATTCTTAGTATTGTCATGCCTTGGATGAAGGGCCGCCGACCGGCCTGGTTGATCCGGTTCGGCTTGTTTCTTTATGACAATCTTGGCGGCCGGAAAATTCTCCCGGGAACAACCTCGGTTGACCTCTTGTCTGACCCAGTCGGAGAGCCGTTGCAGGACCGCTTTGCCAAAGCATATGAATATTCCGATTGCTGGATTGAAGACAGCCGTCTGGTTGTTCTGAACGCCCGCGATGCCGAGGCTCGCGGTGCTAAGATCATGACCCGCACCAAAGTTGTTCAGGTCGAACGCGTGAGCGACGTTTGGCATATCACCACTGAAGATCAGACCAGCGGCGAAATATGTGTGTCCGTTGCCAGAATGTTGATCAACGCTGGCGGTCCGTGGGTCGAAGATATCATCCGAAATGTCGCGCGGATCAATTCGACCGAAAGTGTACGTCTGGTGCGCGGCAGTCATATCGTGACGCGAAAACTGTTTGATCATGACAAATGCTATTTCTTTCAAGGCGAAGACGGGCGGATCATTTTCGCCATTCCTTACGAGAATGATTTTACTCTAGTTGGCACCACAGATTCAGATCACCAAGATGCGTCGGTCAAACCCGAATGCACCGAAGCCGAAGCCGACTATCTGCGCACCTTTGCGTCGCGTTACTTCAAGCAACCAATCGAAACAGAGGACATCGTCTGGACTTACTCCGGTGTGCGGCCGCTTTATGATGATGGCGCAACCTCAGCAACAGCGGCGACGCGCGACTATGTGCTGAATTTGAACATTGATAGCGGCGCACCGCTGTTGAATGTTTTTGGCGGCAAGATCACTACCTATCGCAAACTGGCCGAAGCCGCGCTTGGCAAGGCGGGCCGGTTTTTCCCCAAGGCCGGGCCGGACTGGACCGCCGGAGTCAGCCTGCCAGGCGGCGATTTTCCGGTGGACGGTGTTGCCACCCTGATCGCGGAATTGCGCCAGCAATATCCGTTTCTGGATGCGTTCTGGGCACGTCGCCTGATCAAAGCCTATGGCACCGAAGCCCGCCTGATCCTTGACGACGCCAAATCAGTTCAGGATATGGGCAAGGCGTTTGGTGCCAACTTGACGGAACGAGAAGTCAACTGGCTGATGGAAAAAGAATACGCCCGCACTGCCGAAGATGTGGTGTGGCGGCGATCCCGGTTAGGGCTGCGTATGAGCAAGGCCGAAATCGGGGATCTCGACACTTGGATGAAAGACGCGCGCGCAAGTGATGGCCCGATTGCCAACGCGCAGAATGCGCGCATGGAGGCACAACAATGACACTGGTTTTGGACGGGGTTTCAAAGGTCGTAAACGGGCAGACACATGTCTATCCAACAGATCTGACCCTGGAAAACGGCACGATGAACGTGCTCTTGGGGCCAACATCGTCGGGCAAGACATCGCTGATGCGCCTGATGGCTGGGCTGGATGTGCCAAACACCGGCCGTATCCTGTGGAATGACAAAGACGTAACGGGTGTGCGGGTTCAGGATCGCAAAGTGGCGATGGTGTATCAGCAGTTCATCAACTACCCGTCGATGACAGTATACGACAATATTGCCTCACCGATGCGGTTGCTGGGCCAGTCAGCGGCGGAAATCGATGCCGCGGTCAAAAAGACAGCCGACCTGATGCAAATCTCGGCGATGCTGGATCGTAAGCCTTTGGAACTGTCAGGTGGGCAGCAACAACGCTGCGCGCTCGCGCGGGCTTTGGTCAAGAACGCCGGACTCGTCCTGCTGGACGAACCGCTGGCGAACCTCGATTACAAACTGCGCGAAGAATTGCGGGCCGAAATTCCGAAGATTTTTGCTGAAGCCGGGTCGATCTTTGTCTATGCCACGACCGAACCGGAAGAGGCGCTGTTGCTGGGCGGCAATACAGCCACGCTGTGGCAGGGCAGGGTAACCCAGTTCGGCCTGACGCCGTCGGTCTATCGTCACCCGTTGGATGCCACCACCGCGCGGGTGTTTTCCGATCCGCCGATGAATTTCCTGAAGGTGACCAAATCCGGCAACCGACTTATGTTCGGTGACGGGCAGTCGGCACCGGCAACCGGCACATTGAGTGAATTGACGGAGGGCATATATACTGCCGGGTTTCGCCCCAACCACCTGGAACTGGAGCGCAGATCAGCCGACGGGCTGGAATTCACCGCCA
Source organism: uncultured Sulfitobacter sp. (assembly GCA_965363755.1). Taxonomy (GTDB): domain Bacteria; phylum Pseudomonadota; class Alphaproteobacteria; order Rhodobacterales; family Rhodobacteraceae; genus JL08. The sequence goes on from CBDTVL010000086.1 coordinate 8,527, forward strand.
ATCTGATTGTGACAGAGATAACCGGTTCAGAAACATTTGTGCACCTTGATTACCACGGCGATCGTTGGGTTGGACTGGTGCATGGCGTGCGTGATTTGACACTGGGCACCACGCTGCCGGTCTATCTGGATCCGTCACATGTTTACATTTTTGGCGAGGACGGTGCCCTTGTGGCCCCTGCATCCTACGCCGTGGCGGCATAGGGGAACACCGCAATGGCAAAGATCACGCTGGACAATCTAGCACATTCCTATCTGCCAAACCCAAAGGGTGAAGGCGATTATGCCCTCAAGGCGCTGAATCACGTCTGGGTGGATGGAGAGGCCTATGCGCTGCTGGGGTCGTCAGGCTGTGGCAAGTCCACGCTGTTGAATATCATCTCGGGCTTGTTGCATCCGTCGCAGGGGCGGATTCTGTTCAATGACCGCGATGTTACAAACTCGCCAACTGCGCAGCGCAATATCGCGCAAGTATTCCAGTTTCCGGTAGTCTACGACACGATGACTGTTCGCGACAATCTGGCGTTCCCACTGCGCAACCGGGGAGCAGATGCGACCTATATTGCGGATCGGGTTCAGACGATTGGTCGGATGATTGGCATGGAGGCCGAACTGGACAAAAAGGCACGCGGGTTGACGGCAGACGCCAAGCAAAAGATTTCACTGGGGCGGGGAATGGTACGCGAAGACGTGAACGCGCTGCTGTTTGATGAACCGCTGACTGTGATTGATCCGCATATGAAATGGGAATTGCGCACGCAGCTGAAATCGCTGCACCACGAATTTGGCCACACGATGATCTATGTGACCCATGACCAAACCGAGGCGCTGACCTTTGCTGATAAAGTAGTTGTGATGTATGACGGTGGCGTGGTCCAGATGGGCACCCCGCAAGAACTGTTCGAAAATCCCGCCCATACCTTTGTTGGCTATTTCATCGGATCGCCGGGAATGAATGTATTGGATGCCAAAGTGACCGGCAACACAGCGATAATTGATGGCGTCCAGATCCCACTTGGGGCTGGGTATAAACCGGTTTCGGGCAAGGTGCAGATTGGCGTTCGGCCTGAATTTACCCGCCTGTCGGCAGACAATGACGGGCTGGAAGTCAAAGTGCGCCGGGTTGAGGATGTGGGGCGCCACAAGATTGTGCGCGCCGAATTTTTCGGAAATGAAATCAACATCATTGCCGAAGAAGGCGCCGAAATTGGCGCGGATATGAACCGTGTCACTTTTGACCCGGCAGGGATCAATGTCTACGTCGATGACTGGCGTATTCAGGGAGTGGCCGTTTAATGGAAAAAACTGTCAATCAAAAGGCGTGGTTTTTGGTCTTGCCAGTGTTGTTGCTGGTGGCTTTTTCGGCAGTGATCCCACTGATGACCGTGGTCAATTATTCGGTGCAGGACACCTTCGGCAACAACCAGTTCTTCTGGGCAGGTCTGGAATGGTTCGAAGAACTTTTGCATTCAGAACGTATTCACGATGCACTTGGTCGCCAAATCATCTTTTCGGCAATCATTCTGGCCATCGAAGTGCCGCTTGGTGTTTTTATCGCACTCAATATGCCCAAAAAGGGTTTCTGGGCATCGGTTTGTCTGGTTTTGATGTCGCTGCCGTTGCTGATCCCGTGGAATGTGGTTGGCACCATCTGGCAGATCTTTGGCCGCGTTGATATTGGCCTGCTGGGCTATACCCTGGACAAGATGGGTATTTCTTACAACTACACACAAGATAGCCTTGCCGCCTGGATTACCGTCATCGTCATGGATGTCTGGCACTGGACGTCATTGGTCGGGCTGCTGGCCTATGCCGGGTTACAATCCATTCCGGATGCCTATTATCAGGCAGCCAAAATTGACCAGGCTAGTCGCTGGAAAGTGTTTCGTTTTATCGAATTGCCCAAAATAATGGGCGTTCTGATGATTGCCATTCTTCTGCGCTTTATGGACAGTTTCATGATCTACACTGAACCGTTTGTTGTTACCGGGGGTGGCCCGGGCAATTCGACCACGTTCCTGTCGATTGACCTTGTGAAAATGGCGCTTGGGCAATTCGATCTTGGTCCCGCTGCCGCCTTCTCGATTATGTACTACCTCGTGATCCTTCTGATTTCCTGGGTGTTCTACACCGTGATGACAAACCTCGACAAAAGAGATGGTGCATAATGTCTGACGCAACATTGAACCAAACAACCTCGCGCTGGATTGCGCTGCCTAAAGTAAATGGCAGTACGATTGTGATGGTGTTGTACCTGACCTTTTTGATGCTGCCAATCTACTGGCTGATCAACATGAGCCTTAAGACCAACACGGAAATCCTGAATGTATTTTCGCTGTGGCCACGAGAGCTGACCTTTGACAACTACTTAACCATCCTCACCGATGCCAGCTGGTACATGGGTTATGTCAATTCGATGATCTATGTGGTGATGAATACGGTAATCAGCTTGGCGGTCGCGCTGCCTGCCGCCTACGCGTTCAGCCGCTATTCGTTCATGGGTGACAAACATCTGTTCTTCTGGTTGCTGACAAACCGCATGGCACCGCCCGCCGTTTTTGCACTGCCGTTCTTCCAGCTTTACAGCTCTGTCGGGTTGTTTGACACGCATATCGCGGTGGCGCTGGCGCATTGCCTTTTCAACGTACCGCTGGCAGTTTGGATTTTGGAAGGCTTCATGCGCGGCGTACCCAAGGAAATCGACGAAACCGCTTATATCGACGGTTATTCGTTCCCAAGGTTCTTCCTGAAGATATTTGTACCCCTGATCGCCAGTGGCATCGGTATCGCGGCGTTCTTCTGCTTCATGTTCTCATGGGTAGAGCTTTTGCTGTCGCGCACGCTGACATCAGTAGAAGCAAAATCAATTGCCGCAACTATGACCCGTACGGCGTCAGCCTCGGGTCTGGATTGGGGGGTGCTGGCCGCGGCTGGAGTTCTGACTATCATCCCTGGCGCGCTGGTGATCTATTTTGTCCGCAACTACATCGCCAAGGGTTTTGCCCTGGGCCGCGTGTAACCAATCTGAGGAGAGTAAACCAATGGCATGGATGGCATGGACAGTACCGACCGCAATTTTCTTCTGCGTAATCGCTGCTACGTTGATTACTTTCACGATCCTTGCGATCAAATTTCCCGAAACACCCCGTGTTGGTGTGCTTCGGATCGAAACGACCCGTGGTGACCGTCTGTTCATCACGCTTCTTGGCTCGGCCTTTATCAATCTGGCCTGGCTTGGTTTGGTTGGCGCATCACAACCGTTTGCGCTGATCGTATGCCTGATTTACGCCGCTGCGGTTTTCCGCTGGGTGTAGTTGGGACAAAAGTGGCTGGAAGATGTGCAAGATCATCCAGCCACAGTTTAGTCGAAGCGTTCTTTTATGGGAGAAAAAATAATGAACTTGCGATTAAAATCCACTACTGCGGTGGCGTGTGCCCTTGGCATGCTCTCAACGCCGGTACTGGCCGACATGGACGCCGCAAAGGCGTTTCTAGACAGCACCATCAAGCGATCGGCGCTAACCCGCGCCGAGCAGGAAGCCGAAATGCAATGGTTTGTTGATGCGTCCCAACCTTTTGCCGGGATGGAGATCAACATCGCGTCCGAAGGTATCGATACACATATCTATGAATCCGAAGTGCTGTCCAAAGCGTTTGAGGCCATCACCGGCATCAAGGTCAGCCATGACCTGATCGGTGAAGGGCCGGTGGTTGAAAAGCTGCAGACTCAGATGCAGTCGGGCGAAAATATCTATGACGCGTACATCAACGATTCTGACCTGATCGGCACTCACTGGCGGTATCAGCAGGCGCGCAACCTGACCGAATGGATGGCGGGAGAAGGTGCTGACGTTACCAACCCCGGAATGGATCTGGACGATTTTATCGGCCTGCAATTCACCACCGGCCCCGACGGCAACCTGTATCAGTTGCCGGATCAGCAGTTCGCGAACCTGTACTGGTTCCGGTACGATTGGTTCAACGACGAAAAGAACAAGGCCGATTTCAAAGCCGCATTTGGGTATGATCTGGGCGTTCCCGTCAACTGGTCGGCCTATGAAGACATCGCTGAATTTTTTACCGGTCGCGACCTAAGCCATCTTGATGTCGAAGGCGAAGTCTTTGGCAACATGGACTATGGTAAAAAAGACCCGTCGCTGGGATGGCGGTATACTGACGCGTGGATGTCCATGGCCGGTATGGGCGATGTTGGCGAACCAAACGGTCTGCCGGTTGATGAATGGGGCATTCGGGTGAACGAGAATTCACAGCCCGTTGGCTCTTGCGTTTCGCGTGGTGGTGCTACCAATGGTCCGGCAGCAGTTTACGCTGTGACCAAGGCGATTGACTGGCTCAAGAAATATTCGCCCCCAGCAGCTGCCGGTATGACGTTCTCCGAAGCCGGACCTATTCCGGCACAAGGCAACGTAGCGCAGCAAATGTTCTGGTATACAGCGTTTACTGCGGCAACAGTGCTGCCTGATCTGCCAGTCATGAACGCGGATGGTACGCCAAAATGGCGGATGGCCCCGTCGCCGCATGGTGCATATTGGGTCGAAGGTACCAAGATCGGCTATCAGGATGTGGGTTCGTGGACGATCATGAAATCCACGCCGGTTGATCGTGCAAAGGCGGCATGGCTGTATGGTCAGTTCGTGACTTCCAAAACAGTTGACGTAGAGAAGTCGCATGCCGGTCTGACGTTCATTCGTGAGTCCACTATCCAGCACGACAGCTTTACCGAACGCGCGCCGAAACTGGGCGGTTTGGTTGAATTCTACCGCTCGCCTGCCCGTGTTCAATGGTCGCCAACCGGTACTAACGTGCCTGACTATCCTAAGCTGGCACAGCTGTGGTGGCAAAACATCGGCGACGCAATGTCCGGTGCAAAAACTCCGCAAGAAGCGCTGGACAGCCTCTGTGCTGATCAGGAGAAAGTCCTGATCCGTTTGGAGCGTGCTGGCGTTCAGGGCGACGTGGGTCCCAAGATGAACGACGAGATGGACCCGGAACACTGGCTGAGCCAGCCTGGTTCGCCCAAGCCCAAACTTGCCAACGAAGACGAGGAACCCAAGACGATCGCTTATGACGAGCTGATCAAGTCCTGGAACTGATCCTTCCTTGCCGGGGCTGTTATGGCCCCGGCATCTTCTTCCAAGCGGTGACGCAGATGCTCCCGTTTGGGCTTGATTTTACCCTACTCATGTCGACGTCTGGATATGGGGCGGTATTGTCAGAGAAAATTGGGTGGGACGGTCAGTGCGGGCCCTTAGAGTCCGGTCATGACGAAACGCAGCCCATTTTGATTCTTCAAAACCGATCC
>CBDTVL010000087.1:0-13839 GCA_965363755.1 uncultured Sulfitobacter sp.
ATGTAGCGTCGGAACCGACTGCGAATATCCTTCGATAGGGTTTTGGTCATGTGCTTATCCTCCTGAAAAGGATGAATCACAAACAAACCGAAATGGGAATCCTCAAAGATTCAAATGAAACGCGAAACGCTTTAGGTGGAGTTGCGTGATTTCCCAAGGAGCTTTCCCCTGATATTACCTTGCTACGAGGCCAACCGTAGGCCGACTTCTTGACCGGTTGCTGGCGACACATCTTGCAGCAAAGTCCGCTGCTACACGTTGATACAGGTTAACATGCCGTTCGCAACGCGACGGCTGCACCTGTCGCAACTCTTGCTGAACGGTTCAGGCACGCGTTGCTGGCGAGTGTTTGAGGCTCCTTAGTGGGCTAGAAAAACAGGCAGGCTGGTTTGTTCAGTGAGAGTCCGGGTTGTGCCGCCAAACACGGCTTGCCGCATGCGTGCGTGGCCATAGGCACCCATCACAGCCATATCCGCCCCGAGTTCAGCAGCACGCTCCAGAACGCAGGCGCCAATTTCTTTCCCGCCGCTCGGGTATTGCTGCACGGTCACGGCACAACCGTGATGGCTCAGCCATTTCGCAAGGTCCGAACCGGGATCGCCGCCATCCCGAGATTCGGTCATTATGGGGTCAAAACTGGCGATTGTGATCTGGTCAGCGTTCAAAAGCAGAGGCAGAGCGGCGTGTACAGCCCGGGCTGAAGGGAGGCTGGTATTCCATGCAATCAGGACATGCCGTGGATTAAGCGGTTCCGTTGAAGTCATTCCGTTTATCAGAACCCCGAGCGGTGATGCGAACAAAACTCCCCGAAGAACATGATCAAAAACACTCTTGTCGCGGCGCAGGTCGTTACTGACACAGGCAAAATCGCAGACCCGGGCACGGTTCCCCACAGCTACGTCCATGCTGGTAGGCTCATTATAAATCATTGCGATGTCACCGGAAACGCCGTGTTTTTCCAAAAGCGCCGCGATACCTTCATTCTTTTGCTTGAGAATGGCTGCGCCAGCGGCAAAATCTTCTTGCCAGCCGTCAGTAATAACAATCCGACCATAGGGCATCGACCCGTAGGAGCTTATCGGTAAGTGCGGCGAGGCGCCAACCACTAAAAAAGCCAGATGGGCTGAAATATCACGGGCCCTTTCAAGAACTGGGCCGAGGTCGCTGTCTGAGCAGTCGGTGCCAACAACAATCAGAATGGTTTGCTTTTGCATTGCACTGTCCTTTGTTCGCCAAAATGCTTTTCCGCTGAAATCGATATTCCCCGGGTATTGTGGCCTAAAGGCAAAGTTAGGCCCACCGGTGGCTTTGTGGCAAGATTTTTGATGCTTGTATGAGTATTCATAGGAATACTGTTTGACGCAAATTGAAGCGTGGCAAGCAGATTCGGCCGTAGGCAGTTTGCGCTGTTATTCTGTATTGTCTGGCTTAGACTGCAACGACTGCAGGTAGGTCATCAAATTGGCGAGGTGCTTTGCGACCATCATCGGCTGTCCGCTTGGCAATTTGAGCGTAACGAACTGGTCACTTTCCAGAGGCGGTCCAAAAACCGGCATATCTCCATGACCGTCTAGCCGAATACGTCCGTCGATTTGCATAGCAACGGACTCAGTTGGAAATGCTCCCCCGTTGCGCTCGGTCAGCGCAGTAAGGTCTGGCGGCTCAACGGCCAGCATTTCAGCCATAGGGCCAATGCTAGCGGCATCTTTTCCATGGCACTCAGCGCAGAAGTACAAAAAGAGGTCCCGCCCATCTTCAATATTTGTGTCTTGCGCCGAGACTGGCCCGGCTAGGGTTGCTATCGCCAATACCAGTCGAACCAACATACGTGCTCTCCTTGTCTCCGATGACGTTAACATGGAAGCGAAGCGCTGTCATTGGAAGGTCAGACGCAGGAACGCGCCTTTCCTGACCTTGAGCCAACTCCCATTTGCGCAGTGCGCGTTTACTTCTCGAAAATGTAGGATCCGGGCGCTTCGGCCAGAGCATTGCCCATAGGTGGCGGCGCAACGGGCTCACTGGAGCGTTTGCCAAGCCACGACGCCCATTCAACCCACCAGGAGCCATTTTTTGTCGGCGTCTGCGCTGCCCAGCTTTCGGGATCGACATAGCGATCATTATGTTGGGCGGTGGCGATTTGATAGGTCCGGTGCGCATGGTCCGGCTCGGACACGATACCGGCGTTGTGCCCACCGCTGGCCAGAACAAAAGTGAGTTCAGTGTCCAGATAAAGGTGCATTTTATAGACCGAATACCACGGCGCCACGTGGTCCTTGACCGTGCCGACACAGAAAACGGGTGAGCGGATGTCGGTTACTGAAATTGGCTGGCCATCCACCTCAAAATGTCCTTCGGTCAGGTCGTTGTTAAGATAAAGCGACCGGAGATATTCCGAGTGCATCCGGAACGGCATCCGTGTGCCATCAGCGTTCCATGCCATCAGATCAAACATGTTATTTGCAGGCTCGCCCATGAGGTATCTATGGAATACTTTTGACCATAGCAGGTCAGCCGAGCCGATCATCTGGAAGGCTCCGGACATCTGGTTGGTATCCAGATATCCTTGTTCCCACATCATGTCTTCGAGGAACGTGAGCTGGCTTTCGTTGATGAAAAGCTGCAATTCGCCCGGCTCGGTGAAATCAATCTGCGAGGCGAAATAGCTTTGCGATGCGAAAGGGTCATCGCCATCCCGGCCGATCGCGGCGGCGGCAATCGACAGCAGCGTGCCACCAAGGCAGTAGCCGACACCGTGAATTTTTTCCCCTGGAACGGCGATCTTAACCGCGTCAATTGCCTCTATGACGCCCATTTGGCGGTAGTCATCCATGCTCAGATCCCGTTCTTTGGCATCGGGATTATGCCAAGAGATCATAAAGACTGTGTAGCCCTGATCGACCAGATACTTCACCATGGAGTTGTGTGGCGACAGGTCGAGAATATAGTATTTCATGATCCATGACGGCACGATCAGGATCGGCTCTGGCCGCACGTTGTCGGTGGTTGGCTCATATTGGATCAGCTCGATCAGACGATTGCGAAAGACCACCTTACCCGGAGTTGCCGCAACTTCATGACCGGGCCGGAAAGCCTCTGTGCCCGCCGGGGACGCGCCACTTTTCTGGCGCTCCAGATCGTCCAGCCACGTCTTGAACCCACGAACAAGGTTCTGCCCCCCTTCTTCGCGCGTTTTGGCCTGCGCTTCGGGATTGGTCAGCAGGAAGTTCGCCGGCGAAAACATGTCGAGGATCTGGCGGCCCATGAACTCCAGGACGTTTTCATGCTGGTCTGTGACACCGCGCACGCCAGTGGTCGCGTTGTGCCACCACTGCTGATTCATCAAAAACGACTGATAGATCAGATTGTAAGGCCATTTCTGCCAAGCTTCGCCGCTGAAGCGGTCGTCTTGGGCCAATGGCTCAATACAAGGGGCGGCCTCGCTGCCCGTTTCGGTGCCTGTCATAGCATAGCGCGAAAAGCGCAGCCATTTCCGGAACGCCTTTTCCGAAAGCTCCATCTGTTTGCCTGGCGATGTCGACAGATGTACTAGCCAATCCAGATAGGCCTCGCCAAGGGCAGCAGGTGACGCTCCCTTGGTCACTTTGGACATGGCAGCATGCGTTGCGCGATCTAGGAATTCCGAGATGGCAGCAGAATGTTCCAGTTTAGGAGAGGCGTCAGCCGTATGCGCATTCAAGGGCGCTAACCTGCGCGTGATGTCCGCCACTTGGTTCGGCTTGTTGTCGGCCACATTGGCGGTATTGGTTGCTTGTTGCTTGGGATCATCCATTAGATCTGCTCCATCTACAAGATTTTCTTCTGTTTACGCCAAGCCGCATTCTCAACATTGACCCGTGTCAATTCTCGCACATGCCGTTTTGGCTATTCGTGGATTCAACTCGCCAGTGCAACTTTACCCACGGGATTGGACGTGAGGCAGCGATGCCCAAGTGTCTCTCACCGTCTAAAGTAAAGGAACACCAATGCGAGCCTATTACCGCCTCACAGAGGGTCAGCGTAATCAAATTTATGAGTTAAAGAAAGCGGGTTTGAACCAACGAGCCATTGCAGACCAGGTCGGCGTCCACAAAACGAAGATTTGCCGGGAGCTTCAGCACAATAAAGGCTTGCGTGGCTACCGGTTCAAACAGGCGCATCGCCTAGATTGTGTACGGCAATCACAGATTTTCCGCACCCCTATTTTGGATGCGGTTTGGAGCGGGGTCGAAGAGGTGATCCGCAAGGACTGGAGCCCGGAGCAGATCAGTGGCCAACTTAAAGCCAATGATGAACCGAGTGTCAGTCCCGAGTGGATTTACCAGCATATCTACGCCGATAAACGCAGCGGTGGCGACCTCCACACTCACCTGGGATGCCAAAAGAAATGGCGCAAGCAGTATGACAGCATCGAGCAGCTTGGCCAGATCAAGAATAGGGTATCCTTTGAAAAACGCCCTGAAATCGTCGTACAGCGCAACCACGTCGGGGATTGGGAAGCCGAAACCGTGATCGGCAAACAGGGTCACTCAGTCCTTGTGACCCTTGTTGAGCGAAAGACACGCTTTAGCGTTGCCATCAAGGCCGCCAATAAAACAGCGCAGGCTGTCACGGCTGTGATCCGCGACAACCTGATACCCTATCTGGATCGCGTTCTCACCTTGACTTACGATAATGGCAGAGAATTCGCATACCATAAAGATATCGCCCGCGAACCGACTGCCAAGGGGTTCTTCGCTCACCCCTATCACTCCTGGGAGCGAGGCCTCAACGAAAACACCAATGGCCTGATCCGACAATACATCCCAAAGGGAAAAGACATCGATGATCAGGACGATCAGGAGGTGGCACAAATAATGGAGAAAATAAATAGCCGGCCCCGAAAATGCCTTGGCTTTAGAACGCCAAATCAGCTATTCTTCGATCTTCAACAGCCTGTTGCACAGGCGAGTTGAATCCGCGATTGAAGCTGGGGGCTGATAATAAACCGTATGAGGACGACCGCGAATTGATCGCCGTCAATCTTGTGGGGCTTTAAGACTGCGACAGCTCCTTCGACCGAACGGAAAACGGAGACGCACCAAATGAAATCACGGATAATCGTTGCTTTTGACCTGTGTGCCGCCCTCGGCGCAGGGAGTTACTTTCGAGCCACGACGCAGAGTGAAAATTCAGTTGTTCATGGGTTGCAAAACCACATTGATCTATCGATTGCAAACAACGACGGGGTGCCCGGCGGCATCAGTGACTCCAATGGCCGAATAGAGGCTGAACGCATTGAGATTGGCTCCGACGTCGCTACGCCCCTCCGCCACCTAACACCGGATGCGGGCCGCGCGCTCGATATGTCAACCGGGTTTATGGGCCCTAAGGTGATGGCTGCGTGCGATTTCGCGGGTCGCGTCGGCGTTTCAGGTATCGGTCGTCTGGCCGATGCGCTTGCGATGCTTGACGGTACGACGGGCACCCGCGTGCCGCAAGAGAGTTGAGGCGATCAGATGAGCGCCAAGGCCCCTCTGAAACCTGATGTAACAACCGATGGTCACATCGCTGCCATTCGCGGTGGAGTTGTCGACGTGGTGTTCGAGGGGTCGGTTCCGCGCATTCATGACCTGCTTTACGCGGATACGGTCGCGCTGGAAGTGTCTGGGTTGATCGGCAACGGCATGGTGCGGGCCATTGCCATGGCGCCGGTGCGTGGGCTTGGCCTTGGTCTGACAGTCAAGGCGACAGGCGGACCGATCATGGTTCCGGTGGGTGAGGCCGTTCTGGGCCGGATGCTGGATGTTTTCGGTGAACCTATCGATGGCCGTCCGGCCCCGGCGGCGACGGAACGCCGTTCGATCCACCAGCCTCCACCCAAGCTCAGCGACCGTGTGCTGCATTCCCAGATTCTCGAGACCGGGATCAAGGCCATCGACCTGTTGTCGCCTATTGAGCGGGGCGGCAAGACTGGCCTTTTCGGCGGGGCAGGCGTGGGCAAGACCGTTCTGATCACCGAGTTGATCAACAATACCGTGCAGCACCATAAGGGTGTGAGCCTTTTCTGCGGCATCGGCGAACGCTCGCGCGAGGCCGAGGAGCTGTACCGGGAGATGGGTGAGGCGGGCGTGCGCGAGAAGACCGTGATGCTGTTCGGCCAGATGAACGAGGCCCCCGGCGTGCGCTTTCTGGTTGGTAACACCGCGCTGACGATGGCCGAGTATTTCCGCGACGACAAAGGGCAGGACGTGCTGCTCCTGATCGATAATATTTTCCGCTTCGTTCAAGCCGGCTCTGAGGTGTCGGGCCTGATGGGGAGGATGCCCTCACGCGTCGGCTATCAACCGACGCTGGCCACGGAACTGGCCGCGCTGGAAGAACGCATCACCTCGACCAATCGGGGCGCGATCACCTCAATCCAGGCAGTTTATGTGCCAGCCGATGATTTCACCGATCCGGCTGCGGCACATATTTTCTCTCATCTTTCAGCCTCGGTTGTCTTGTCGCGCAAACGGGCGAGCGAAGGGCTCTATCCGGCGGTCGATCCGCTGTCGTCGGCTTCGGTGATGCTGACGCCCTCTGTCGTCGGGCAGCGACACTACGACATTGCCCGCGCGGTGCGCCGGACACTGGCCGAATATGAGGAGCTGCGCGACATCATCGCGATGCTCGGCCTTGAGGAGCTGTCATCGGCCGACCGTGCCACAGTGGCGCGCGCCAGGCGATTGGAGCGGTTCCTGACGCAGCCCTTCGTTACGACAGGATCTTTCAGCGGGATGGATGGCAAGCTGGTGCCAATCGCGGATACGCTCACCGGCTGCGAGACGATCCTTGCGCAGACCCAATTCGATTTGCCTGAGAGCGCCTATTACATGATAGGCGGTCTGGATGATCTGAAGGCCAAAACATGAGCATGGCGTCCGACATGACCGTCACTCTGCGCCTGCCAACCCGCACGCTTTTTGAGGGCCAGGCAACGCGCCTGACTGCTATGGCCCAGAACGGGGCGTTCGGCATCTGGCCAAACCATGCTGATTTCGTCACAGCACTTGTGCCGTCGGTCATGACGCTGCGGCTTGTCGATGGGTCCGAGGAAATCTTTGGCATCGACGAAGGTCTGCTGGTCAAGAAGGGGCACAAGGTCGTTATTGCCGCCCTGCGCGCGGTCCACGGTGATGATCTGGGCAATCTGCAAGAGACGGTGGAAGGGTGCTTCGTCCAAGTGGACGAGGAGGAGCGCCAGGCCCGGTCCGCCCTGTCGCGGCTTGAGGCCGACATGGTCCGGCGCTTTGCCAAATTGCAGAGGCCGCAGCAATGACACCGAAACCCGACAAACCCGCCAAAGAGATTGCCCGCCAGGCAAAGCGGATGAAATCGACGCGCGATCATCCGGGGCCAAGCCCGCTACGCGGCATCGGTACCTTCGGGATGATTGGCTGGTCCATCGCCGTGCCGACGGTCGGCGGTGCGTTTCTGGGCCTTTGGCTGGAACGTGTGGCGCCGCAAAGCTTTTCCTGGCCCATCGCTTTGATCCTGGGCGGCGTCGTTCTGGGTGCCTTCATTGCTGCGGCGTGGGTTAACAAGGAAGGAGGCGACAGATGATAAACGTTGACTGGACTGCGGTGATGCTGGGCCTTGCGGTTGGCACCGCAATAAGTGCTGTCTTCTTCATGGGGCTGGCTTTTGGAATGCGGCTCGCCCTGCGAACGCAAAACCCGATCAGAATTCTGACATTCAGCGCAGCGCTGCGGATTGTGGCTTTGCTTGGGATCGGTTGGATCGTCTTGGAGCAGGGCGGGCCATGGGCCAGCCTCAGCTATGGGATCGCATTCTTTGTGGTGCGGTTCATCGTCACGACGTTTGCTCGCGTTGATGCGCCTGCCGGAGGCGCGCCATGAACCTGTCGCCGGATCAGACAATCATGTTCGAAGCCTGGGGCGTCGCCGTCAACGCGACCATCTTTTACACGTGGATCGTGATGGCACTGCTGACCATCGCGTCAATGCTAATCACCCGTAAACTGCGTCCGGATGTGCCGCCGAACCGCTGGCGGACGATGCTCGAGGTGATCGTTCAGGGTATTCAGGGCCAGATCGAAGAAATCGCCCCAGGCCCGTCGCGCTACCTGTTGTATTTCGTAGGGACGCTCTTCCTGTTCATCGCGATGTCGAACCTGCTGCTGGTCGTTCCGGGGTTTGAACCGCCCACATCATCCCTGTCGACGACAACTGCGCTGGCGATGTCTGTTCTCATTGCGGTCCCGCTCTTTGGTGTGACCAGTCGGGGTCTTGGCGGATATTTCAAAACCTATCTGGAGCCGTCTTTCATCATGCTTCCCTTCAATATCATCTCGGAGTTTTCGCGCGGCATCTCGCTCGCCATCCGCCTTTATGGCAACATCATGAGCGGGGCGGTGATCGCGGCGATCCTGCTCAGCGTAGCGCCCTTTTTCTTTCCGGTTGTGATGGACGTGCTTGGCCTTCTGACCGGCATGATCCAAGCTTATATATTCGCAATTTTGGCGACCGTCTACATTTCCAGCGCCGCCGGATCCCCAAATCCCTCACTGCCCGAAAAGGACACACCATGACAGACCTTGCCATCATCGCCGCCATCTCCATTTTCACAGCAGGACTGACCGTCTCGTTCGGCGCCATCGGTCCCGCGCTTGGCGAAGGGCGCGCCGCCGCAACGGCGCTGAGCGCGATTGCCCAGCAGCCTGATGCAGCGTCGAACATTTCGCGGACCCTATTTGTTAGCCTCGCCATGATAGAGTCGACGGCGATCTATTGCTTCGTCGTCGCCATGATCCTGCTCTTTGCGAACCCTTTCTGGAACGCGGCAGTCGCAGCGGCACAAGCAGCAGGTGGCTGACCCATGTCCATCGACTGGATTACGGTAGCGGCTCAGATTGCCAACTTTCTGGTTCTAGTCTGGCTTTTGAAGCGGTTCCTCTACCGTCCTATTCTGGACGGCATTGACGCACGAGAGGCTGAGATCACCAATAGAATGAAAGAGGCAGTGCAGGCGAAGGATCAGGCGGCGGCAATCGAGGCGGAGTACTATGACAAGGAGCGAGCCTTGCATGTTGCGCAGTCCGAGATGTCTGAAACGATCCGCAAGACTGCCGAGGAAAAGCGGGATGTGCTGTTGGCCGAGGCGCATCAGCGGATGGAGCAGGAACAAGCAAGCTGGCAGACACATCTGGACGAAGAGGCGCGTAAATACACGACCAGGATGCATCGTGCTGGTGCCGGTGCCTTATTATCGCTCACGCGCAAGGCGCTAATCGATCTGGCGGATGAGACGCTTGAAGAGCGAATGGCGCATCACCTTGTCCAGCAAATCAAACCGATCGCCGCAGATCTGCACCGCGCGGCCGGAGAGGCGATTGTCGCTGTGGTGACAAGTCATGAATCGTTGCCGAAAACGGCACAGGATGGTTTTGCTGCCGAATTGAAGGCTATGTTTCCTCATATTTCAGTGCAATTCGACACGGATGCGGATCAAGCTCCCGGTCTTGTTCTGCGCATGGGTGGGGCGCAACTGGCTTGGACCGTGGACTCTTATATCGATGGGCTTGAATCGCTGATTGGCAAGCAACTTGCCAGCGGTGGCGAGCTGAAAGTGAAATCTCATGAGCAGTGAAACCGGCAAAGCCAGTGCTAGTCCTGAGGCGCTTCTGAAGGCTCTTCTCGACAGTCCAGCACCTGCGCCGACCCTCAGTGAAATAGGGCAGGTTGCCGAAGTGGCTGACGGGATTGCCATTGTGACGGGTCTGGAACGTGCCTTGTCCGATGAATTGCTGCGCTTTGACAGCGGTGTGCAGGGCATCGTCCTTGATCTTGAACCGGGGCGCCTCGGCGTTGTTCTTCTTGGGTCGTCTGATTGTGTCGCGGTGGGCGAAAGCGTCATGCGCACGCGCACTGTTGTTAGCGTCAAAGTCGGTCCAGCGCTTTTGGGCCGCGTTGTGGATGCACTAGGCGGCCCGCAGGACGGCATGGCGGCGATCAAGGCAGAGGCGGTGCGACCGGTCGAGGCCGAGGCCCCAAAAATTCTAGACCGACAGGCGATCTCACGCCCTCTGGCGACGGGCATCAAGGCAATCGATGCAGCAGTTCCCGTGGGTCTAGGACAGCGCCAACTGGTGATCGGGGACAGGCAGACTGGCAAGACGTCGCTCGCCGTGGATGCGATCCTCAACCAGAAGAACAGCGATTTGATCTGCATCTACTGCGCAATCGGGCAACGCGGCGATGCGGTCGCTAAGGTGATTGGTGCGATCCGCGAAGGGGGTATGATGGAGCGTACGATCATCCTAGCGGCCGGCGATGAGGGGGCCGCGGGTCTGGCCTATATCGCGCCCTATGCGGCGCTGACGATGGCTGAGTACTTCTCGGGCCAAGGCAGGGACGTGCTGGTCGTGCTCGACGATCTGACCCACCACGCCCGATCCTACCGCGAGCTGTCGCTTCTGCTGCGCCGCCCACCGGGGCGCGAAGCCTTTCCCGGCGACATCTTCTACATCCACGCCCGACTGCTGGAGCGTGCGGGGCAGTTCAGCGAAAGCGTCGGCGGCGGGTCCATCACCGTTTTGCCGGTTGTCGAGACCCAGGCAGAGAATCTTTCCGCCTATATTCCGACCAATCTAATTTCGATTACCGATGGCCAGATCTACCTGTCACCTCGCCTTGTGCGTAAGAACCAGTTTCCGGCAGTCGATCTTGGCGTGTCGGTCTCACGGGTGGGCGGTAAGGCGCAAAGTAAAGCGTTCCGGTCAGTGGCTGGAAACTTGCGCGTGACCCTGTCGCAATTCGAGGAATTAGAAGACTTCGCCCGTTTTGGCACGCGCCTGGACGATGCCACGCGCGCGCGGCTCACGCGGGGCGCTGCGGTCCGTGCCTCCTTGCGTCAGGCGGAACGCGATCCCATTCCGGCCATCGAACAACTTGCCGTTCTGGTCGCCGCCATGGACGGCCAGTTCGACGGATTGAGCGAGGCCGACACCTTTACGGTCATGGCTGCCCTCAGAAGGGCGGCTGCACGCGATCTCGCCGAGATCGCCGAACAGATCACACAGAACCAACCCTTTGACGCCGATGTCCGCGCCCGGATGGCCGCGCTCGGACAGCAAGCTCGTGAAGCATTAGGGGAGCAGAATGGCACAAACACTTGAGGTGCTCGCCCGGCGCACGAACAGCATGCAGGGTATCCGTAGCGTAGTGCACACAATGAAGACGCTGTCGGTGATCAATTCTTCCCCCTATGAGCACGCGGCCCGCGCCATCGAAGCGTATCACAACACAGTTCTGGACGGCTTACATGCCTTCCTGTCGCAATCAGGGCCGATCAATGCCGCTAATTCGGACGCCGTCGCAAGAGTCATGGTTGTGTTCGGCTCGGACCATGGTCTGTGCGGAAACTACAATGAGGCGCTTGCCACGCATGTCGGGCAACACATTGGTTCCAATGCGGACAACGCCACAACCATCCTGTGTATTGGGGCACAGATGGCGGACGCGCTTACGGATCAGGGCCTCGGGGTTCAAAAGGCGCTTTTTCCGCCCGCCTCTGTTGACGGGATCGGGCGGCTCGCCAACCTTCTCACGCAGAAACTAGACAATATCAGGCGGGACAGTCATCCTAAAGAAGTGTCTGTGTCTCTTGCCTATTTTGCGCGCACTGAGGGCGGAATGCAGGCCCCCGAAATTGCAGCTTTGCTGCCACTCGAACCTGCGCTCATAGGTGATCTTCAGACAAAACCCTGGTCCTCGCGAAGCCTTCCATACTTTTCGATGCAGCCAGACGACCTCTTCATGGCGCTGCTCAGGGGCCATCTGTTTGCCAGCATTTTCCGAGCTGCTGCAGAAGCTATGGTAACTGAGAATGCCGCGCGGCTTGCCTTGATGCAGCAGGCGGAACAATCGGTCGACAACAGGCTGGAAGAGTTGATGTCGGATACGCGTGCTGTGCGGCAAACCGAAATAACCACCGAGCTTCTTGATGTGATTATCGGGTTTGAAGCGCTCAAAAAACGCAAACCCCCGTGAATTAACTCAAGGACCGTGAGTTCCAGAAAGCCCCGAGCCTCTCATATTTACCACAATAATCATGGAAAACTATCTTCAATTGTATTGCTCACAGTGCTTTTGACAGCAGCGGCATGTAGCAAGTCGGGACATTATCCAATAAATGGAGAGGAATGCGGGCCTAATTGTTCCATCCCGGACGATCACATTGACCCTCGCCGGTCTGGCCTTTTCATGGCAAGATCGGTTCTTCGCGAGGTTCGGGACGGGGACAGGACATGCCGGTTTCTCAACCCTGAATACCCATATTGATGCGATAGCGACGCAATCGGTGGGTGTGACGCCTGACGCCTCGTAGCAGCATCTGCACTATGGTCGCGATGCGCTCCTGCCGCCTGCCGACCTGCATGGCGCCTATGTCAACAATCGCCCACTCCCGACCGAAGGAATGCCCGACGCGCACAAAGTTATGACATCACCACTTCGGCTGTGTTCAATCTCAATCATATCCATCCTTTCGTTAAAACGACTTTCCAAAGTCTATTCGGATTTCTGTCCTGCTGCCATGCGCGCTGCATTACCTGAATGAGCTATTGTTGTGCTTAGCGTATGACCATCCAGCGCCGTGAGAACGGCCACTAATGATCAGTATTTAACCTTGCGACATCACTCCAAATCGATAGCAGAATGCAGCGTCGGGCATTGAACCCTTGAAACTTTAAACCCTTTTTCTCCAACTCCTTCTGCATATTGGACCTTGTGGACGCAGAGACCTATGTTGCCGATGGCGACCATATGACGGATGTCACATCGGCAGCACTTCTGGATGGACTAAGAATGAGCAGGGAGAAAAGGTGCTCGTTGAGCGTATGCGCAAAGTGCGAGCTTGGTTTTTTGAACAGGACGGAGGCTGGTATATACAGTGCAAATACGGGAGCAGGGCACTGGGGCTTGGCAAGGATGGCAATGCTGTGTTTGTGAAGACGTTGGCTGACGTAGAAGGCGCGTTTCAGGCTTTGTATGCGGCGGCAGCTGGCGGCGAACTTGACGCTGCAATCAGCGCGGTTGTGCAGAGCAAGAAGTCTAAGTGATCGACAAGGCTAGCGCAGATACGCTCTGCGCAAGCCGTTCAATATTTGTAGCAGCGTTTCAGCGCTAATCAGCCCGTCGTCCTTAGCTGCCAGCGCCTTCATCGTAATCTCAGTCGTCACAACGTATCCGTCACGTTCAACGCCAATTGCCGCAATCAATTCAGCTTCTGCAATTGTACCCGCCGCCAGCATATCAAATGCGACGTCTGCGACGCTTTGTCCTGCGTTCATAGCTGCCTTCGGCTCTTTCTTGTGTACCTGCCGCCCGCTGTGCATTTCAGCGTTAATTAGCGGGCTGTATTTGCTGTTGTGCTTGTCAACCATTGGAGTGCTTGTGCCCACCTGTTTGCTCAAAACGTGCGTACCCACGCCACGCTCTAAGTCGCGTGTTATGTAATAATGCCGCCAGCTGTAAAGTGTGCGTTCTTTTCCGTCAGCGCCAACCTTCAAATCCAGTTCATCCAGCAGCGCGTTAAATGCGCGGCTCAAACTAGAATTGTTAGCGACTTCGCCCAAACGTGTCGTAAACACGTACTCATTGCTCTTTGCCGCAATAAGTTCGTCCAAGCTGCCCTTACTAGTTGCGTTGCTCAGCTTGCGCTGCCTGTCCAAGTAGATTTCAACGCGATCACGTGCCACAGCGCTGCGTTTTTTCGTTTTGCCATCAACGTTCACAACCAAGTAGCGCTCGCCGTCTTTCTCGTGCCACTCAATATTCTTCCAGCGTAGCCCGAGCGCCT
>CBDTVL010000088.1:0-13833 GCA_965363755.1 uncultured Sulfitobacter sp.
CTTAGAGTCCGGTCATGACGAAACGCAGCCCATTTTGATTCTTCAAAACCGATCCTGAGATTATCCAACTTGCGGAGATAAAGTATGTCCGTTCCCCGCTTTCGCTTGGCAATGTTGAGGATCTTCTGCATCAGCGCGCCCTTTACAGTAGATGCAATATCAAACTCAACTACATCGCCGCGCTCTCCGAGTGGCGGCAACTTTGTTCCGCGAAGGTTGCGGTGTTTGGCAGCAGACTGAGACTGGTTCGAATTTGTCTGACAGCGCTGCTGGGCATAGTCCGCCGCAGATATGCCTTATTGGCGGACGAATTTTGTCCGGTTTCTCGGCTATTTGAATCGCAACTGAACGAAAAACTCAAACTTGGCTCTACGGAGCCGGTTCAACAACTCGAGGATCTGGAATGCCCGCGCTTAATACGGACACGTCGGCCACGGCCTTGAATATGGCACAACTGATCTTTGGATCCGGGTTCAATATTACAGGGGCCACCTATTCGGGGGCTACAGGCTCGTCCGCGACCTATTCCGGAGGGGATACCTCCAATCCAAATGTTTTGCCCGCGGATACCGGTGTCATTCTGTCGACTGGCAATGTCGACAGCTTCGCCAACGCAACAGGCGCAAACAACCAATCTGGCGGCACAAGTACCAATACGACTGGCGGCAACGGCGTTTCGGTCTTTGACACCGCGGCTGGCGGGTCGACTTTTGACGCCTCCTACCTCGAAGTGACGTTCACGCCAGAACCGGGTCAGACCTCCTTGAACATCGAATTCCGTTTCTATTCAGAAGAATACAACGAATATGTCTACTCAAATTTCAACGACATCGCGTTGATTCAGCTTGATGGTGTGACACAGCCATTGTCGGTGGGCGATGGGTCTATCTCGGTGAATTCGATCAATGATGCAGGTAACTTTACGCCAACAAATGGCTCCGAAGCGAATGACCCAAATCCGGGAAACGGTCAGTTCGATAGCGCTAATCAAAACCTCTACATCGACAACTCTACCGGGACACATGCCACTGAAATGGATGGGTTCACGGTCACTTTGTCCTACGACATTCCGGTTGTACCCGGCACGTCATATACCCTTTTGATCGGTATTGCGGATGTGGGCGATAGCGCTTGGGATTCGTCGCTGGTAATTGCGTCCAACACGTCTGCAGGCATCGATGAAGATCCGATTGCCACCGATGACACAGGTATCGAACTTAACGGGGACTATGAGATGGTTGTCGACGTTTTGGCAAACGATTCCGATCCAACGGGGCAGGCGCTCACGATAACCGAAATCAACGGCGTTTCTGTCAGCGCAAATGACACGATCACGCTTGCCTCGGGTCAAACAGTCACTTTGAATGCAAACGGCACAATAACGATCGACAATGACGTATTGAACTACGGCACCAACTCTTTCAGCTATACCGTTTCAGATATTGACGGAAATACAGACAGTGCATTTGTCACGTTCGACGCGACACCGGTGTGCTTCACGCCCGGGGCGATGATCGAAACCATTCGCGGCCCCGTGGCGATAGAACAAATCAGACAAGGCGATCTAGTCATCACACACGACAATGGCCCAAGGCCAGTAAGGTGGATCGGAAAGCGCACCATGCTGGCTTCCCAAATGCATGCGCCGATTAGATTTGCGGCAGGCGTGTTGGGCAATGAAACTTCATTTACGCTTTCGCCACAGCACCGTGTTTTGGTGCGCGACTACAGGGCACAGCTCTATTTTGGTGAGGAAGAAGTTCTCGTTCCAGCTCGGTTTCTGGTGAATGGGTCGACGATCACGCAGGCAGCGCCTGGCGAGGTGACGTATTTGCATCTGCTTTTTGATCGCCACGAAATTATCACAGCTGATGGTGTTGCTTCGGAAAGCTATCATCCGGGAGAGTACAGCCTGAATGAACTGGAGGGCCGCGCACGCGAGGAACTGTTCAGCGTATTTCCTGAGCTACGTTGCGACCCGCGTACCTACGGGGCTTCGGCGCGCCTAAGCCTGAAGCGCCACCAAAGCGCTCTACTGGCGGCCTGAAGCTGCACAATGGGGCATTGTCAAGAAAATGGGCATGAGACGGGCTGAGCAGTATCTTTGCTTCGCCGGATCACAAAACTCTCTCCAGTACGACAGGCAAAACCAGCCCCGAAATCATCCGACTTGCGGTGCAGCTATATGTCCGGTTCCCGCTTTCGCTTCGAATATGTCAATCGCAGGCTAAATTGGGACCAAGCCGCGGCATAAAATAGGTCCACTGAGTTCTCGGTTTATTGTGCGCTTTGGCGCGCGTGCTTGGGCAACGCCTCAAAACAGGAAATGGGCGGCTGGCTTAACAGTCGTGCGGAAAATTCGCCGCCGTTCACGTCTCCGTCTTCAACCACTTCAACCAGGAACGCAGCGTCTACAGCAGGACCAATTTCAAGCTCAACCGCACCGCCGCTCTTTCTGAGTGACGTCAGCTTTGTTCCGCATAGGTTCACGCGTTCAGCGGCAAACTGAGACCAGTTCGAATTGGCCTGACACCACGCCGCCTTTCGACGCAGTCCAATTCCACTCCGAGCAATGATTTTGTTGTCTGCCACATAGTGCAATAGCGCCGAAGTAGACGAAATGCCGAATTTGCTTTAATAAGCAACATGGACGACCAAGCAGGGCTGACCACCCGGGCGTTGTAACAGTGTAGCAAGTAAGTCGCTCCGAGTGGGGAAGCCCGATGTGTAAGAGCTGGATTGATGAGTGATTTGGTGAATGCAGGCACTAGTCTGTGGGCTGCGCCGTTTCAGAGTTCGGCTCCAAAATTCGATTACTGGGGAGTGACTCACCGACAGGCGGCTGAGCGGCTAAGACTTGCTTGCAAGGCTCCTGGGTTGTTGACCCTCTTTACCGGCCGGGGCGGCGGCGGCAAGTCGACTGTCGCGCGCAGGGTAGTGTGGGACAATCAAGAAGAGTCGCTGATTGGTGTCGTGCCTCATTCGGCGGTTCTGTGCGTTGATCCGTGTCGGGCCATCCTTACAGCGTTTGGAGCGGACTCTGGTTCGAACGGGAAAGACGGCTGTTACGAAGAGCTCTCCGATTATTTGCGCCAGACGGTTGTTCAATTAGCTTTGCCAACGCTGATCGTCGATGACGCGCATCGATTGCCCAAGGAAAAACAGCAGACTCTGGTTGAACTGGCGGGGTTCGAACTGAAGGCAGGCCCGTTGTTCAAGATCGTGCTGGTCGGACATACAGGCCTCCTTGATCAGATTGGTGCCTGCCAGATGGGGCTTCTGGGGCCGCAATTCCAACTCGAGCCGATGGCCAAGGAAGATACTCTTGGCTATGTCCAGCACCGGTTTGCAGCCGCGGGCGCAGGCGCCATGCCGTTCACTGACGCGGCGCTGGACGTGATCCACGAGTTAACGGACGGCAACCCTGTGCGGATCAATCTCTTGTGTATGCAAGTCCTGGACGAGGCTGAAATGCAATGGATCGAAACCATTGACGGGGATATGGTTCGGGAGTGCTATAATCCCGCCAGAATGGCGTTGGATCTGGTTAAAGTTACCGGCGTTCGCTTTTCGCCCACGGCTGTCTCAAATCCGGTCGGAAAGTTGGGCGATCCGTCTGCCACGCCCTCACGGCTGGAAGCGCCACCGAAAAAAGATGCGCAGAAGACGCCCGCAATGTTGGCGTATGAGACCGCGACGGCACCAAAGCAAAAACCGCCCATGGCGCAGCCAATAGACACCGCAGCATCCTCGCCGCAACTGTCAGCGACCCTGTGCGCAAAGCCCGCTGATACGTCCGAATCCGTCGGAAAGATAAGTAGCGTGTCGGCCTCAGATGTAGCCAAGCGCGCTTTGCCCGACCGGCCGGGGCGTCCGCGAGCAGTGGTTTTGGGGAAAGAATGGATCGTGCCAGCCGCGAGCCACGGATCCGCCCTCAGCAATGGCCAAGCATTGGCGGTAGCCAACAAAGCGTTGACACCAGAGCGCCGCTCGGGAGGCTTTCGGACCGCGGCGACGGGCACCGGCTTAGCCGCCGCGGTCGCCGCCATCGCCTGGATCAACTTGGCCTCAGACGAACCCGCCGATCAGACAACGGAGATTTACGCCAGCGTCACAAAGGAGGCGCCGCAGCTTTCAGAGATGGTAGTGCAGGCCTCGATTTCCGATCTGAACCTGCCACCCATTCGATCTGTTCCAGCCGTCTATGTTGTCGTCGATAGAGATGCACTGGCAAAGCTCGACCAGATCCGCAGTGTCGTCGGGATTTTGCCGAAAAACTCGATCGCGCGCTTTCGGCGCGCGATCGCAGTGGCGGACCAGCAGCCTCAGGCGGCGGTCGTAGCCTATGCGTTGGCCGCTTATGACGAACACCCGCGCGCGGCCTATTATCTGGCCCAGATATACGAAGTAGGCGAGGGTATTCCCGTCGACCTGGTCCTTGCCCGGTCCTGGTACAAGCGCGCAGTAGCGAATATCAGCGGCGCGGCAAGACGGTTGGAGGCGTTGCCGCAATCAGGCCCAGTGACACCAATTGCCCCGCCTGTTCTGTTATACGCAGGGAAGCTAGAAACCGGCGGGATTGAACTGGTCTGGACCAGCGCCGAAGGCGGCGATCCCGCCACCTATGCCGTTGATTTCGCCGACCGTTCGGGGCGCATTGTCCAACGCGAGAGCAACCTCGAGCTATCAGCGCTGCGCACCGTCGTTCCCGAAGGCGCGGTCTATTGGCGAGTAGAGGCATCGGCCTCCGAAGGTGGGGAGACTGCCGTCGGTGGCTGGCTCCCGATAGGCCCGGATGTATCGGCCCTTCCGCCCGATGCTCTGGCGGATCTCAAAGCGCCGTTGCGCTAAGGGACTTACAAGACGGCGGGCGGTCCTTAGGACCGAACCACCCGCTGCCGTAGTGGGATTGCCTAACAGCCCATCACTGCGCAGATGCGCTGGCGATAGGCTGTGTTGGCCCTACTCTCAGGTGTCTCGACATCAGCAGCGACCGGTGCATTTGTCTGGGCTGCGCACTGAAGCACGTAGTCTTCCTGGAGTCCTGCATTTACGCATTCGCCAATATCCCAGCCGGGCGGAATATCGTTAAGATCGACAGAGCGCCATTTTGGGTGTCCAACGTCCTGTAGCTGGCTGAAATTCGTAATAATCAGTTTTGAAAGATCCGCGACTGACTTGCAGCTCTGTTGGTGGTACGCGTTCCGTGTAGGGCTATAATCGTAGGTCATGAGTACGGCTTTGACCGCCACAACGTTAGTCGCCTCGGTCTGAAATTTGTAGGTGCCCGCCGGGATCGTGGTTGGGACGTAGACCGAACTCAGGGTCGGATCGCTGATTGGCAGAAGGTGAAAGCGCGCAGCATCAATATCTTCGGACTGGAAGAGTTTGGTTGGCGCACCTGCAACATAAAAAAAGGCGTCAATCTCGCCAGCGAGAAGGCTTTTCAGAGATTCGGTGGCGTTGATCGTCACACGTTCAGCGGGTTGGATGTTTGCAAGGTCAAGCACGAGCGAGGCCGTCAGGAAAGTGCCGCTGTCCTCAACGCCAACGGCCACACGACGACCGTTGAGGTCGGCTAGGGAAGTAAGGTCGCGGCTCGCAAGAATATGTACCTCTTCGTTGTATAGCGGAAAGGCGATGCGGACGCCGAATATTGCCCTGGCGATGTCGGGATCGTCGCTGGAAAAAGTCCTGAGGTATTCCAGGACGTCACTTTGAACGATGCCCATCTGGGTGTGGCGGCGTTTGCGGACCCCGAGGAAATTTTCTAGCGAGCCGGCGCTTTCCCGCACGTTATAATTGAGCCCACAATTGCTCGCGACGGCTGCGAGATCCCGGCCGATCTGAATGTAGGTGCCATTTGGACCCCCGGTGAGAATATTCTTCTCGAATTCTTGCGCATGAACCTTGTGGCCCGGCGCGACTGCAACAACCAACGTCATGGCAACCGCGAAAACAATGAAACCTATACTCTGCACGAAACTTTCCTCCTTCAAGATCTAAACTACAGTCGTCAACATGTACCTATGCCGCGAACAAGCGCGACAAGGGTTTGGCGGTTCACACTACCGAACACGGTGTCCAGCGCGTCTACTGGGCAGGTCCCACGCTCAAGTTCTGCGGTGAGGCGCGCCAAATCAGCAGGTGCGGCGTTGGTCAGGCCCGGCGCTGTAGCGAGAATGGCGCGAATGTCTTGCCGTGACATGGCCCGCTCGGGGTTGCGCACCACAGCAGGGGCAGCGGACGGTTCGGCGTCATTTTCTGTCACGCTCAAGGCAGCCGCTGATGTGGGTAACACTACCTCCGTTAAGGCCGAGGCAGACGGCTCAAGAGCCACTTCATCCGAGCCGATACCCGCCAGTATGCGCGTGAGTTTCTCAAAATCGGCGCGCGCTTGTTCGGCGTTGACGCGCATCGTCATCAACTCCGCATCAAGTGTATTCAATTCCCCCAACCCTGTGATTTTTGCCCGTTCGATGTCGACCAACTCGTCCTCTGTGGAGGCCAGAATTTCGCGCATCTCGGCCATTTTTGCTGCGAGTTGTTCGCTAGCGGCCAAGGAGGCCTTGCGGGCGCCCTCTGCCTTGATTGCGGCCGCTTCGAGTGTTTCAAGTTGGGCCGTTGACGCGTCGCGGCGCTGGGCGAGATCAGACAGCGTTTCCAAGAACGTCGCCTCCCTTTCTGCAAGAACAGCGAGTCGTTCCTCGGTCTCGGTGCCATCCGAGAGCTTAGCCTCGAGCGCCGCCAACTTTAGACTGCGCGCGACCTGCTCCGCGACAAATTCCGCTCGATTTTCCTTGGAAACCAACTGCGCCTGTACAATCTCGGCATCGAGATCGGCGAGCACGCCACGACGGTTGCGGATCTCAGTAGCCAGGCGCTCGACCTCCTCGTCCTTCTCGTTGGCCTGTTGCGCCAGCGTCGAGAGGCGGGTGTCGATTTCCTCAATCTCTGCTTGAGCGGTTGCAGTCGCGCTTTTCTGGTCCTTGACGCCGACTTCTGCTGCTTGGAGCGCCGCTCGGGCTTCGGCCAATTTAGTCTCAAGATCTTCAAGCTCGGCTGAAACGCTATCGCGGTCGCGTGCTACCTCCTCAAATTCGGTCGCAGCCTGGCGCGCTGCGTTCTCGGCGCGTGTCGCTAAGTCCCGCGCAGCCTCAACCGCAACGAGGCCTTTTTGCGTGGTCGCCAACTCAGTGCGCTGCGTATTGAGCCGGGTGGCGGCCGCTTTGCCGGCCCGTTGGCTTTCCGCCAATGCGGTTTCCACCTGAGAGAGTTCGGCCTTGGCGGCCTTGCGTAGGCCAGTAATCAGGGCGAGATCAGAGCTCACTTCCTGAAGCCCTGCTTGGGCTTGCTCCAGTGTTTTTAGATCGTCGCGCATAGTCTCGGTTTCCGACACAAGCGAGGCCAGATTGTCTTTGGCCGCTGTGGCCGCATTATCGGCCTGCGTGGTCTGCGCAACGCTTTCCGTCAAACGTGCGGTCAGCGTCTGCAACTCGGTGCGTGACGCATTTAGGTCTTCGCGGGTTTGATTCAGATCGATGGACGCCGTGGCCCGTGCCGCCTCAATGCCGGATTTTCGCGCTTCTGCGGCCGATAACGCCGCCTCGGCGGCGCCAAGCTCAGCACGAATCTCGGCGGTGCGCTGGATCGTGGCGTTGGCTTCTTCCAGCCGCGCTTCCAATCCATCGAGTTCGTCGCGAGTGGTCGAAAGTTTGGCTCCGCCGCTCTCGAGTTCGGCTGTGATCTGAGCTAACAGCTCACGCGAGTTTTCGACCTCTTGAGTGACCGCGGCCAGTGTATCTTGGGCCGCGTCGTGGCGAGAGTTCGTCTCGGCTAATTCATTGCGCATGATCTCGGTTTCGGTTTTTATAGATTTGGCATCGGCCACCGATGCCTCGAGTTCCACAAGTCTGCTTTCTCCGGCCGCAATTTCCGCGTCCAACTGCGCCTTCTCCGCTTCCCGTTCGGCTGCGAAGGCGGTCGTTGCGACAATGTCGGATTCGAGCCTAGTCAGTTGCGCGCGCCGCGCGTCGAGCGCGCCTTCGGCCTCCGAGCGTGACTGGATAATTGCGGCCAAGGACGCCTCTACCTCGGCGTTCTCGGCCCGAATTGCATCAGTTCGAGCGGCAATCTCGCCCGCAGATGTGATCTCGGCCTGCAAGTCGCTGAGTCGGCCGGTTGAGTCCGCAATCTCACGCAGAAGTTGTTTTTTTTTGCCCAGTCTCGTGGTGATTTCAGCTGTGAGCGCCTCGACAGCGCTTTGTTGTTTGACCAGTGCATCTTGTGCTTCGGCGCGCTCGGTCTCAAGTTCGCGCTTGGTCAGTTCGATCTCTGCGATAATCAGGAGATTGGTGCGCCTCTCCTGGCGCTTGCCTGCGAGCTCGCCTGAGACCTCGGCAAGTTCTGACTGCGCCGCGCTCAGCGCGTCGGTCACCCGGTCACGTTCCGCCTCGATTTGCGCTACATCGTCCTCAAGAAGAGCAATAATCTGTCGAAGCGACGCGGCATTTGGTTCCGATTCGCTGCCGGTAAGATCTGCAGACTGAGGAAAGGCTGGTGTAGAGCAAAAAACCATGCTCAGACACATAAGTACGGTAGAAAAATCCACTCTATGAAGCATTTTACCAACTAACCAGAACTAACAACCCACACTAAATGTTGCACAAAATAACCAAAAAGTCGACTCCCATTTGCCTGACCAGTCGATGGGAGGTGCTGTCAAGTGTGGATGTATATAGATTCCGCCTGATTGTAGTGGTTTGGTTTTAGTTGGTTCGGAGATGAAAATTGCTGACGTATATCCGGCTTTTGTGAGCGGCCCGGAACAGCGTCGCCACGCGCCCTTTTTGGCAGATTTCGTCGCAATCGCCTGCCGGGCAATGGATGAAATTACGCGCGCTTCCCCCTCGATACCTTCCCCGCGCAACCGGCCCAGAACTATCCGGGTCTTCTCTTCAACAGAAATATGTCGGCGCGTCTTACGCTTAATCTCTTTTACGTGTTTGTCAGCCACTCCATTCTGCTCTGTCTTCGTTCTCATCTCCTATCCCTTCAAGGAGTACGATGAGCCCAAAAAAATCCCCACTTAGCAAAAACCACCAAGTCTGTCTCAAAGGCCGTGACGGGCGACGAGTAGCGTCAACTTTGTTCTGTATCGGCTCCGGTATTGGCAGAAAACCGAGACTGGTTCGGATTGGTCTGCAGACCACATTTGTCAAAGGTGGAGTTTTTCGCCGTCTTAGCCAGCAATGCCGACATTGAACGTCGGGCCTCCAGCAGAAGATCGCAATAGACCTTAGACGACGATACACTGGAGCTGGAGCGAAGTAATTTAGCGATCTTTGCTTGCCCCCAGAACCGTTAGGTTGGGCTGCTCGGTTGTCGGCCATCCAGCAGTATCAAATAGGCTTTCCAAGAAATATGCCGAGAGTTCGGCGCGCCCAGAAAGGCCGGGCTTTCTGTATATGCCTTGTGCCTGCTGTCTGATTGTTGCCTCGGTCGTCTCACGGGCTTCGGCTATCTATCTTAGAGTAGGACCCTTTGAGGACAAGCCCTGCAATATCCATTTCTGCCGGGGTAAGGGACCAGTCACGGAGCTGGGATTCAATGGCGCTGCTGAGCCCTTCCAGATGAACATGGCTTTGCTCGCGCCATTGCTCACCGCCGGCCACGGCGCGGGCCAGATTGTTGCGCATCGCCTTTTGCTCAGATCGCACATCTCCGACCTGGATCGTCGTCCAGGCAATGGCAACAATTGCCGCCACGAGGATAAAGCGATCAGCCAGTTCAATGGCGATTTCGCTGGCACCCATTGGCCATTCCATCGCGATGTCGAGTGCTGCAAGCAAACTTGTCATTGCAGTCAAAAACAAGGCAAAAAAGACGTATCTCTTACCTATCCCCATCGTGATCACTCTCAGAGCCCAGCGTGTGTTGTAGGCAATGTTATCCACGGCTGCCTGACAAAGCGACATCCGCCATCCATAGGATAGCATGTGTCATGGGCGCAAGTTCGCTAAATCGAACATATGTCAGATGTATCTCGTCGAAAAAATGCAGTCAGGTTGAGATCACGAACTGTCCCTCGATGGAGCGCGCTCAAAATTGGTCAAGTTTCCCCACAGGTTTTCAGTCGCCGCGATTTGTTTGATCACTGGCCCCAGCTTAAACGCAGCCGAAGACGGTCATTCGTCACTTCTGCCAGATTTTGTAGCAGGAAACTTCGTTATGCACACAACGATCGACAATCCCTATTTCCCACTTAGCCCCAGACAGAAAAACACGTTCAAAGGAAGCCGAACTGCAGGTAGGTGGTTCATCGCGGAACGCACCGTCCAATCCTATGGAGGCGCGGGTACAGAGATTATGGGGATCCCGGCAACTATAATGCTCGACCTGAAATATGAGAACGATGTCTTGATCGAGAGCACCTCAGACTACTTCGCTCAGGATAAAGAGGGGAATATCTGGAATCTGGGCGAGGACGTTGAAAAATGCGTCTATGATGCGCTGGGTCCACTGACCGAGACCTATGACGCTTCAAGCTGGCGGGCTGGTGTGAATGGCGCCTCTCCCGGGCTCATAATGCCTGCAGAAATCGAACCGGCATTTCAATACCATCAGGAATATGCCCCTAAAGAAAAGGCGCTTGACGCCGCCCAGATCTTTAGCGCCGACGAAGCTCTGATTGTCGACAGCATGACCTACAATGGCGTCGTAAAAATTCTCAAGATCAACTGGTTTGATCCCGACAAATCTGAATTCAAGTATTATGCGACCGGCATCACATTTATTCAGGTCGATCAAGACCTGTCACCCGATCTGAGCAACCCGAAAATGGTGATCCGGTTGGTTTTAGGATCATGATTGTCACCGAGAGCAGTGAAGCGCTCATTGCGAAACCAGCGGCACAGGCGCTTCAGGTTTCAGCCGTCGGAACACGGCGCAATACGCGCGACATCATCGATCTGCCCAGAGTCGCGGTGACGGCAATTGGCGCAGTGCTGGCTTTGCTGTTCGCGGTACGACTGCTTGCGGCCTACGTTGTACCTTTCACTGATTCCACTGAGGCGCGCTATGCTGAGATCGCCCGGAAGATGGTTGAGACCAACAACTGGATCACGCCGCAATTCAATTATGGCATCCCTTTTTGGGGCAAGCCCCCTCTGCATACGTGGCTCTCGGCAGGTGGGATGGAGTTATTCGGCATCAACGAATTCGCCGCACGATTGCCGATTTTGGTAGTGACATTAATTGTACTGGCTCTGATCTGGACATGGGTCGCAAATGTGACCGGACGAAATGCAGCGCTTTTGTCTGTGGCTGTTCTCTCCAGCATGGGGCTGTTTTTCGGGGTATCTGCGTTTGTCATGACTGATATGCCAATGACCCTGGGCACTACGCTGGTCATGGTCGGGTTTTGGTACGCGGTATGCCAGGACACGCCCAACCAGGCTGGCTTTTGGGCGATACCATTGGGGCTGGCAATTGGACTTCTTGCCAAAGGCCCCGTTTCTAGCTTTCTTTGTCTGATTCCAACGTTGGGTTGGTTGATTATAATGGGAAAATGGTCTGACCTGCGCGCATTGCCCTGGCTTAAGGGCGCCGCCTTGTTTTTGGCCTTAACTGTGCCATGGTATGCCGCCGCCGAGATCGCGACCCCTGGTTTCCTGCGATATTTCCTCGTTGGCGAGCATATGGAGCGGTTCATTGTTCCCGGTTGGTCGGGTGATCTTTACGGCATTGGCCACAGCCAACCAAAGGGCATGATCTGGCTGTTCGCGCTTGGCACGATATTGCCGTGGAGCGTCCTTTTGGTTCCCATATTTCTGCGCACGGCGAGAGTCGCGCAGGTTTTCAAAACTGACAAATCCGGCTGGATTATTTACCTCTTGCTTTGGTCTGTCGCGCCGTTAATCCTGTTCTCTCCCGCCGCAAGTATCCTGCCCGCATATGCCTTGCCGGGATTGCCGGCTGCTGCGGTGCTGATGGTTGTTTTGTATTGCAAGGCCTGGGCCGGCGCGCCGGGTTTTTTACACAAGTTCGCCTTTGTTGTGGGGTCCGGCGTCTCAATCCTTACCTTCGCAATCATCGCCATCTTGGCGGTTTCGTCGCCAGATACCCTGAACCTAAGATCCCAAAAAAAGTTGATCATCGCGGCCCAGAGAATAGCCCCCGATGCTCCGATCTACATCGTCGGTGGACGCAGCTATTCGGCGGAATTCTACACTGACGGGCAGGTGAAATACGTCGCATTGGATGCGTTGCCTGCCTTAGTGGATACTCAGGAAAGGACCCTGCTTTCGGTTCCCCTTGGCCTGGCCGCGCAGGCCGCCACTTTGAGCGTCAGGCGGCTAGGTGAGTACAAAAACTTGTTCTGTTCATCAGGCCTGCAGGATCTAGGTGATGGGGCGATTAGACAGCTTTGCACCGGCTGGTCCCGCGCCGCCCGTAAGCTCGGACGATCCTATTCCCGAACTATCCTTCGTCATCCCTGCCTATAATGAAGTAGAGAACATCGCCGAGACCTTATTGCAGGTGGCTAAGCAGGCGCAGCTACTTGTGAGCCATTGCGAAATTATTGTCGTAGATGACGGTAGCACCGACAACACCGTCAAGGCAGTGTGCGACTCCCAAATCGCAGTTCCGGTTCGGCTGTTGCGCCTGTCGCGCAACTTTGGCAAGGAACAAGCAATCATGGCTGGTCTGTCGTGCTCAAATGGGTCAGCTGTGGTCGTTCTTGATGCTGATTTACAAGAACCGCTGAGCCATTTGCCAGCCATGCTCGATCGCTTCCGGGACGGATTTGAGATGGTCTATGCTGTGCGCGCCCATCGCCGGGACGAATCGTATATGAAACGCGTCCTGTGCCCAGTTTTCTACAAAATGCTAAGGTACGGAAGCGACGTCGACATCCCTCCAAATGCGCGCGATTTTCGGCTGATGGATCGCAAAGTCGTCGATGCAATCTGTTCGCTTCCTGAACGTAATCTCTTTATGAAAGGGCTCTACAGCTGGGTTGGCTTTAAATCCGTCGCCGTACCAATAGAACTTGAAAGTCGTAGGGCAGGGCAGTCCAAATTCGGTCTCAAAGGCCTGTTAAAGCTCGGCGTGACCGGTATCACGGCATTCACAACCTGGCCACTTCGGATGTGGACGGCAGTTGGTATGACCCTCGCCTGTTTTTCAATCCTCTACGGTATCATATTGGCTTTGCGTACCATGATTTGGGGTCACGACTTGCCAGGCTGGTCCACGTTGGCGGTGGCGATCTTCTTTTTGGGGGGAATACAGCTCATCTCGATCGGTGTTTTGGGTGAGTAACTTGCGCGTGTATTACTCCGAAGTAAAAGGTCGTCCCGGATTTCTGATCGCCGAAGACATCCAGTTGGATGCAACCCATGACTGATACCGGTACAGTCGGATATACTGTGATCGGCACAGGGGCGACTCTGATGCATGTCTCGGCCGGAGTCCTGCTGATTAGGGCTGGCTCAGACCCGCATTTCGCCAATGTTGGTGCATTTTGTTCGCTTTCTGCTTCAGTTTTGTTGGACACCATTTCTACAGTTTCAGAGGTCACAAACGACCGATGAAGTGGTCGCTACTCTGCTTCTCATGCGCGGCAATGGCAGGTTTTGGAGTGAATGAAGCGGTGCTCTTGGGGCTTTTACGCTCTGATCTTTTCTCTGAGCCTATGGCCCTGCTGATATCCACCTTCGTTGCAGCAATCTGCACTTACATTTTATGCCGCGTGTGGGTTTTCCGCCAAATGCCAACAGACAAGAAGGCTCCCGCATTTCACGTCTAGTGTCCAATTCTTAGAGTTAT
>CBDTVL010000089.1:0-13678 GCA_965363755.1 uncultured Sulfitobacter sp.
AGGACCGCAAGCGCAATAAGGGGCTGAATATATCGGTTCCTGTTGCCCCCTCTAGGTCATTGTGTAAAACAGTTACCTTAACGATCAAGAAGATTCTCAGGCAATGACGCGGCGAAGAAATCGCCCAGGGGGGGAACAGGTGCGCACAATATTTACAGCTCTGGTGCTGTTTGCTGTGTGGCTCTTGTTGTCAGGGCTGTTCAAGCCGCTGTTAATCGCTTTCGGCCTGATCTCGGTCGCAATTACAGTATTGGTTTTGACCCGCATGGATCAGGCGGATGGCGATCAAGTCAAATTCCGTGTCAATCCCGTCGAGATCGCCAAATATGCAGGGTGGCTGCTGGTCGAGATTGCTAAATCCAACTGGAGAGTGGCCTCAATAATACTCGCCAAGGAATTGCCCGAACAACAGCACCTGTTTCGCATCCCTAACAGTCAGAAGTCCGACCTGGGACAGGTGTTATTTGCGAACTCGATTACGCTCACGCCGGCAACCATCACTGTTGAGATCGAGGACGGCACATTTCTGGTGCACGCACTAAGCTATGACGACACCGACCTTGACGCACTTGCCGATATGGACCGGCGCGTGACCACAACAGAAACGGAAAGGGCATAGCCATGTTTCTTGTTGCTGCAATTGCGTTGTTCATTGCCATGGCGCTGGTTTTGGCGCGTTTGTTTATTGGTCCCACCCTTTATGATCGCGTTTTGGCAGTAAATGTCTTTGGGACGCACACCGTGCTGTTTATCGGCATTCTGGGGTTTCTGACCGGTCGGCCGGATTTTCTGGACATCGCGTTGCTTTACGCCCTCATTAACTTCGTTGGCACCATCGCCATTCTCAAATACTTCAGATATCGCGCAATCGGGGACGTTCCGGAATATAGCGGCGAACAGGAGGTCGAGAATTGACTTTTTTTGAAGCCATTATTGAGGGGCTGAGTTGGGGGTTTATACTTTCGGGCTCTGTCTTTGCTGTTGTCGGCTCATACGGCACCGTCCGCTTCCCCTTCTTCTGGTCCCGCCTGCATGCCGCCTCGATCACTGACTCCGGTGGTATGATCCTATTGATTTTGGGCATGTGCCTGCAGGCCGGCGCGAGTCTCATAACCGTGAAGCTTTTGATCATTGGTGTGTTCATGTTCATTACCGGCCCGACAGCGACACATGCTGTGGCCAACGCCGCAATTATCTCCGGACTGCGCCCGAAAGAAGGCAAAGGGTTGACAGATGCAACTCCGAGACCACCCTCAATCACCAACCCCGTTTTACGCGGCAAATTGAACAAGAATTAGATGGCAAGACATTGACTGTAACCCTCATCAACATATCGCTTTTTGTGATGCTCGTCGTGACAGCGCTGGCCATCGTCCGGATTGACCGGCTTTTTGCGGTTGTCATGCTGTCTGGAGTGTTCAGCCTTTTGTCAGCCTTGCTGTTTATCTCGTTGGACGCCGTGGACGTAGCCTTTACCGAAGCTGCTGTTGGCGCCGGGATATCCACGGTTCTGTTACTGGGAACAATGGCGTTGACGTCACGAACGGCCAAACCATCCACGCGATCTACCGCTATCCCCCTGATTGTTGTCATCGTGACCGGCGCCGTGCTGGTTTATGGCACGCTGGATATGCCCAACTTCGGCGATCCGAACGCCCCGGTGCATACGCACGTTGGGCCCGAATATTTGCAGCGCAGCGTTGAAGAAATTGATGTGCCAAATGTTGTTACCGCAATTTTGGCAAGCTATAGGGGTTTTGACACGCTGGGCGAAACTGCGGTTGTTTTTGCGGCCGGTATTGGGGTTTTACTGCTGATCAGTGGCTTGCGCCGCCGCCGGGATGACGAACCTGATGAAAGCGCGGACTCCTAATGCGCCACCATCTGATATTGCGTGTGGTGACTAAGCTGCTGGTCGGTCACATCATCCTGTTTGCGTTCTATGTGCAGTTTCATGGTGATTATTCGCCCGGCGGCGGGTTTCAGGCGGGTGTCATTATGGCTGTTGCCTTTGTGCTTTACGGCGTCGTCTTTGGGCTTCGCAAAGTGCAAAAAGTATTTCCCGCATGGTTTGTCCACAAACTTGTTGCGCTGGGTGTGCTGATATATGCGGGCACCGGTGTTGCCAGTCTTTTTCTGGGATACAACTTTCTGGATTACGGCGCATTCAACCCCGATCACCCCTCTCATGGCCAACACTGGGGCATTCTGGTCGTAGAACTGGGTGTCGGTGTAACCGTAACCGGCGTGATGGTGGCGATATACTACGCCTTTGCCGGACGCCCTCCCCGTTTAAGTGATGAGGAGTGGTGATGGAGACCGAATTGAGCGGAAATTTCTTTGTTGGCCACATTAATTACTGGCTGTTCATCGTGTTGATGATGACCGGCCTGTACATCGTGGTGGCCAAAGGCAACCTGATCAAGAAGATCGTCGGGCTGAACATGTTTCAGACGGCGGTGTTCATGCTCTATATTTCCATGGGAAAAATCGCAGGCGGGACCGCTCCGATTTTTCCGCTTGATATGAAAATCGACCCCGAAGTCGCCTATTCCAATCCGCTTCCGCACGTTTTGATTCTGACGGCTATCGTTGTCGGCATCGCAACAACCGCGCTTGGATTGGCCCTTATTGTTCGGATTCGTGAAGAGTTTGATACCATCGAAGAGGACGAAATTCTGGCCATCGAACAAAGGCTCGCACGAGAGGACAATATCGTTCACGGTGAATCGATGGGCGGACGGGCGTAATGGCGGCTGACACTACCCACCACGTTGCAAAAACGTTGGTCGATCATCTGCCGATCCTGCCTATCGTGATCCCGTTGATCGCAGCGCCTCTTTGTGTGCTGATCGGAAGCCGTCGACTGGCATGGCCGATCGCCTTTGTGGCGAGTGTGTTGTCCTTCATCGCTTCTTACTTGTTGCTCGATCAGGTAATTGGTGGTGGGTTCCTGTCGTATTGGATTGGGGGCTGGGCCCCGCCGCTGGGCATCGAATACCGCGTCGACGCCGCAAACGCGTTTGTTTTGTTTCTTGTCTCCGGCATCAGTTCGGTTGTTCTGGTCTATGCCTCTGAAAGCCTGAAAAGTGAGGTGCCCGAGAGCAGCCACACCTTGTTTTACTCCTGTTATTTGCTTTGTTTTACAGGGCTTATGGGGGTTGCCGTGACGGGCGATGCATTCAACGTGTTCGTCTTTCTGGAGGTTTCGTCGTTATCGACCTACGTGCTGGTTGCCCAAGGGGCGCATCGGGACAGGCGCGCGCTGACGGCGGCTTATGATTACCTGATCATGGGCACCATCGGTGCAACCTTCTTTGTGATCGGTCTCGGCTTTCTTTATATGGCGACGGGAACGCTCAACATGGGTGATCTGGCTGATCGGATTGCTGATCAGGGTGCCAACCGGACGGTTCAGGCGGCATTTGCCTTTATCGTCGTCGGGATGGGGTTGAAACTTGCGATCTACCCGCTGCACCTCTGGCTGCCAAATGCCTATACTTTTGCCCCCTCTGCGGTGACCGCATTTCTTGCGGCGACGGCAACAAAAGTGGCGGTTTACGTCCTGATCCGGTTCATGTTTTCGGTCTTTCATCCCGGATTTGATTTCGAGGTGGCCGTGCTTCATTTTGTCATTCTGCCATTTGGGCTGATTGCAATGTTTGCGGCGTCATTCGTGGCTATCTTCCAGACCGATCTCAAGCGTATGTTGGCGTATTCCAGCATTGCCCAAATCGGCTATATGCTGCTGGGGATCGGCCTGATTTCAACGACGGGACTGACTGCTGCGATTGTCCATCTCTTTAACCACGGGATCACCAAAGCCGCCCTGTTCATGGGCGTGGGCGCACTGGTGCTCAAATGTGGCAGCTCTTTTTACGATCGCATTCCGGGCATGGGAAAGACCATGCCTTGGACAAGTGGTGCCATCGTCATCGGCGGGGTTAGCCTGATCGGCGTGCCGGGTACTGCTGGCTTTGTCAGCAAATGGGTCCTGGTACAGGCCGCGCTTGAAAAAGGCTGGTGGCCGATTGCCGTCCTGATCGTTTTGTCGTCGCTGCTGGCTGTTATTTACGTCTGGCGGGTGGTTGAGGTGCTGTACGTGATGAAGCCGATCAAAGGCGATACCATACAAGAAGCTCCGCTAAGCATGCTGATCCCGATGTGGGGCATGGCACTGGCCTGCATCTATTTTGGTCTGAACACCGATATCACGCTGGCGGCAGCGCGCGCTGCTGCTGAGGGCCTGATGGCTGGCCCGGTTGGGTTGCAATAAGATGAGTGGTCTCTTGGACACAAATACAGCCATTCTGCTCAGCATGCTGATCCCGGCTGCCGCAACCCTGTCCAATATGGTGTTGCGCAACAGCCCTGATCTACGCGACGCGGTGACGTTTGCCGCATCCCTTGCGACCTTTGGTGTGGTCCTGATTATCCTGTCCAATGTGGGCAACGGAACAACCGAACCTTTTGTTCTGTGGTCGGTCATGCCGGGCCTTGACCTCGCGTTTAACGTTGAACCGCTGGGGCTGTTGTTTGCCATCGTCGCTTCTGGCCTGTGGATTCTGACGCACATCTACGCCATCGGCTATATGCGCGGCAATAATGAGGATCACCACGCCCGGTTCTTCGCCTGTTTCTCTTTTGCCATCGCTTCGGTGATGGGCATCGCATTTGCCTCTAACATGTTCACCTTGTTCCTGTTCTACGAATTGCTGACCCTGTCCACATACCCATTGGTTGCCCACAAAGGCACCCCCGAGGCCGTGCGCGGCGCGCGTACCTATCTGGGCGTTCTGATTGGGACGTCGATTGGCCTGCAACTTGTCGCAGTGATCTGGACCTTCACCATTGCCGGCACATTGGATTTCACCAAAGGCGGCATTCTAGAAGGACATATCCAGGGTCCGCTGGTTGCAATTCTTTTGGCGCTATATGCCTTTGGAATCGGCAAAGCTGCATTAATGCCGTTTCATCGCTGGCTGCCCGCCGCGATGGTTGCCCCCACCCCCGTGTCCGCCTTGCTTCATGCTGTTGCTGTGGTCAAGGCGGGTGTGTTCACCATGCTCAAGGTGGGTATCTACATATTTGGCATCGACTTTCTTGCGGAAACCGGCGCCTCGGAGTGGTTG
Source organism: uncultured Sulfitobacter sp. (assembly GCA_965363755.1). Classification (GTDB taxonomy): domain Bacteria; phylum Pseudomonadota; class Alphaproteobacteria; order Rhodobacterales; family Rhodobacteraceae; genus JL08. The sequence goes on from CBDTVL010000089.1 coordinate 5,133, forward strand.
ATGTGGCTGGCGGCCTACACAATCATTGCCGCCTCGGTGATTGCCATGACCAAAGACAACCTCAAGGCGCGGCTGGCCTATTCTACCATCAGTCAGTTGTCCTACATCACTCTCGGCATGGCCCTGGCAACGTCGATGGGCGCGCTTGGTGGCGGCATGCACATCGCGATGCACGCCATGGGTAAGATCACATTGTTTATGTGCGCCGGTTCGATTTACGTGGCGACCCACAAGACCAACATAAGTCAGATGACCGGCCTTGGACGGCTCATGCCCATCACATTCGGGGCATTTTTGATCGGAGCGTTATCGATCATCGGTCTGCCGCCGCTTGGCGGGTCGTGGTCGAAATGGTTGTTGATGGTTGGTGCCGCAGACACAGGTCATCAGGTAATGATCGGCGTGTTGATGCTGAGTTCGCTTTTGAATGTCGCATATCTTTTGCCCATCGTGGGACGCGGTTTCTTTTTGAGCGACCCGGACAACACGCCCGAAAAGCCCGGTACAATTTATGAGGCACCGCTACTGTGCTGGTTGCCCCCCGCCATAACGGCAGCGGGATGTTTGTGTCTATTCTTCTGGGCAGGTGAAATACAGGTCTTCCTCGCCCCCATCGTATCAGTCAATTAAGGAGCGGATCATGCAGAGCCCCCGGAAAGACGACCCCGATACTTGGCCCAAACTCGGGCGCATGTATTCTTGGGTAGACAAGCCGGGCAGCGCGGATCGTATCTTTTACGGGCTGATTGTCGTCTGTGTGCTCCTGTTTCTGGCTGATTTTACATACGAGAAGCACCCCCATTATGCCGTTGAATATGTGCCCGGGTTTTTTGGAATTTTTGGGTTCATCAGCTTCACCGGTCTAATTTTCGCCGCCACAGCCCTGCGTAAGCTCGTCAAACGCCCAGAGGACTACTACGGCAACAAAGCCGTCGACCGCGAGGAGTATCCGGACGCCGGACTGGATAAGGTGGATAACGATGCTTAGCACGATGCCCACTGCCTTTTTGTTTTTCATGGCCACGGTTGCGCTGCTCGCGCTGCCAAAGGGGAATGCGCGCGGTATCGTGTTGCTGGCGGTTCCGATTTTAGCGGGATTTCAGGTCTTCAACCTTGACCTGGGCACGTTTGGCCAGACCGAGTTTTTTGGCTTCACCTTAGAGCCAATGCGGGTCGATAAACTGTCGCGTATATTTGGGTTAGTGTTTTGCCTCGCTGCGTTTCTGGGCAACCTTTACGCTTGGCATGTGCGCGATACTGTTCAACAAGTCGCCGCATTGCTTTATGCGGGATCCGCCATCGGGGCCGTGTTTGCTGGCGATCTGATCACTTTGTTCTTTTACTGGGAAGGCACCGCCATCGCGTCGGTCTTTCTGATCTGGGCGCGCAGAACCGAAGGCGCCTATTACACCGGTATGCGCTATCTGATTATCCAGATTGCGTCCGGCGTTATTCTACTGGCGGGCGTAGCTCTACATTATCGCGACACCGGGTCAATTGCGTTTGAGCAAATGACGCTTGGCTCGCTTGCCACCTGGCTGATGTTCCTGGCCTTTGGGATCAAATGCGCCTTTCCGCTGCTGCACAATTGGCTGCAAGACAGCTATCCGGCGGCCACTGTGACCGGCACAGTGATCTTGTCGGCGTTCACCACAAAGCTGGCCGTCTATGCACTTGCCCGAGGGTTTGCCGGTACTGAAATCCTGATCTACATCGGTGCAATCATGACCCTTTTCCCGATCTTCTTCGCAGAAATCGAAAATGACCTGCGCCGGGTGCTTGCCTACAGCCTCAATAACCAGCTCGGGTTCATGGTCGTCGGCGTGGGGGTCGGCACCGAAATGGCGCTGAACGGCACGGCATCACATGCATTTGCCCACATCCTTTACAAAGCACTTCTGTTCATGAGCGTCGGCGCAGTCCTGTTCCGAACTGGCACGTCAAAGGCCTCTGAACTTGGCGGGTTATATCGCACCATGCCATTGACCGCGACATTCTGTCTGGTTGGCGCGGCCTCGATTTCGGCCTTTCCGCTGTTTTCCGGCTTTGTCACCAAGTCCCTGATCCTTGATCAAACGGCAACAGCACAACACCCCTATGTCTGGGCCATTCTGGTATTTGCCTCTGCTGGGGTTCTTTCTCATTCTGGCATCAAGATTCCGTTCTTTACGTTCTTTGCCCATGACAGCGGGTTGCGCCCGGCAGAGGCCCCGCGTCATATGCTTTGGGCCATGGGGATCACAGCGGCGCTGTGTATTCTGATCGGAATTTATCCGGCTCCGCTATACGCCCTGTTGCCCTATGACGTCGTCTACCACCCCTACACAACGGCGCACGTGGTGGGACAACTACAGTTACTGTGCTTCGCCTTGTTGGCATTTGGCGTGCTCATGCGCAAAGGCCTTCATCCGCCGGAAATCCGGGCCATCGATGTGGACAGCGACTGGGTTTATCGACGCGCGCTGCCGCAGGCCTTTGCTCGGATTGCGCCTGCAGTTGCCAGCGTCTGGACCGAAACAACAGCATTCTGGACAAGACGGTTTCAAACCATTGTCCGGCGGCTCTATGCGTCACATGGGCCAGAGGGCCGAATTGCCAGAGCCTGGCCGACCGGCGCGATGGTGCTGTCCATCGCTGTTTTGCTCGGAGTCACGTTATTGGTCGAATTCTTCAGCTGATCAGGCCAAATTCCGCGCAAGCCGCTGCCTGAATTGACCGCTGACTTGTGTTTGGCGGGGAAAAATGCGCCAAGCAGTTGTACTTCTGCGTTCGGGTTCGACATAGTAGACAAAAGTACGTTGTAAAAGACGTTAACAAACCTCTGATAAAGAGCGTGGCAGTTACTGAGGCAGAGGCGGAAGCGCCGGAGCATTCAATGCTTGAGTTTGAAAATGTAAGCAAGTCCTTCTGGACCGGCACCCAGCGCAAGGTGATCCTTGATCGCGTTTCGTTTCGCGTGGAGCTGGGCAATTCCTTGGGAATCCTCGCGCCAAATGGAACCGGTAAAACGACGCTCATCAACATGATGGCCGGGCTGGAAAAACCCGACGAAGGCGAAATCCGTCGCATGTGCAAAATCTCATTTCCTTTGGGGTTTATGGGCGGGGTCATCAGCAAAATATCCGCCCTTGAAAACAGCCGGTATATCGCACGACTCTATGGTCTTGACCCTGACTATGTTGAGAGCTTTTGTCGGTGGCTCTGTAATCTGGGCGAATATTTCGAGCAGCCGTTGGGGGTATATTCAGCGGGCATGCGCGGCCGGTTTTGCTTTGCGCTGATGCTGGCCCTTGATTTTGATATCTACCTGATCGACGAAGGCATGCCCTCGACGACAGATGTGGAATTTAACCGTAAAGCAGGCGAAATCTTACAAGAACGCCTGCGCACCACCACAATCATAATTGTATCACACCAGCCCGAAACGCTGGAAAAATTCGCGAGGTCCGCCGCCGTACTGGTTGATGGTCAACTTAAAATTTTTGATACTTTGGACGAGGCAAAGCAGCTCTATGACTACCAAACTCAAGGCTAGAAAGTTCAGGATCAAAAGGACGGCCTCAGCGAACCCGCCGGTTCAGGCAAAAGGCACGCCCGAATCTGGATTTGTTGAAGCCAACGATCCGGACAGTACGGCTCCATATCGCGAAGAGCTTGCGCGCCAACTGGATCAGGATAACACCGTGCCCGGGCAGCAAGAAAAAGCACCTGCATCAGACCAAGTGTCGCCCGCAACCGATATTGAGGCCATTCGAGGCGAAGGTCTAACGGGGCGACAGTTGCGGATGGCGCGGCGCGTTGCACAAAAACACGACCTTGCACCAGCTTCCGACTTTGATGCCGTGCGACTATTGCGCCTTCAGGGTATTGATCCGTTCCAACGCTCCAACCTTTTTGAATTGGTAGTTCCCGATGCTGGCGCAGAGCCGCGCGATGGAGGATCCCGCAATATGTTGGATAGCCTGAAGTCGCAACCGGGCGGCGCAGGCTCAGGTGGGCAAGCGGCCATACAGTTACCTCAGACCGTTCCTGTAAAGAAACAGACCCTCCCCTCAACTGAACTCAGCCCGGCAGATCGCCGGAGTCGCGAGATTACTGAGATTCAGCGGGATATTGTCCGCCGGCGTCAGCGCAAGATAGCTCTGCTATTGACGCGCCTCACGTTCTTTGTGTTTCTGCCTGCCTTTCTTGCCGGATGGTATTTCTTTGTAATCGCCACCCCCATGTATGCCACAAAATCCGAGTTTCTGATTCTTCAGGCGGATAATGCCGGAAGTAGCGGCGGTTTGGGCGGTCTTTTGACCGGTACCCAGTTCGCCACCAATCAGGATAGCATCGCGGTGCAATCCTATCTTCAATCAAAAGACGCGATGTTGCGACTGGATGAAGATGCCGGGTTCAAAGCACATTTCACGCAGCAATCGCTTGATCCAATCCAGCGCCTGAACGAAAATCCGTCGGCAGAAGATGCTTATAAGACGTTTAAGAAAAATGTAAAAATCGGATACGATCCGACTGAAGGTGTGATCCGGATGGAGGTGATTGCTGCCGATCCGGAAGTGGCGACGCTATTCTCGAAGAATCTGATCGCTTATGCCGAAGAACGGGTCAACAATCTGACCCAGCAAAAGCGCGGCGACCAGATGAAGGATGCGCGCGAAAGCTTTGAGAACGCAGAAAAAGAACGTCGATCCGCGCAGGAACAGCTAGTGACCCTGCAACAGAAAGGCGCTATCCTGGACCCTGAAGCTGTGATCCTGTCATTGCGCAGCCAGATCAATTCCATCGAATTGCAACTGCTGGAAAAACAGCTGCAGCTCGCGGCACTGCTGGACAACGCACGTCCGAACCAAAGCCGCGTGGACGGCGCGCGCGGTGATGTCCGGCGACTAGAGGAACAGTTAGGTGAGCTAAACGCAAAAATGACAGATGCCAGCCAGGGAGAAAATTCTCTGGCAACGCTGACGCTGAACATTCAAATGGCACAGGCAGACCTTGCAACCCGCGATATGCTGCTGCAATCGGCACTGCAGTCGATGGAGCAGACCCGGATGGAGGCTGGCCGGCAGGTCCGTTATCTGACCATCTCAGTCGAACCGATCCCGTCAGAGGATGCCAGTTATCCGCGCGCCTTTGAAAACACGATCTTGGCTTTTCTGATTTTTGGAGGCATTTACCTGATGATCTCAATCACCGCATCGATTTTGCGCGAACAGGTAACTTCATAATCAATGACACATGTAAAAATTGGCGACCTGACTGTCGCAAATGACTGCCCACTGACCATTATTGCCGGCCCCTGCCAGTTGGAAAGCGCCGATCACGCCCAGATGATTGCTGGTGTAATGAAAGAGGCCTGTGATGCCGCTGGCGCGCAGTATGTCTTCAAGGCGTCGTATGACAAGGCCAACCGAACCTCGTTGTCCGGTATTCGCGGCCTGGGCATCGATCAGGGCCTGGCGGTGTTGCAGGATGTCGGCAAAACCATTGGCGTTCCGGTACTGACGGATGTGCATAATGAGGCACAATGCGCCTTGGCCGCAGAGGCCGTTGATATCCTGCAAATTCCTGCTTTTCTGTGCCGTCAGACCGACATGTTGTTGGCCGCTGGGGCCACAGGTGCAGCAATCAACGTCAAGAAAGGCCAGTTTTTGGCCCCTTGGGAAATGCCAAATATCGTGACCAAGATCGAAAGCACAGGCAACAAACGCATTCTGTTGACTGAACGCGGCACCAGCTTTGGCTATAATACACTTGTCGCCGACATGCGCTCGCTACCGCAAATGGCGCAAACCGGGTATCCTGTGGTCATGGACGCAACCCATTCCGTGCAACAACCGGGCGGCAAAGGCGGCAGTTCCGGCGGACAGCGCGAATTTGCGCCTGTCATGGCGCGTGCTGCAGTGGCCATTGGCGTCGCGGCCGTATTTCTCGAAACCCACCAGGACCCTGACAGCTCGCCCAGTGACGGGCCCAACATGATGTATCTTGATCAGATGCCAAAACTCATCGAGATGCTGATGCAACTCGACACCTTGGCCAAGGCTAATCCCATTTCGCTTTAGCGTATTTTCAAAGAAAGTCGGTAGCAGTGCACAAACCTGCCCCCACGGTCACGCCCAATACATGGGATTTTCTCAAGCTGCCGATGATCGTCCCCACCGGTTTTCGGGAATATGACGCGCGATGGAAATATCCGGACGAGATCAACCTGCCCGGTATTACCGCGTTGGGTCTGGGGCTTGGCACTCAGATGCACGCTCGCGGAATAGATCCTGTCATCGCGGTTGCCAATGACTACCGTGACTATTCGCTCTCGATCAAAAACGCATTGATGCTGGGGCTTATGCAGGCCGGGATCACCGTCAAAGACATAGGCCCGGCGGTATCGCCAATGGCCTATTTCTCTCAGTTTCATCTCGATGTGCCTGCGGTCGCGATGGTCACAGCCAGCCACAATCCCAACGGTTGGACCGGCGTCAAAATGGGGTTCGAGCGTCCTTTGACACATGGTCCTGACGAAATGTCAGAATTGCGCGACATTGTCCTAGAGGGCCGCGGCATCGCCCGCCCGGGCGGCGGCTATGAGTTTGTTGATGGGGTGCAAGAGGCCTACCTTGACGATCTCGTCGGTGATTTCAAAATGTCCCGCAAGTTGAAAGTGGTATGCGCCACGGGCAACGGAACCGCCTGCGCCTTTGCACCAGAGCTGTTTCGACGCATCGGGGTCGAAGTTGTTGAGAGCCACAACACGCTGGATTACAGCTTTCCACACTACAACCCGAACCCCGAAGCCATGGAAATGCTGCATGATATGGCTGCATCCGTCAAACAGTCCGGCGCGGACTTTGCGCTTGGCTTTGACGGTGATGGTGATCGCTGCGGTGTGGTCGATGATGAAGGTGAAGAGATTTTTGCCGACAAGGTCGGAGTCATCATGGCGCGCGATCTCAGCAAGATTTATCCCAACGCCACTTTTGTGGCCGATGTGAAATCGACCGGCCTTTTTGCTTCTGACCCCGAGTTAATCGCCAACGGCGTCACGGCAGACTACTGGAAAACCGGGCACAGCCACATGAAACGACGCGTCAAAGAGATCGGTGCGCTGGCTGGGTTTGAAAAATCCGGCCACTACTTTTTGGCCGAACCCATCGGACGCGGCTATGATTGCGGCATGCGCGTTGCCGTTGAGATCTGCAAGTTGATGGATCGCAATCCCGATAAATCCATGTCCGATCTGCGCCGCGCGCTGCCCAGAACATGGGCGACACCAACAATGTCGCCCTATTGCGCGGATACCGAAAAATACCACACACTTGCCCGGCTTGTCGATAAACTGGCTGTCATGGCGAAAGCTGGTGAACACATTGCAGGCCGCGCCATCAAAGAAGTCGTAACCGTCAATGGTGCCCGCGTCATCCTTGACAATGGGGCATGGGGTCTGGTGCGCGCCTCGTCCAATACGCCGAACCTTGTCGTGGTCTGCGAGAGCCCAGAAAGCGAAGCAGAAATGCGCGCAATCTTTGCCGACATCGATGCGGTGATCCGGACTGAGCCCTCAGTGGGCGACTACGATCAGACCATTTAAAGGCGTGATCCCCCAATAAGCACCCCCGCCAAAGGAATCTGTTTCTTTTGTGGTCTGTGAATAAGCTCAGAACCTATGAACATTTTTGTCGGTCAAGGTCTGCTTTGCGCATCGAAGCTGCCGCTCACTCAATGTCCACTTTGCGGAACCATTTCAATTGGGATTTGAGCCATTGAAAATGCCACTTTAATCCACCAGCCCCAATTGACGCGCGATGGTAGCGCTGTCGTAGTAGTCGCGTCCCTCGACCACCATTCCATCCTTGACCCGCATCACCGAGCAATAGCGGACTTCGGCCCGTTTGCCAGTTGGCGAGAAATCCCCGAGGCTCGAGCACAGAGTTCCGGTATGGGTGCCTGTATTGCGGAACTCGACCGTTGCCCATTCTCCGCATTGGCTAACAATGACATTCTCGACCTTGCAAAGCCCATCGGGAAAGGCCTCACGCCAGCGATGGTAATCGGCTTTGTAGGCGTCCCTCCCCGAAAGCTTCTCGTCGCGTGCAATATCCTCGAAATCGCAACCCTCGGCGATCACTGCTGCCCCACGGTCAGGGTCGCGCATGTCCCAGGACTCGTGGAACTGGCGGACGATCTTTTCCGTAGGATGCATACTCTGGCTCCCTCTTCAAACGGCGCGACGGTTAAGTCGGCGTGAATTCCTAATGATCCAATAGGCTATTGGGCGCACTCAGGCAAACCGGCGCTTTGCTGCAGCAAGTGCCAAGGTCTGCTGTGGGAGACAGAGTTGGCATTGGTGGCAAGGTTGGCGCGAGGGAATACGAGGCAACAGGACATTGACTTGGCTTTCCCGATTGCACTCCTGCCGCAATAAAAAATGGGCACATCGTCACCGATGCACCCATTTTAGTCATTTGGACTTCGTTCCCCGTTAAGGGACGAGCCTTACGCCAGAGCGATGTTTGTCGCGCTTTCGCGGCCGTCACGGCCAGGTTCGA
>CBDTVL010000090.1:0-13670 GCA_965363755.1 uncultured Sulfitobacter sp.
TGATGGTCGGTGACAGTGGTGTGCCCGCGACGACCCTATGGTGGGATGGCTGGACCGTTGCCAAGAACATCAGCGACGAAGACGCCGCTGCGACGTTTCAAGCGCTGGCCTATGCCGTATCACCCGTAATTTTGAACGATACGACGATGGATCAGGCCGTCTGGTTGATCGACGGTTACGAGTCTGCACCGGTCTCGGAGGGCGTCTTGGCTGCTGTAAAGGCCGGATCGAAGCCTTACCCCATGCTGCCATTTATGGGGCTATTGCAGACTGCAGCCGGCGACAACATCGCCGATTTCCTGACTGATAAGGAAAGCGCCGAGCAGACGCTTGCAGACATCGAAGCCGCTTATTCGGCTGCTGCCAAAGAGAAGGGCTACATTCAGTAAGCCCGACCTGCTGAAAGGGCGCGTCGATCCGACTTCGCAAAAACTGTCGCGCCCTTTTCACCACCCACATTCACAACAGGTAGCCAAGCTATGAAACACAATTCATTCTTCTGGTTCGTCCTTCCTTCCTCCTTGTTGATGTTGGCGTTCATCGCTTTTCCGATCGTGTCGGTCGTGACCCAATCATTTTACACTGCCCACAAGCAGGTCGTCGTCGAGGTCGAAAATTGCGGACCCTTTGGCTGCGAGATGGAAACCTCCGTCGATCTGGAAGCCACCGCCGCCATTCGCGAAGCCGAGCCGCTGGGCCAGTTTGCTGGATTGGATGTCTATAAGGACCGCAATCACCTAGCCTTTGGCGAAGTCTCCGTCGCATGGGTGAACGCCGATGGGTTGCCCGATTTCGGGCGCAGCCTGATGAACCTTCCATTCTATAAGGCGCTTGGCTTTACCCTGACCTACACTGCTATCGTCACACCGCTGACGATTATTCTGGGCTTTTTTATTGCCATCGCAGTCAATTCGGTTGCCAGGGCCTTCAAAGGGCCGACGATCTTTTTCTCGCTTTTGCCGATGATCGTGACGCCGCTTGTCGGTTCGCTGATCCTGTTCTGGATGGTCGACGCGCGCGGCGTTCTCGGGACCGGTCTGCAATGGCTGACCGATGATCCGACCTTGTCGGTCAAGGCCTCGACGGGTCTTATGTGGATCATGCTGATGGTTTACGGCGTCTGGCACTCGGCCCCGTTTGCTTTCGTTGTATTTTATGCGGGGCTTCAGACGGTCAACACAGACACGCTGGAATCCGCGATGGTTGATGGCGCGTCGCGGTGGGAACGCATCCGTTTTGTTGTTCTGCCGCATTTGATGCCGCTGGTGACCTTTGTGGCGCTAATTCAATTGATGGACAATTTCCGTGTGTTCGAGCCGATAATAAGTTTCTCGGCATCGGCGCATGCCACGTCACTGTCCTATGCGATCTATAACGATCTGGGAGGCGAGACGCGCTTGCTGTCTTCGGCCGCTGCAACATCGGTGCTGACCATTATCGGCATCGCCATCCTTCTGTCGCCTGTCCTTGTTCGGACATACCGCGACTTTGACAGCAAATAAGAGGACGCAAGCACATGTCACAAACTATTCGTCAACCGGCCACGGTTCGGATAATGGCCACCTCTTTCTTGGTGATCTGGCTGATCGTCGCTGCGTTCCCGTTCCTTTGGACGCTTTGGGGGTCATTCAAAGTCGAAGGTGATTTCTTTTCCAAAGCGAACTGGGCCAACGCCATGTTCGGCACCATGACGCAAGTGGAAACCGGCGGCAGCTTTACTGGTGCGGGCTATGAAGGGGCTTGGGTGCAGGAAAAATTCTGGCGCGCGGCGCTCAACACCACGGTGGTGTGCGTTTTCGTAGTAACTATTTCGCTGACGTGCGGGACGCTGGGGGGATATGCGTTGGCGCGGTCAACCTATCGGTATGCGTTCTGGTTCTTGCTGTTCGCGCTGATATTTCGCGCTATGCCGCCAATCACGCTGGTGTCGGGGTATTTGTTGCCGTTCTTTGAATGGAACCTGTGGGGGCGGCTGTCCACGACGACCATCGTGCTGGTCGCGATGAATCAGCCGTTCACACTGTGGATGCTACATTCGTTTTTCAAGAATATCCCCAAGGATCTGGATGAGAGTGCCATGGTCGACGGCTGTACCCGTTTTCAGGCGTTCCGGCTCGTGATTATCCCAGTGATGTGGCCGGGGGTTATTACGACAGGTCTGTTCAGCTTCCTGCTGGCCTACAATGACTTCGCAGTGACGTCGATGCTGCTGAGCAAAGATAACCAAACAATGGTGCCCAAGATCGCAAGCTTTCTTGGCACCACGCAAACCAAGGGCAATGTCATGTTCGCCGTGTCGGCGGTTGTGTCCATCACAGCGCCGCTATTCGTGATGGTTTTGTTCTTTCAACGTCAAATCGTGAGCGGGCTGACCGCTGGCGCCGTCAAGGGATAAGGGGCTCAGATATGGCCAGACTTCAACTCAAGAATGTCAACAAGCGCTGGGGCACCTTCGTGGGTGTCGACAACTTCAATCTCGACATCGCTGACGAGGAATTCCTCGTGCTGTTGGGGCCATCAGGCTGCGGTAAGTCAACGACCATGCGGATGATCGCAGGGCTTGAGGATGTAACCGATGGCGAGATCATTTTGGGCGACCGTGTCGTCAATGATCTTGAGCCGAAGGACCGTGACATCAGCATGGTGTTTCAGTCCTACGGTCTTTATCCCAACTTGTCAGTTTACGAGAACATACGCTTTCCCCTGCGCGTCCGTAAGGTGCCCAAAGAAAAGCATGATGAGATGGTGATGAACGCCGTTCGCATGACCGAGCTTGAGGATTTTATGCACCGCCGCCCCGCCGATCTTTCCGGCGGCCAGCGTCAGCGGGTCGCCCTAGGGCGCGCCATCGTACGTAAGCCCACCGTCTTCCTGATGGATGAGCCGCTGTCTAACCTTGATGCAAAGCTGCGCGTCAGCACCCGGGCGCAAATCAAAAACCTGCAATCCAAGCTCAAGACAACAACTGTCTACGTGACCCACGACCAGATTGAGGCAATGACCCTGGCTGATCGCGTTGTCGTCATGAATGCGGGTAAGATCCAGCAAGTTGGCACACCAACGGACATCTATGACATGCCGTCCAATACATTTGTCGCCAGCTTTATTGGTTCCCCTGCGATGAACCTCGTTGAAGGCACGCTGAAAGACGGCATCTTTACCGGCGACAGCATCAGGGTCGAAGGCCTGCCCAAAGGTCCGTCGGGCAACATCACGTTGGGCTTCCGCGCGGAAGACGCCGAAATCGTCGCCGCAGACGGGCAAATCTCGGCGCCGATGTATTCCATCGAACTGCTGGGCGAGGCGTCCATGATCACATGGCGGCTTGGCAGCGATCTGGTCTCGATTAAGACTAACAAAGACTACCGCGCTGAGATTGGTGAGACCGTGCAAGCCAAAATTCCCGCCTCTATCTGCCACCTCTTTGATACGGCCTCTGGCGAAAGGACAGCCCTCTGATGACGCCGACCGAACAGGCAGAGGCAACCCGCCAGGTTATCTTGCGGATGGAGGCGGCGCTTGCCGCCAACTCCAACGACATGGCCGCCCATTTCCATGAGGACTTTCGTTGGATGGGCAATCAAGGCTGCGGCACCAAGCCAGACCTCGCTGCGTTCCGCAACAACTGGCAACTGCCTCTGCGCGCCGCCTTTACCGAGCGCGACTACAAAACCGACCGCTTCATCTGCGAGGGGGAGTGGGCCTCCTGCTTCGGCCATATTGAGGCAAAGCACTCTGGCCCATTTATGGGCATTGAGGCGACCGGCAAACGGGTAAAAATCCCGTACATGGACTTCTGGAAGGTCGAAGACGGGCGGATCAAAGACAATTGGGTCTCTGTCGACTTTCCATCGGTTCTCGCCCAGCTTGGCCGCGACGTGTTCGATGGCCACGGCTGGGAGCACTTCGATAATGGCAGCAAAGCGCCGCAACATCCCGAATAAGGACGCAAAAAATGACTGTTCGCCACCTGAAAACGGCCCGCTCGGAAGCTGACCGCGCCGAGGATGACGCTAAGGTGCGCGCTATCGTCGAAGATGGACTGAAAAGCATTGAGGCTCGTGGTGATGCGGCAGTGCGCGAGATGGCCGAGAAGTTCGATAATTACAGCCCCGCAAGCTACCGGCTGTCCGACGACGACATTCAGGGCATCATCTCCAAAGTGCCTGACCGCGACATGGCTGACATCCGCTTTGCCCAAGAACAGGTGCGCAACTTTGCGCAGGCGCAACGGGACTCAATGCTTGATATTGAAGTGGAACCGATGCCCGGCGTAATTCTCGGTCACAAGAATATTCCCGTGCAATCGGTGGGTTGCTATGTGCCCGGCGGCAAGTTCCCCATGGTCGCCTCCGCTCATATGTCGGTTGCCACCGCAAGCGTTGCCAAGGTGCCGCGCATCGTTGCCTGCACCCCGCCGTTTAACGGCGAACCAAGCCCCGCCGTGATCGCCGCGATGCATCTGGGCGGTGCGCATGAAATCTACGTTTTGGGTGGCATTCAGGCCGTTGGCGCCATGGCCATTGGCACTGAGACGATCGAGCCGGTGCATATGCTGGTCGGCCCCGGCAACGCATTTGTCGCCGAAGCCAAACGCCAGCTTTTTGGCCGCGTGGGCATCGACCTGTTTGCCGGCCCGACCGAGACCATGGTGATCGCTGACGACACCGTCGATGGCGAACTCTGTGCCACCGATCTGTTGGGGCAGGCGGAGCATGGCTACAACTCGCCCGCGGTGTTGCTGACCAATTCCGAAAAGTTGGCCAGAGACACTCTGTCTGAGATCGACCGCCTGTTGAAAATCCTCCCCACTGCCGACACGGCATCGAAAAGCTGGGAGGATTACGGAGAGGTGATCGTCTGCGACACCTATGACGAAATGTTGGCGGTCGCGGACGACATCGCAAGCGAGCATGTGCAGGTCATGACCGACCGTGACGATTGGTTCCTCGAGCACATGACTTGCTATGGTGCGCTATTCCTCGGGCCCCGCACCAACGTCGCCAATGGCGATAAAGTTATCGGCACCAATCACACATTGCCCACCAAGAAGGCGGGCCGCTACACGGGCGGACTTTGGGTCGGCAAGTACTTGAAAACGCATAGTTATCAAAAGATTACCAGTGACGCAGCCGCCGCTGAGATCGGTGCCTACGGCTCGCGTCTTAGTCTCCTTGAAGGTTTCGTCGGTCATGCCGAACAATGTAACGTACGCGTGCGCCGTTACGGTGGCATCAATGTGCCTTATGGCGGTGCGGCTCCTTATAAAGACGTCGTTGAATGAGTCTGCCACAGACTCCATCTTTCAACTTGTCCGGCAAGCGTGCTTTGGTCACGGGCGCGTCCTCCGGTATCGGTCTGGCCTGCGCCGTGGCATTGGCCGAAGTTGGCGCTGAGGTTACGCTTGCCGCCCGCTCTGCTGACAAGTTGGACGCAACGGCGCAAGAGCTGCGGGATGCAGGGTTCAACGCCCGCGTCTTGCCGCTCGACGTCTCGGACATTTCTGTGATGCAAGCCGCTGTGGCCGAGGCTGGCCCATTCGACATTTTGGTGAACTCCGCAGGCCTCGCTGTCCATAGCCCCGCCCTTGAGACGCAAGAGGACGATTTCGACCGCGTGTCAGACCTGAATTTCAAGGGCGCGTATTTCCTGACGACCGCCGTGGCCAAAGGCCTGATCGCTGCAGGCAAGCCCGGTTCGCTGATCAACATCACCAGCCAGATGGCTCATGTCGGCGGCGTCGACCGTGCAGTCTATTGCGGCACTAAGCACGCGGTGGAAGGTTTCACTAAAGCGATGGCCATTGAGTGGGGCGCGCAGGGAATTCGCGTCAATACCATCTGCCCCACCTTCATCCGCACTCCCCTGACCGAAGTGACGTTCGAGAACCCCGAACGAGTCCGCTGGATCGAGGGGAAGATTAAGCTGGGCCGCGTAGGCGAGGTCACCGACATTATGGGACCGGTAGTCTATTTGGCCTCTGACGCCTCGGCGCTGATGACTGGCACACATATGCTGATCGACGGCGGGTGGACCGCAGACTGATGCAGAAAAAGATTACCTCCCTTCAGGTGGCACAGCGCGCTGGCGTAAGCCAGTCAGCCGTCAGCCGTGTATTCACCCAAGGCGCGTCAGCCTCGCCCGCGACTGTCACAAAGGTGAAGAAGGCCGCCGCAGAGTTGGGGTACCGTCGCAACGCAATGGCGCGTGCGATGATCACAGGTAAAAGCCGGATGATCGGGCTCGTCGTAGCCTATCTGGAAAACCAATTCTATCCCGAGGCAGTCGAGCGGTTGTCCAACGCCCTACAGGAGCGCGGCTATCACGTGCTAATCTTCATGGCCTCACCTACAGTTGGGGACGGTGTGCAGGCGGTGATGGAAGAGATCCTTGACTATCAGGTCGAAGGGATCGTCCTTGCATCAGTATCGATGTCTTCCAGTCTAAGCACGCGCTGCGCGGAGCATGGCATTCCTGTCGTACTGTTCAACCGTGAACAAGACGATGCTAGCATGTCGTCGGTTACGACGGATAACTACGGCGGCGGCGTTGCTATCGGTACCCATTTTGCGGAGTTAGGCCATACTCTTATCGGCTATATCGCTGGCCATGAAGAAGCCTCGACCCAGCGGGACCGCGAGCAGGGCTTTCGCGACGGGTTGGCTGCTGCGGGGCTGGATTTGTCTGCGCGACAAGTAGGCAATTTCCTTTATGCGGGCGCGCGTGCCTCAGCGCTCGAGATGTGCGCAGGCACGGATCGGCCAGAGGCGATTTTTGTCTGCAATGACCATATGGCTTTCGCTGTAGTGGACGCCCTGCGTTTCAAGCTGGGACTGCGAGTGCCCGAAGACGTCAGCGTTGCGGGCTTTGACGACGTGCCGATTGCCGCTTGGCCAGCCTATAATCTGACAAGCTACCGCCAGCCGATCAACCGCATGGTAGGGCAAACCGTCGAGGCGTTGATGCAACGGATAGAAGACCCCTCGCGACAGGCGCATCGGGTGAAACTCGAGGGGGCATTGATCAGGCGTGGATCGACGGCACCGGCAAAGAGATAGACAATGCGAGGCTTTGACAGCAACTGGCACGATGTTCGCGGTTTCATCACCGGCATTACCAAGGAAATCTGGGAGTGCCGCGAAATCGACTCCTTGCGCGAGCGCTATGCGGACGGGCTGATCGTGCGTTCTCCAGTGTTGGCGTTGGTTGGCAATTCGTATGTCATCGCTGCGAACATAGTGACGCTTGCTGAGTCCCCCACTGCGAACACACACTCATCGACGAAACCGCGATCTGAAAACAGATATCGCTCTTAACGGGACAGCACGAATGAAAGGTTTTTCAAACCAGTTCAAGGATTTGCCAGACTACATCCTGAAGATCACCAAAGAGATTTGGGAAGACCGTGGCCTTGCCACTTTGCACCACTATTACGGCAAGGATATTCCAATGCGCTTCCCCTCGGGACTGGTGTGCGGCAATGCCAGCGTGATCGACGGGACGCTCGCGACGCTGGCGGAATTCCCCGACCGCTACCTGCTGGGCGAGGATGTGATCTGGTCGCAGGACGGGGATCGCTACTTGTCGTCTCATCGAATCGTAACAGGCGGAACGCATACGGGTCACGGGGTGTTCGGGCCGCCGACAGGCAAGTCTTTTCAGGTCCGTACTATCGCCGATTGCGCAGCTATGAATGATGTCATCGACGACGAATGGCTGATCCGGGATGTGGGTGGCATCGCGCGGCAGTTAGGCTGGGACCCAAAGGAATACGCGGCTTGGCAGATCGAGCAGGAGGGCGGACCTGACAAGTGCACGCGCCCCTTCCATCCGTCCCATGACGTGATCGGCCCTTATCTAGGGCGCGGCAATGAGAACGAGTGGGGCGCAAAGCTGGCGAGCATCCTGCACCGGATCATGGACAAAGATTTCACCGTCATCCGCAGCGAATATGACCGCGCGGTCTGCACTGAGCATTGGGGTGCCCGCAATGGCTGGTCATGGGACTTCGCTGAAGCCGACTGGATGCGACTGCGCTCGTCCTTCCCAACGGCAAAGTTCGAGATACACCACCAGATCGGGCGCTGCGACGCGGGCACGCCGAACCGTGCCGCCGTGCGCTGGTCGCTGACGGGCAAGCACAGCGCGTCCGGTTTCTTTGGTGCGCCCACGGGTGCCGAGGTGCATGTTATGGGCATCACCCATGCGGAGTGGGGCGAATGGGGCCTGCGCCGTGAATTTACCCTGATTGACGAAGTGGCGATCTGGAAGCAGATACTACTGCACACGGGGGAAGTGTGATGTGGCGACGCGCGCGATGTCTACTGCCCACGCACGGGTTTCTGGCGAGCCGCCGCGCCCGGAGGCTGAACTTACGCCCGCCGAACGGCGAGGGGAACAACTCCAGTAAACTCCCACAGAACCACATTCAGGACTCAATCAAATGACACCACAAGACATGGAAACCCGCATCGTTCGCTACGGCGACCTGTGCCCCTGCAAGACCGCCTTTATCGACGCCCACACACCGGGCAGCGATCAGAAGGAAAACTTCACCATCATCGGCGGTGGGGTTTCTGAATCCCAAGACCAGCATGTGCATATCGCGATCCCGCATGGTTTCAACATTGGCGCGGCGGGCCAGCCGCCCAACTGCCGCAATTCTCTGCACGACCACCACACCGCCGAGGCGTTTTTTGTCCTTTCCGGCCGCTGGCGCTTTTTCTGGGGTCGCTGGGGTGATGCAGGCGAGGTGGTGCTGGAACAAGGCGACATCATCAACATCCCGACCGGCATTTTCCGAGGCTTTGAAAACATCGGCACGGACTACGGGATGATCATGGCAATCCTTGGCGGCGACGATGCAGGGGGCGGTGTCATGTGGGCGCCGCAAGTGATCGAAGACGCCGCCAATCACGGGCTGATCCTTGCCGAAACCGGCAAGCTTTATGACACCAAAAAACAGCAACGCCTGCCCGACGGGGTCAAGCCGATGCCGGTCATGTCCGACGAAGAACTGGCCAAACGCCCCGAGCTGACCACGGCGCAAGTCCTGCCCAACCACATCGCGCGCTACTGGGATATGGTCGCTCTGGCCGACAAAAATCCTGCCAAGGTGATCGGCGAAACCGGCCTTTTGCGGGACAAACCCGGCTTCGAGGTCGACTTCATCAGCCGCGCCAGCGCGTCCGAGGTAAAACACACCCACACTCACCCCTCGGTGCTGATGCCCGTCAAAGGTCATTGGCGTGTCGATTGGGACGGCGGCACGGCAACGCTAGCCCCCGGCGACACCATGTCGGTGCCCCAAAACCTAGCCCATTCCACCGTACCGTCGATGACAGGGGAGGCGGCGATGTACCACGTGATCGGCACCGGCGACCCCGCTGGCCTGACGTGGCAGGGC
Organism: uncultured Sulfitobacter sp.; assembly: GCA_965363755.1. Taxonomy (GTDB): domain Bacteria; phylum Pseudomonadota; class Alphaproteobacteria; order Rhodobacterales; family Rhodobacteraceae; genus JL08. The sequence goes on from CBDTVL010000090.1 coordinate 9,407, forward strand.
TGAGATTATCGCTCAGCTTCTCTCCATCGTGCCGATTTTTGCGTCGCGGGATTTCGATGCGCGCTTTGGCGACTGCGAAATGTGCTGTTATGCACAAGGAGACCTGCGGCGTCACGACGCGGAGCTGCATTTCGACCAAGTGGGGCCGGAGCTGTCCCAATCATGAGCGCTTCTCCCGAAGATACCCGCGACGTCTACGAATCCGAGGCTACCGCCTTTGACACTCAACGCTCGCGGGCGCTGTTCGAGGCGCGTTGGCTGGCTCGGTTCGCGGCCTGTCTGCCCGCCAGGGGCAAGGTGCTTGATCTGGGCTGCGGCACCGGCGAGCCCATCGCCCAATGGTTCAAAGCCGAAGGTTTTGTCGTCACCGGAATGGATTTCGCCACCGCCATGCTCGACATCGCCCGCGCCCGCTGGCCTAAAGACGACTGGCGCGTCGGCGACATGCGCAAACTCAATCTGGGTGGCGAGCGCTTTGACGGTGTCATCGCGTGGGACAGTTTCTTTCACCTCACCCAAACCGAGCAACGTGCCTGCCTGCCGCGCTTTGCCGGTCACCTGAACGTGGGCGGCTCCCTTCTGCTCACGGTTGGCCCAAAAGATGGCGAAGCCGACGGCACTGTCGGCAGAAAACCGGTCTACCACGCCAGCCTTTCGCCCGCCGAATATGCCACAATCCTGCAAGAGCAAGGCCTGCGGCTCACCGGCTTTCTGGCCGAAGACCCCGAATGCAACCGACACAGCGTGCTGATGGCGCGCAAAGACGAGGATTAACCCATGCCTATAAGAACCACTCATGTTGGATCACTGCCCCGCACTCAGGACGTGGTCGATTACATTTTTGCCCGCGAAAACAGCAAACCTTATGATGCCGCCGAGTTTGACGCCTGCATGACCGCTGCCGTGTCTGTAACGGTGAGGAAACAAAAGGAGGCGGGCATCGACATCGTTTCCGATGGCGAAACATCCAAGATCAGCTACGCCACCTATGTCAAAGATCGCTACACTGGTTTTGGTGGCGACAGCCCGCGCAATGCGCCGGCAGATCTCAAAAAATTCCCCAGCTTCCTCAAACGTCTAGCCGAAGATGGGGGAACTCCCAAATATGCCCGCCCGATGTGCGTCGGCGCGGTGGCGTCGAAAGGGCAGGGCGAGTTGCAAAAAGACATCGCCAATCTCAAAGCCGGTATGGCGGAACACGGCGTTGAGCGCGGCTTTATGAACGCAGCGTCTCCGGGCGTGATCTCGCTCTTCCTGCAGAACGATTTCTACCCCACGCGCGACGCCTATCTGGCCGCGCTGGCCGACGCGATGAAAGAAGAATACAAAACCATCGTGGCCTCTGGCCTCGATCTGCAACTGGACTGCCCCGATCTGGCGCTGTCGCGGCACATGTTGTTCAACGACCTCAGCGATGACGAATTCCTCAAAATCGCCGCTTCCCACGTCGAGGCCCTCAACCACGCGCTTCAAGACGTGCCCGAGGACAAAGTCCGCATCCACATTTGCTGGGGCAATTACGAAGGCCCTCATGTCTGCGACATTCCCATGGCCAAGATGTTTGACACGCTGATGTCCGCCAAGGCGCGCTACCTGTTGTTTGAAACTTCAAACCCTCGTCACGGCCACGAATGGACCGTTTTCCGCGACCGAAAATCTGAAATTCCCGATGGTAAAGTGCTGGTCCCCGGCGTTGTCGACACCACCACCAATTTTGTCGAACACCCCGATCTGGTGGCCCAACGCATTGCGCGCTTCGTCGACATTGTCGGTTCCGAGCGGGTCATCGCGGGTTCTGATTGCGGTTTTGGCACCTTCGCGGGTTTCGGTGCCGTCGACCCGGACATCGCCTATGCTAAGCTGTCCGCACTCTCCGAAGGGGCGGCACAGATCAAGTGACTGAGCCGCTGATCTACTTGCCGGGCATGATGTGTGATGCCCGGCTGTTTGCGCCCCAGATCGCGGAATTGGGTGGCACCGCCCTTCCGATCACGGTTGCCGACAATGTCGCTGACCTCGCCGTCTCCGTGCTGGCCGAGGCCCCGGATCGTTTTGCCCTCGCGGGCCTTTCGATGGGCGGCATCGTTGCAATGGAAGTGCTCCGCCAGGCTCCCGACCGGGTCACCCGTCTGGCGCTGCTCGACACAAACCCGTTGGCTGAAACTGACGCGGTCAAAGCCAGCCGCGCGCCACAGATCGACAAAGCCCGCGCCGGGCAACTCGCCAGCGTGATGCGCGACGAGATGAAGCCCAATTACCTGGCCAACGGCCCCGACCGTCCTCGCATCCTTGATCTGTGTATGGACATGGCGCTGGCACTGGGCCCAGAGGTTTTCATCCGTCAATCCATCGCCTTGCGCGACCGCCCTGACCAAAGCAGCACGCTGCGCCGTTTCAAGAAACCGGCGCTAGTGCTGTGCGGACGTGACGATGCACTGTGTCCTGTGGCGCGCCACGAATTGATGCACGCGCTGATGCCCCACTCAACTCTCTGCGTAATCGATGGCGCAGGGCATTTGCCTACGCTCGAACGACCTGCGGCGACCACCGTCGCGCTGACCCATTGGCTCAAGGAAAGTATCAAATGACTCCATCTCTCCATGCCCTACTGCAACAAGTCGACACACCCACAATTTGCAACGCGATCGAAGTCGCCCAAGGAAAACGCGGCTTTAATGCTTTTACCCGAGGCACGATGCTGATCAATGAGGCATCGGGTGTGATCGTGGGCTACGCCAGTACAGCGAAAATTGCTGCACTCGCCCCGCCAACTGAGGCTCCGGATGTGATCCGCGACCGCCGCATGGCCTATTACAAACAAATGGCAGAGGCGCCGCAGCCCTCGGTCTGTGTGATTGAAGACGAAGACGTGCCAAACGCCATCGGCGCCTTCTGGGGCGAGGTTAACACCACCATCCACAAAGGCTTCGGCCTGGCCGGCACATTGACCAATGGTGTGATGCGCGACCTTGGCGACATGGCCCCCGATTACCCCGTGGTCGCTGGCTCCATCGGCCCTAGCCACGGCTTTGTCCATGTCACGGCGCTCAATGTCCCGGTCAAGGTCTTTGGCCTGACCGTGGAACCCGGCGATCTGGTGCATGCCGACCGTCACGGCGCGGTTGTGGTCCCGCCCGAGGTGATCCCGATGCTCGACGCCGCCATTCGAAAAATGCAGAGCACCGAACATCTGGTGCTCGGTCCCGCCCGCGAGCCGGGCTTTGATTTTGCCCGTTTTGAGGCCGCTTGGGAGGCCTTCGAGAAGGCACGGACGTGATTGAAGTCTCATGGGTCGTGTCGACTGTTTCCGCTGTCTCTTCGTAAGCGTCCGGTGTCCCCCGCCTAAAGGCAGCGTTTTTTTGGCGCCTTAGAGTCCACTATCGATAGTGGACTCTAAGGGGCATTCTATGGCGGGAAAGCAGTAGAAGCGGCGTTGGTCGGATGAAGAGAAGCGTTCGATCTGATTTCAGACGACGGCGGCAGGCGTTTCAGTAGCGCAGGTTAAGGCGCTTATGTTGTGAATTGAGCAGGGTCGTGCAACAAAACAGTGAGGGTTCTGGCCTGCAGCAAGCACGCGCAACATCGCCCGAGTGTTGATCAACTGCTGTAGTGTTCGGAGACATATTCCGATCGCGGGACGCCAGGCCAATCGATTGCCGACCCGCGAAAAGCGGCGCGCTCAAACAGGCGGGCGCCATAGGAGGCAACCGAAGGTCGTGTTTTGATGTTCAGCGTATGTCCACCTTGCCAGACAAATGCCATTCCAAGCCATTTCATCCGAAACAATGACACCGACCAAAAAACGTCTGCCAGCGTAAACCTATCACCGCATGTCCATTTTCGGCCGTCGCCAAGGCGCGCGTCTAGTTTGGCCACGATGGCCAGCATCTCGTTTACCGAGGCCCGCATCAGGTCCGGAGTTGCCACATAGTCTCTGGCGGCCTCCTCTTTTGCGATCTTCGCGTCGTAGGCGGCGATCAACGCTGGTTCGCCCAAGACCATTTCACGGGCCGCTTTGATCTTTGTAATCTTGCGATCATGGACACCCGGCATCCCTTTGCGCAGGCGCTCGGGACGAAAGTCCAAATCCGGATGGGCACCATATAAAACCGCAACTGGATAGGCGGAAGTCTTTTCGAGGAACTCCTCCTATCGTTCCAACGTGTCTGACTAAGGATTCTCCTAGAAAGACAACCAATCAAAGGCGTCCGTGATTGCAAAGCCTGTTGTACCCAATCAGCGCTCCCCATAGAGTTAGAGTTGT
>CBDTVL010000091.1:0-13658 GCA_965363755.1 uncultured Sulfitobacter sp.
TCCCAACAGGGCATCGACATTGATTTTGTGCAGGACAATCATTCGCTTTCCGCCGCTTTAAACACGGTACGGGGTTTGCATTTTCAGTCCGCTCCGCACGCACAGGCCAAGCTTGTGCGCTGCGGTCGGGGGGCGCTGTTTGATGTCGCTGTTGATATCCGCAAAGGCTCGCCAACATATGCTCAATGGTTTGGGATCGAGCTGAGCTTTGAGAATGGCAAGCAGTTGCTGGTTCCCACGGGGTTCCTGCATGGGTTCGCGACGCGCCATCCCGACACCGAAATCATCTACAAATGCAGCGACTACTACGCTCCAGAGTGTGACGGCGCGGTGCGGTTTGACGACCCGGCGATCGGGATCGACTGGAACCTGGACGGTCCTGCTGTCCTATCTGAAAAAGACGCTGCTGCGCCAATGCTCGCTGATCTCGACAACGCCTTTGTCTGGGAGGGTTGAGGGATGAAGCTACTTGTCACCGGCGGTGCAGGTTTTATTGGATCTGCTGTTGTACGCCGCGCTGTACGCGATGGGCACGAGGTGATCAATCTTGATGCGCTGACCTATGCTGCATGCCTCGATAATGTCGCCAGTGTCTCAAATGACCTAGGCTATGTCTTTGTAAAGGCGGATATTCGGGACCGCGCTGCGCTGGACATGGTCTTTGCCAAGTACGCCCCCGACGCGGTGATGCACCTGGCGGCAGAATCCCACGTCGACCGATCAATCGACGGGCCCGGCGACTTTATCGAGACCAATATCACTGGCACCTACAACCTGCTGGAGGCCGCGCGCACCTACTGGATGGCCCAAGGGCGCCCGGAAACATTTCGGTTTCACCACATTTCGACAGATGAGGTTTTTGGCAGCCTTGGTGCCACTGGCCAGTTTACCGAAACAACGCCTTATGATCCCCGTTCCCCCTACTCCGCGAGCAAAGCGGCAAGTGACCATTTGGTCCGGGCCTGGGCCGAAACCTATGGTCTTCCTGTGGTACTGACCAATTGCTCAAACAATTATGGCCCGTTTCATTTTCCGGAAAAGCTGGTTCCAGTGGTGATCCTGAACGCGCTGGCAGGCAAACCGATCCCGGTATACGGCAAGGGCGAAAACGTCCGCGACTGGCTTTATGTCGAGGACCACGCGGACGCCTTGCTGACGGTATTACAAAACGGCCAGTTGAACCGCAGTTACAACATTGGCGGCGAGAATGAGGCGCGCAATATCGATCTGGTCAACATGATCTGCGGCATTCTTGATGAAAAGCGGCCAAAAGATGCGCCCTATGCCAACCAAATCACCTATGTTACCGACCGCCCCGGCCACGACATGCGTTATGCTATTGATCCGACGCGGATTGCGACGGAACTTGGTTGGCGTCCTTCAGTCACGTTGCAACAAGGGCTTGAGAAAACCGTGCAATGGTATCTGGACAATGAAGACTGGTGGCGCGCATTGCAGAATCGCGCGGGCGTCGGCGAGCGCCTTGGTGTCAAAGCATGATCCTCGTATTCGGCAAGACCGGCCAGGTGGCGTCAGAACTGGCGGGGTTTGACGACGTTTTATGTCTCGGCCGAGATCAGGCTGACCTGAGCGATCCTGATGCATGTGCTGCTGCTATTCGCGCTCATGCGCCAAGCGGCGTGATCAATGCGGCAGCTTACACAGCCGTCGACAAAGCCGAGATCGAGGAAACGCTGGCGACCGTTGTCAATGGAGACGCCCCCGGTGCAATGGCGCTGATCTGCGCCGAACTTGGCATCCCGTTTGTAACGATCTCGACTGATTATGTTTTTGAGGGCAGCGGAACAACTGCTTGGAAACCCGAAGACGTGCCGGGGCCATTGGGTGCATATGGCCGTTCAAAACTCGCAGGAGAACAGGCGGTACAACAGGCCGGTGGCGCGTTCGCAATACTGCGCACATCCTGGGTGGTATCTGCGCACGGAAACAACTTTGTCAAAACCATGCTCCGTCTTGGAGAAACACGCGATGCTCTAACAGTTGTCGCCGATCAGATTGGCGGACCAACCGGAGCCCGCGAAATTGCTGCGGCTTGCATGACCATGATCAAGGCTTTGATGTCAGCGCCGCATAAAAGTGGCATTTACCACTTTGCCGGAGCGCCTGATACAAGCTGGGCGGATTTTGCCCGTGCCATTTTCGATCAGGCTGGCATGAAATGCACAGTCGCCGACATTCCGTCCAGCGCCTATCCGACACCGGCTGCCCGGCCTCTGAATTCCCGGCTCGATTGCGAAAGTATAACGTCTGCATTTGGACTAGAGCGCCCCGATTGGCGGATCAGTCTCACCGAAATTCTCAGTGATCTGGATCAGATTTAGGATATAAGTGCGCCCAGTGGATAGACTTGATGCTATCCAAGACAGTTGATTTCAAACCGTTGTTTTTTTAGGATACTATCATGACCCAGCGCAAAGGCATTATATTGGCAGGCGGTTCTGGAACGCGGCTTTACCCGATCACGATCGGTGTCTCCAAGCAGCTAATGCCGATCTATGACAAGCCGATGATTTATTACCCGCTGTCGGTGCTCATGCTTGCCGGTATCCGCGAGATTGCGATGATCACCACGCCGCAGGATCAGGACCAGTTCAAACGCAGCCTTGGCGACGGCAGCCAGTGGGGAATCTCGCTAAGCTACATAACTCAGCCTTCGCCCGACGGATTGGCACAGGCCTATCTGCTGGCCGAGGATTTCCTTGACGGCGCCGCCTCGGCCATGGTGCTGGGCGACAACATTTTCTTCGGGCATGGCCTGCCTGAACTACTGGCCGACGCCAATACCCAAAGCACTGGCGGAACGGTCTTTGGCTATCATGTTGCCGACCCCGAGCGCTATGGCGTTGTCAGCTTTGATGCAGATGACCGCGCCATTGCAATCATTGAGAAGCCGGAAGTGGCGCCATCAAACTACGCAGTCACCGGCCTCTATTACCTTGATGGCGATGCCCCAGCTATGGCGCGCGAGGTGCGCCCATCTGCTCGGGGTGAGCTGGAAATCACCACTTTGCTGGAAATGTACCTTCATGCTGGCAAGCTGACCGTCAAACGTATGGGGCGTGGATATGCATGGCTTGACACCGGCACCCATGGCAGCCTGCTGGATGCCGGTAATTTTGTGCGGACTCTGGAACAGCGCCAAGGGCTGCAAACCGGCTGTCTGGACGAGATCGCTTTCGGACATGGCTGGATCACTGCAGAAGAGCTTGATCAACGTGCTGACATGTTTTCCAAGAACGCCTACGGCCACTACCTGAAGGGCCTGTTGGTCTAACAAACAGTTCCACGCGTGACTGAGGTCGGTCGACTGCTATCTGGTGGTGAGACGTCGAAGACATCCGGCCAATGCTGCGGCATCGTCGGTTATCAGCGACATCGGGATATGGCGAAACTGCTGTGACATGCCCTGCCCCTTTCCGGCGCCGGTCGCGAAATCAGCATGATCGACAACACTCAGAACGCCGCGTGCAACGCTTCCGGCAAAATAAATCCCGTTCAACGGCAGATATTGAAAAACCAGTTCGCGACAGAGCGCACTCAGCAACTCGGCATAAAATTGCACAATCTGATCCGCAGCCGGGTCATCGCCGCGACTATGCGCAGCCATAATCTCGTTGCCACTTCGCTCAATCCCATTTGACGCTAAAGCATAAAGTCGCTGAAACCCGCGCCCCGCGAAACATTCTTCTACGGTCCCGATCTCTGCGGCGCGCTCGCCAAATTGGTGCTCGAGCATATCAGCAACTTTTGACGGCAATCCACAATGCCCGTACTCAACCGAAAGACAGGCAGGGCGACCGGGGGGACGGTGTTGAACCGCGCAAAGATTAAACCCTGTACCAATGCCGACAATCAAAGATTGATTGTTGGGGGTAGCATCGGGAGAGGACGGCCTTAGGGAGCTGAGCTGAGACAGGTTCAAATCCTCGACAGCATTTCCCAGCGCCGCCAGATCATTGATCAACAGCACCCGCTCTGTTGATAACAGCGCCCCGACATCAGCGGCGACAATGTGCCAGTCACGGTTGGTCAGGCGGGCACTATGGGACGTGACAGGCCCTGCAATCGCGACGCAACACCCGTCTATCTCATGGCCACTGTGTTTGGTGCGAAACTGCCTAAGAATGTCCAAAAAAGACGCTTCGTCGCCGTTTTTGTACGACGTTATCGTGTCCGCGCAAACACCAGCCTCGTCAGCCAGCGCCACACGTGTGTTGGTTCCGCCAATGTCGGAAACCAAAAACATGACTAGGCATCCTCGGATGGGCTTGATTTGTCGCTTGGGTTCTTGCCCAAGATGATCATGCTCAGGATGTCGTCGTCGGTGACATCCTTAACGTTGACAACCCCCACAAGCGCACCGTTCTTCATCACCGCAGCCCGGTCACAAAGCTCCATGACGGCATGGATGTCATGGTCGATCAGAAAAATACCCAACCCCTGTTTTTTCAGCTCGTGGATCAGCTCCGCAACCATCTGGGTTTCCTGTGGACCAAGGGCGGCCGTGGGTTCGTCCATAATCAGGATCTTGGCATTGAAGTAGACCGCGCGCGCAATTGCCACCGACTGTCGCTGGCCCCCCGACAGGGCCGAGACCGGATCGGAGAACTTTTTGAAGTTCGGGTTCAGCCGATGCATAATTTTACGGGTTTCGGCCTCCATTTGGGCATCGTCAACAAAGCCCATGGGCGTCGTCAACTCGCGCCCCAGAAAAAGATTCGAAGCCGCGTCAAGATTATCGGCCAATGCCAGCGTCTGATAAATCGTCTCGATGTTGTACTTACGAGCATCACGCGGGTTGTTGATCGTGGCGCGTTCCCCTTCGACGTAGACTTCGCCCGAATCTGCCTGATAGGCACCCGAGACACATTTGATCAGGGTAGATTTTCCTGCGCCGTTGTGCCCCAGCAGACCAACAACTTCGCCGGGGTAGAGATCAATACTGACGTCATCGACCGCTCTTATTCCGCCGAAGGCAATCGCGATGTTGCGCAATTCAACAAGTGGAGTTCCAGAGTTCTGTGTCATATCAGCGTCCCTCATTTGGATTTGCTGCGATAAAGAATGTCGAGGTAAACAGCGAGTACCAGAACAGCGCCGACCACAATCTTCTGGATCGCGGCGTCAAAACCAATCAGCACCATGCCGGTCTGCAACGATTGCATGACCAGCGCACCAAGGATCGCACCATAAATCGTGCCGACCCCTCCCGACAAAGATGTGCCGCCGATCACAGCTGCGGCGATGACATAAAGCTCGTCCAGCGTTCCCAGAGCATTGGTTGCCGAGTTCAGGCGAGCCGACGCAACGACAGATGACAATCCGGCCAGAAACCCCATGAGCGCGAAAATCTTGACCGTCATCATCCGGGTGTTAATGCCCGCCAGTTCGGCCGCTTCCGGATTGCCACCGATGGCAAAGACATAGCGCCCGAACTGCGTGCGGTTCATCAGGATTGTCATCAGGATGCCAACACCGATCAGGATCAGTACCGGGATAGCAAACCCGTGACTGATGAACAGCCCGCCGTCCGGAACCTCGATATTGTTACGTTCAGCGTGCTGGCGCACAATCCCCTTGGGCCAGGGGTAAGAATTCACCAGCAGCACCGCACCAATGGCAATGCCGCACCCCAGCACGCCAAGAAACGTATCGGCCCAAACTGGTCGCAGTGCGAATTTGAACTTGCGCCGCTGGCGCCGTCCGTTCAGCACCAAAAACACAATGCCAATGCAGGCCAACACACCGACGATCCAGCTGCCCACCGCACCTATTGCACCGTAAGGGCCACCGCCAAGCAGAGCAAAAGTGGAATCCACCGGAGAAATTGTCTCGCCTCGAGCGATCAGGAAACCAGCGCCGCGCCAGACCAGAAGGCCACCCAGAGTGACGATAAAGGCCGGTATCTTGAGATACGCAATCAGCGAGCCTTGCAGTGCACCGACCAGCGCGCCGGTCAGCATTCCTGCGCAGGCCGCAATGATCCAGATCGACCAATGACCCAGCCCAACGAACTGCGGCAGGATATAGACCTGCAGCATCCCCATGATAATAGCGCAAAAACCAAGGATAGAACCAACAGACAAGTCAATATGCCGGGTGACTATGACCAGAACCATACCCGTGGCCATGATCCCGATACTGGAGGTCTGCACCGACAGGTTCCACAGATTTCTCGGGGTCAGGAAGGCGCCAAAGTCATTCACCAGCGCCCCATACAGATGAAAGCCAACCCAGATCAGGCCCAGTGCGCCAACCATCCCGATCAGTCGGGTGTCAAGCTCGGTCGCTTTTAGGAACCGTGCAACCATGCCGTCGTCTTGGTTGGTCTGTGTGGTGGTGGGAGCGGGTGTTTGAGTCATGTCAATGTCCAGCGCTTGTGTGTGTTGCAAGAGTGCATTCCGCAAAGTGAATGCACCAATCCCATGCAGCCACTGCATGTCGCAGGGCGTAGGAATGCGGGTAAGAAGAAACAGTAGGGAGTGTCCGGCGCGACAATAGTCGGCGCGCCGGACAGAGCAGCCTTACTTGCAGGCCGCGACGTCTGGCATCGCACCTTCACAGGCTTGTTCTTTGCTGATGTGACCGGCATCGATCGCAAGGTTCAGCGTATCTTTGGTGATTGGTGTCGGATCAAGGAAGATGGCGTTCATTTCAACGCCGTTTGCGCCACCGGACCATTTCACTGCACCGTCAATGTCAGCCAAAGCTGTGCCACCGGCAAGGGCAACGGCAATGTTACCGGCCGCTGTGCCCAGATCACGCGAGTTTTTCCAGACTGATACGGTTTGCGTCCCGCGGGCCACACGGTTCAGCGCGGCAAGATCGCCGTCCTGACCACCAACCGGAATCGCCAAGCCCTGTGCCGACAGAGCAGCAATAACGCCACCGGCCATACCGTCATTTTCGACCAATACCGCATCAACTTCGTTGTTCGAAGAGGTCAGAATTTGCTCCATGTTCTTCTGAGCATTTTCTGGCTTCCAGCCGTCCGAAAACGCCTCGCCTGCAATCTTGATGGTTCCGGCGGCCACTTCGTCGCCGATCACTTCCATCATGCCTTCAAGCAGGAAGGCAGCGTTTGGATCGCCCGGGTCACCTTTGATGATCGCATAGTTGCCCGTAGGCTGTGCGGCCTGAACCGATTCAGCAATGATGCGGCCAACGCCTTTGTTGTCAAAAGTCAGATAGAACGCGCGGTCGTCTTCGATCAGGCGGTCATACCCAACAACAGGAATGTCTTCGGCGGCGGCTTTATCGAGCGCCGGGCCGATGGCATCTTTGTCCATCGCCAGAATGATCAGTGCATCAGCGCCCTGAGCGATCAGCGACTCAACATCTGTGAGTTGCTTAGATGCAGACGCCTGTGCGTCTGACGATATGTAGGTCGCGCCAGCGGCTTCCAAAGCACCCTTGATGGCGGCTTCGTCTGTCTTCCAGCGTTCTTCCTGAAAGTTTGACCAGCTAACGCCGACGGTCAAATCTTGCGCAAAGGCCGCCGTGCTGATGGCAGTTCCTAGTAACAGTGCTGTTGCTGCTGCAATCTTTTTCATGATGTCCTCCCAAGACTATATCACCCGGATGATTTTGCAGTTCAAATCCGGGATTTGCAGATTGTTAGTGATTTTAATTCGAAAATCAAATTAAATAATCGGAGAAGGTTTAATAACCAGAATTCAAGCAACGATTCGGTCTGAAAAGACCACTTGAAGGGCTTATTTTATTGGGGTTTGTGCGGGTGCAGCGACCAGATCGGAGGCAGGAGTGATTTTCCAACAGCGCGAGCAAGGTCGTCGTACCTTACTGAATGCGATTCGCCGAATCGGCCCGGTAGCTCGCATTGATCTGGTCGACGAAACCCATATCAGCCGGGCCACCGTGACCACAATTACGGCAGAGTTGCTTCGGGAGGGCTTGATCGAAGAAATACCCCGCGACACCGGTGATGGCGACACGCGCAGAGGTCGGCCACGGGTCGACCTGAAAATTCGAGGCGCTGCACATCTTGTCGCCGGCATAAAGATCGGCAACCGCGCCCTCTCGCTTGTCCTGCTGGATTTTGAAGGTGTGTTGCTGGCAGAGTTGGAAACCGATCTGGAACATCAGGTCTGGAACGCCGATGAACTTGCCGAATGCCTCGCCGACAATTTGGTTCAACTGACGGCAAAAGCCGGTGTGACTTACGAACAGATTTCCGGCGTTGGCGTCGGGATCGCCGGGATCGTCGATGCCCCGCGCGGCTTTGTCTACTGGTCGCCATCACTGAACGAACGCAACATTGAATTCTGCGGACTGCTCGCGCGCAGACTGGGCATTCCAGCGTTTCTTGACAATGACGCCAATCTTGTTGCTGTCGCGGAACAGTCTTTTGGTCTGGGGCGCGACGTTTCGGATTTCATCGTTGTCACCATCGAAAGCGGCGTTGGCATGGGGATTGTCATTGGCGGTGAACTCTACCGTGGCACCCGCGGATGCGGGGCTGAATTTGGCCACACCAAGGTGCAATTGGATGGTGCTTTATGCCGCTGCGGGCAGCGCGGCTGCCTTGAGGCCTATGTTGCGGACTATGCCCTTTTACGCGAGGCCTCTGTCACGTCCGCAGACGACGGAACGGGTCGCGCCGAAAAACGCATTGAACAGTTACTTGATGCCGCCCGCGAAGGTGACGCGACCGCAAAGAACATCGTCAATCGCGCCGGTCGGATGTTCGCGATGGGGCTGGCCAATCTGGTCAATATCTTTGATCCGCAACTGATTATCCTGTCCGGCGAGCGCATGCAGTCTGATCACCTTTATGCAGAAGGGGTTCTGGAAAGCATTCGCTCTTCCATCGTTCAGATCGACAAGGCCCCTCCCGAAATTGTCATTCATAAATGGGGCAGCCTGATGTGGGCCAAAGGCGCTGCAGCTTACGCGCTGGCGGGTGTGGCGGAAATTGCATTACGGGAACTGAACGACCATGCGGCCTAATCTCTTTGCGCTTTGTGTGATGTTTGCGACGGGGGCCGCTCACGCCGAGCCACGTTTCGTGCCTGTATCCGCCCCCTCCCACGTCTATTCCGGCGGCTGGGAGCATTTTGTCGGCGGTGGACTTGCCGCATTTGATTGCAACGGCGATCACTTGCCCGAATTGCTGGCAGCAGGTGGCGAAGGCAATGCTAGCCTCCTGCGCAATATGTCATCTCGTGGCGGGCCGGTGGTTTTTGCCGACGCGACGCCAGACAGCCTCAAGTTGGCACATGTCATCGGGGCTTATCCACTGGACATTGACAGCGACGGTGTGCTTGATTTGGCGATCCTGCGTGTCGGGCAGAATAGTCTGCTCAAAGGCGGCGCGGACTGCAATTTTAAACCGTTTGATGACATCGGTTTTGAAAGTCCCGAGAAGTGGAGCACAGCCTTTTCTGCAACCTGGGAGGCCGGGCAAGACCTGCCAACACTTGCATTTGGCAATTATGTTGACCGCAAAGATGCCGACGGACCTTTTCGGGCCTGTGATACAAATACGCTCTATCGCCCTGATGGCAAAACCTACAGGGCACCTGCCGCGCTCGCCCCCGGATACTGTGCCTTGTCGATGTTGTTCTCTGATTGGGGCAAACAAGGCCAGATTGATCTGCGCGTCAGCAACGACCGGCACTATTATGTCGACGATGGAGAGGAACAGCTTTGGGCGCTGACACAGCCGCCCAAGCTTTATTCACAGCAGGATGGCTGGCAAAGCTTCAAATTATGGGGAATGGGGATCGCAAGCCGGGACATAAGCGGAGACGGAGTGCCAGAGGTTTTTCTGTCTTCGATGGGTGATCAACGGCTTCAGTCTCTGGTGACAGGCGGCGCAGGTCCGACCTATCAGGACGTGCCGTTTGAGAAAGGAACAACCGCACATCGGCCTTATACCGGTAGCGACGGGCGTCCCTCCACTGGGTGGCATATCAGTTTCGGCGACGTGCAAAACGATGGCAGAGACGACGTTTTCATCACAAAAGGAAACGTGGAGCAGATGCCGGACAGCGCCATGAAAGATCCCAACAATCTGCTTGTACAGGGTATAGACGGAACATTCACCGAAAGGGGCGATGTTGCCGGTCTGGCGACCCACCACCGCAGCCGTGGCGCGGCCATGGTGGATTTCAACCTCGACGGTTTGTTGGATTTGGCCGTGGTTAACCGGCGCGCTCCACTGGAGATTTATCAGAACGTCACTGACACAACCGGCAACTGGATCTCGATCCAACTGGAACAACCTGCGCCAAATGTGAATGCAATAGGGGCATGGATAGAAGTAGATGACAGACATCGGGTACAGGTGCGCGAACTGACTGTCGGGGGTGGCCATGCGGGCGGAACTGCCGGACCAGAGCACTTTGGGCTGGGCGCTTCAAATCAGGTCCGGTTAAGGGTAATTTGGCCGGACGGCGCGGCAAGCGGTTGGGTATCGGCTAACGCGGGTCAATTCCTGAAAGTGTCACGTGACGGTGATGGAGTTGCGCTGACAGCTTATTGATCGACCGGCAAATCGCTTGGCACAATTATTGGAACGCCAAGCCGGGTCACCGGGTCAGTCAGCGCTTCAAGAAAGGCCATCAGTTCTTTGATTTCCATGTCGCTTAATGGAACAGGCTCAAGAGTATTGGCCGCCGCGATCCTGTCAACTTCTGCCGCGTCCGCCATCACGGTGAAGTCAGGGCTGCCCTCAAGCGCCGGCAGGATTGCTTGACTTGCATCGTAGGATCGCAACGATTTGACTGGGTTAAGATGATGCCGCACCACAGCTTCAAGTGTGGCATAGGCTCCAGAGTGCCCATACGGCGCTGTTGTAGTCACATTGCGCAAAGACGGCGTGCGAAAGCGATACAGGTCTGCCGGATTAGCTGTCACCCGCGCCCGGCCTTCGTCGCGGTGATGCGATTCAAACCTTGCGGCTTTGCCCGGTCCGATTTGCGGCATGGCAATGGCGTGAAACTGGTGATCTGTCTGGAACTGACCAGAATGGCAAGTTGCACAATTCGCCTTGCCGTAGAACAAGGCCATGCCTTTTACGGCATCGTCTGAAAGAGGAATTCCATCCCGCAAATACTGGTCAAACGGGCTGTTGTCGGCCCGCCACTCAAACCCAATAAACGCTGCAATTGCATTGGAAATATCCGAGAAATGCAACTGAGTTTGAGCGCCAATAACGGGATCAAAGGCCGTCCGGTATTCGGGGATATCCGCCACCCGTTTTGACAGAATAGCCCAGGCACCGTTTTCCCCCGTCAGGAAACCCTGCCGCACAGCTTGCGCAACGTCATTTTCAGAATAATGCCCGGCCATCTCATCACCGGAGAGGACCGGAAACATGGTCTGTGCAGACAGAACCGATGCGAACCCCGGCTCCATGTCGTCGCCAAGCGGTGTTCTGATCCCGCTCGGCTGGGAGGGGTCCGCCTGCAAACGACCATCGTGGAATAGTGAAACAAACTCCGATGCGCCCAGATTGAACAGCGCAGGCGAGTTTCGCGGAATACGTTGCTCAGGTGGATTTGTGGCGTCCGCCTTGCGATCAGGTCCAAGCCCGCTGGCCCCATCGCCAAGACCCAGCGAAATCCGGTCTGTTGTGCCCAATCTGGTGTGATGGCATGTGGCGCAAGCTACGGTTTTGTTGCCACTCAGGATCGGATCAAAGAACAATTGCCGTCCCAGCAATACCTGCGCCATAACCGGTTCGGCGAATTCCGCATCGGCGCGCGGCAGCGGCTCGGCGCTCAGAACTCCCGGCAAAACTAGGGCGAGAAAAACGAACTGCTTCATGGTGTTCCCATTGGTGCAATCCGCACTGTAGTGCGCTGATGGTATGGCTGATCCGGCGTGGCAATAACAGATGGAAAATGGGCGATGTTGGGGCTGTTGGGAAACCCTTGCGGTTCCAAGCAAAAGCCGGACAAAGGCGCGTGACTCTGGCCGGGCCACGGATCTGCGCGCGCGACCAGATTGGTTCCCGTGTAAAACTGCAGGCCCGGCTGGTCGGTCTTTAGTGTAAGATCCATCCCATTGGGTGCCACCGCTCTGGCGGCAAAAGCAGCATCCTGATCAAGTACATAGTTCAGGTCGAGACCGGCCTTAGCAGGATCAAGCTCAGACAATCGGCGTGCCGTCCGCAAATCGACGGCGGACTTGTCCAGACTGGCAATCTCGCCGGTTGGGATCAGATCAGGGTCTGTGGGGGTATAGCCGGTTGCTGCAATTTCTACTGTATGGTGCCGCACGTCGCCCTGCCCCATTAGATTGTAATAAGAATGCTGCGCCAGATTGATTGGCGTTGCACGATCTGGCACAGCGCGCATGTCATAGGTCAAAACATGCCCCGAAAGCGAGACGGTCACAATCAGCTTTATCCGCCCCGGATAGCCCTGATCTCCGTGCTCAGAGATCAGGCGGAACTGAACCGCCCTTTGGCCCTCTGGCTCCATATCCCATATTCGGGTCTGGATGCCCCCGGCCCCGCCGTGCAGGTGATGTGCTCCGTGATTGCGATTCAGCGCATAACACTGCCCTTGTAGAGAAAATGCAGCGCCGCCAATACGGTTGGCGACCCGTCCCGCGATCACGCCTAAATAGTTCTGGTTGTGCAGATATGCCTGCGGGTCGCGATATCCCAGCACAACCGGAACCCGCTCGCTCCCCAGCGGGACTCTCCACTCCTGCGTAATGCAGCCAAGATTGAGCAAGGTGACGGTGACGTCTCCATCCCGCAACACATGGGATCTGATCCGGGTCATGCAGATGCCACCTCAGACAAAGCGATTGACGTAATTCTCCAAGATCTCCTGACGCCCTGATTGTGGTTGCGGCGCGGTTTTTCCGGAATGAACCTGCTCAAAGATGCTGCCAAGGTCACTGCCGAGAAGATCTTTGCCTTGGGCTGTGTCCCACCCGGCGTAACGTTCACTCAGCGCCTGCTCCAACCCGCCATCTTCCAGCATGGCTGCCGCCGCTTTCAGACCACGGGCGCAGACATCCATGCCGCCGATGTGGCCGGCGATTAAATCTTTTGGGTCAAGGGATTGCCGGCGTAACTTCGCGTCAAAATTGGTCCCGCCAGCGCCCAACCCACCCGCCTTCAGAATATGATAATACGAAAGTGCCACCTCTGGCACATTGTTAGGGAACTGGTCGGTATCCCAGCCTGACTGATAGTCGTTGCGGTTCATATCGATGGAGCCCAAGGCACCTAGCGCTATAGCGGTTGCGATTTCATGTTCAAAACTGTGGCCCGCCAAAATCGCATGGCCCTGCTCAAGGTTCAGCTTTACCTCTTTCTCCAGCCCGTATTTCTGCAGGAAACCAAAGCAGGTCGCCGCATCATAATCGTATTGATGTTTAGACGGCTCCTGCGGCTTGGGCTCAACCAGAATCGCACCCTTGAAACCGATCTTGTGTTTGTAATCGACCACCATGTTCAGAAACCGGCCCATATGGTCCAGTTCGCGGCCCATGTCGGTGTTGAGAAGCGTTTCATAGCCTTCCCTTCCGCCCCACAACACATAGTTCTGGCCGCCCATTTTATGGGTCGCATCCATACAGGATTTTACCGTTGCGGCGGCGTAGGCAAAGACATCTGGATCAGGGTTGGTAGAGGCACCTGACATCCAGCG
>CBDTVL010000092.1:0-13645 GCA_965363755.1 uncultured Sulfitobacter sp.
TACAACCGAGCGCTTGAGCATCTGACGGGCAAGACCACTCAACTGACCGACTTTCATATCGATATCTCGGGCTACTCGCCCGAGATTGGCGATGAGTTGGATGATCATCTCTACCTCAACCACGCAGGCGTGAACCGGCAGTTTATTCTGCTGACAACCGAGCAGAAACGCTCGCCCTTGCTCAATACAAAATTCTCAACCTCGCGCGGCATTCTGCGCCAGTTTATTGACGAGAACGAGGCGCAGTTGTTCGCGCTTACCGCCAAAGATGCGGTGGCGGGGGAACTGGTCAATTCGGTCTACGACGTGTCATCCCCGGTGCGGCTGTTTGATATCCGCAGTGTCGAGGTCGAAGCAGATACCACCAGCGGCACTGTGCGCGACGCGCAAGCGCTGGGGGATATGGTCGACAGGTTCAAATCAACCGAGGATGGCTGGTTCGACGATGTGCTGATCGCCGAGATGATTACGCTGGCCAAACGCACTGGAGATGTGACGCGCAATCCCGTGAAGCTCAAAGAAATGAAGTTTGAGCAGGACAACTTCTGGACGGCGCATTTCGGCGGCATCTATCTGTTTCGGGGCGTTGAGCATCCCGCTATGATTTCGGTTGGTTCACGCGACAAGCTGGGCGAACTGCCGATCAAATATGTGCTTGATCTGTCCGAGCGGAATCGCATCGCCAAGTTCTTCGAATTCAATGGGCTGGTCGAACCGATTGTCAAAGCGCCCGGCATCGACGCAGGGGCAATCCTGCAGCAAAAGATGGATTTCATCGTGGTCGATGCCGCCACCCAAAGCGGGATGGACCTGACGGGTGCGACACGGCATGACATCAGACGGCTGGCCCGCGAAAATGCGCAGACGTTACCGGACGAGTTCCGCAGTTTGGCGGCATTGCTGCGCTGGGCAGAAGATGGCGGGTCGTGGCCGCGGATTTCGTCCGAGCACCCGGCCTATTTCTATACATTGCGCGCCTCGGACACGCGCGATCGCGACCTGGTGAACATGCTGCTTGCTGAACTGACGCCAAAGGACAGTCGACAGCTCTTCATCTGCCACAAGGACCTTTTTTATCATCTTTATCAGGGCTGGAGCGAGGCCAAGAAGTCTTATGTGGTGGATTTTCTGGATCGCGAGTATCAGGTCGACAAAGTTGGCGCGCGCCGCGCGCTGTTTGGACATGATGCGCCAATGGACCATGCAACGGAAGAGACGCAGCGGACCACGCGTGATATGATTGCAAAGGTCGGCCCTTGGGGCGCGGCACGGAGGTAGGGTATGGGGCTCGTTCGGCTTATTATCTTTGGATTCATCGGCATGACTGTGGCCTATTTCATGATCTCGGTCTATTCCCGCTCTGTGCGGCGTGAAAAACTTGAAAACCGTTGGGCCGAAGCCAACCCGGAAAGCGACGACATGGCTGCGCGCGCAACTTTTGTAGAACAGGGACTGGCCGAATATGCGGCTGGAATCCGGCCCAAACTGATCCTGCTCGTCTACATCGTGCCAACCATTATGGTCGCCGCGATCCACATCCTGACAACTTATTACTGAGGATCCAAAATGCAAAAGATCAAGACCTGGTTCTATGTGTTTCTGTTTGTCGTCATTGGCGGGTTTCTGCATTACGTGCTGCCCCAGCATGACATTGTCAAAGTTATTTCTACCGAAGTGATCCGTACAGATTTCACGTCTTTGAACCGGATTTTCTATGCACAATCTGATAGCGGTACTGCAGAGCTTCAGACCCGTGATCTGCGCCTTATCAACACTGAAAAGAAAAAGACTTTTCTGCTGGGCTTTGTCCCGCGCGACTCCACCAAAGTGATGGTCTTTCGTAACGAGGATACTGGCTGGATATGGCCACCCTATTTCAAATTTGATAGCGCTGATTTGCAGGCCAAGGCGCAATCCGCTGCCAATAATTCAGCGACGGGCACTGCTCAATGGGCTGTGATGACCCACTATGGCTGGCGCAACAAATATCTGTCGATTTATCCCAACGCCATCAGCATCCGTAATCTAGACAACCCTGACGTCACCATAATCCCTTGGTTTAACATCTTCTTTTTCATCTTTCTTGGGGTCAGTTGGGCATTCCTGCGCGCCATGTGGCGACAATTTCGCCAACGCACGATTGATCCGACACTCGAGGACATGAGCGACAGCATCGACGAGTTCGGCGATAGCGTTTCGGAAAAACGAGGACGCTTCAGGCGCTGGCTGGACACCTGGCGCAGCAAATAAGTCGAGATTGCCGAGCCCAAAAACGAAACCGTCGGAGATCGCCCAGATTTGCGGCGATTTGTGATGCCACGCGAGGTCGTCCTGCGTCAGCGGTTAGACTTTGGCCAGCATTCGGCCAAGCGGGCGGCCGCCCAGAATATGAACGTGCAAATGCGGCACCTCTTGAACACCATGCGTGCCAGCGTTTGAAATTGTGCGAAATCCGTCGCCATTTATGCCTGGCTGCACACCCGCCAATTTGCAGACTTGGCCAATCGCGCGGGTAAACCCCACGATTTCGGTGTCGGACGCCTCAAGGGCGAAGTGATCGTAACACACATAAGGTCCCTTCGGGATGACCAACACATGCACCGGGGCTTGCGGATAAAGATCATTAAACGCCAGCGCGTGGTCCGTTTCCAGAACCGTTTGGTTCGGGATTTCGCCGCGCAGGATTTTGGCGAAAACGTTCTGATCGTCGTAGACATAATTCATCAGGTACCTCAGTCAGAAAATAGATGGCCTAACGCGGTTACGTCCTTCGCATGGTCCAGCGAAATGGCCAGAAAACCAGCCAGACGTTTGGCGTTTTCTTCTGGTTCCGCTGTTTCGCGTAGCCGGTAGTAATTTTCAAAGTTTGCATCCCGAATGCGGTCGCTTTCAAACACCATATCGTGGCGGATTGTGGGCAACAGACGCTCAAGCGATTCAGTTGGCGTTTGTTCGCCAGCAAGACCGACCCGCTTGGCATGGCCTGCGAGATAGTCATCAGAGAATTGGCATTCGATTTCCAGCAGCTTGGTGACGGACCGGTCGCTCCCGAAATCCTGTAAAAGTTCTATGTTGGAGGGATCCATGCAGATCAAAAGCCGGTCGGTTTGATAGTAGTCAAACAACATTCGTACCAGTGAACGGCGATGCCGTGTGCGTTTTTTCAGGGTGGATTGAATGCCCCCCAGGTCCGGCAAATCTGTGTCTTCTTCATTGAACAGGTATTCAACTGCAGGGACATTGGTCACTGTACGTATGCGCTCGATCAATCGCTTTGCGACGTGCCATTTCTTGCAAACGACGATGAGTAATTCGCGTTCACGCCCCAGCGTGCTTTCTGTTTCCCAGAACCTGCTGGCAAAACGTCGCCCAATTCGGCCCCGGCCGGTTAGGAATTTGAATAGGCTCTGGCCTTCGTTGGATATCTGAAAATCCACACCTTTGGCAGCATAAAGTGCACCCAACCGTCGCTTCAGCTCCATGGCTTCGGGGCTGATTTTGCGGGCAAACAGAAAATCCTGGCTCAGCAACAGATCGTAGTGATCATTATAAAATGTTATTGGCATGCCGTAATCCGAGAACATGAGGCATGTCAGGGCGCGCGATTCGATTTCAGCCTCTGGTACAAGATGGCGTACAATGGTCTGAAAGAATGTTTCGTCCGGGATCCAGGTGGTCGAAAAAAACCGCATCACATCGCGTCGGTTTTTGGTGAATTCCAGAACCCACTCAATCGTGCGTCGCCGCAAACACCACCATTGACTGCCAATCTGAATCTGAATGTCTGCCGGTATCTTGCGCATTAGACCCAGCCGTTTTTGCAAATGATATGACGCGTAGAACAGTTTTTTATGTTTACGTTCGTTAAAGACGTGGCGATAGACGAGCCGATCCTCAACCATACCCGTCTTTACCCAGCCGCTTTCGAAAAAGTCAAAACTCTCGATATAGTCGACATCATGTTGGTCCAGAAATTCGTGTGCATACTCGGCTGACTTGATTGCCATGCAATCACCCGACAGCATGTAGAAATGGGTGGCACGGGGGAACGCCGCAGCGGCGGCCTCAACCGCATGCAAGGTTGCCTGAATCAAAGACCACTCGCCCCAGCCGCAATTGACCCGTTTTCGCGCAAACACCACGTTAGGGTTGTCGGCCAGAGCGTCTATTATCTTACGGAAATGCGCAGGATCGGCGCGGGCATCAAAGTGGATTGCCATATAATCACCCACAGCTGTCAACCGTTCCGCCTGCTTGATGATGGCGTCCGGGTCTTTATGACACAGCAAGATATAGGCGATTTTTGCCATTGTTGTTAATCAACTGCCCTTTGTGAAACATTGCTTAACTTGATAGTGGTGAACACGGATTGAATAAACAGGCTTTATTTGCTTTTTTGCACGACAAGTGAACTGCTGCCACAGTATACGCGCTGCAGAACATAGGAGTTGAGCAGTATGGGGTTTCCCGGCACTTGGATGACCGAGAGCGAAAGCGTTGTCTATCGCGTGGTGCCCAAGTGCGCCTGCTCAACCATTGGCCAGATCATGTATTACTCTGATCACGGAGAATTCTTTGACGGCGACATTCACGATGCCAAGGGTGGTTTGCATAAATGGGCGCTGGAAGACAGCCAGCAACTGATCACAAATAACATACGGGATCATGGGTCTTATGCCTTTACCTGCGTGCGCAATCCCTACACCCGCATTCTCAGCTCATTCTTTGACAAGATTTGTGGCATCCAGCGCAACGGCCAACGCTATCGCGGCAATCTGGTTCCACTGTTGATCCAGAAATATGGGATCGAGGTTGGCGGCGATGACGGTAAGGACGATTTTGACCAGATCAAATCATTCCGTCGTTTCCTGCTGTTCGCCCGTGACACCATCCGCTGGCGCCGCCCTATGGATCCCGACATTCACTGGTCAGGGCAGGCGGGTCACATCTCGACCTTCATCGTCAATGGCGGACGTTATGACAACATCTTCTGGATGGAAAAATTCAACGATGGAATGGATTCGGTGCTTACATCGATCCAAACGCCTCACAAAGTGGACGTCAACAATATCCCCCGTTTTAACGAAAGCGAAGGCCACGGGCCAAAACGGGCTCACCCGGTCGAAGACTATTTCGATGATCTGTCGAAACATCTGGTCTATGAAATCTACAAACGAGATTTCAACCTGTTCAAATATGATTTCCACGATCCGTCGAACAAGATGCCAACGGGCGAGATCGATCTGGATGAAGTGCACGCAAAGCTAGGCGATTAAAGGGCAAAGCGCACGGTCATCGTGGCACCTCTTCGTTGCGCAAGTTCTGCTGTGCTGAACGGACCTTTCCTCACGGGCATGTGCCAGCTTCGACAAGGTCAAATGTGCCGGTCGCTGATCCCAACAGAGCACTTGTTGTCATAACTCTTACTCAAACAATTACAGACTCGTCATCCAGTTGGTTCATAGTTCACGCGTTGACTTGATGTGGCTTAAAATGGGGAAGCACAATGAAAGATTTCGTCACATCCGAACTGGTCTTAGATGACTGGGACGAATTGCAACGCCCAGCACCTGAAACAACCAATTTCGATACTGTCGTAGCGGCTGCCGTGTCTCGACGTGGATTTCTGTGTGGTCTGGCCACAATTGAGTCTGGTGCTGCTGCGAAGGGTTTGTTCCCCGGATCACCTGCCCACGCGGTAATTGCATCGCGCCTAGGCTTCACCCCAATCGTTGCACAAACGGATGGCACGGCACATGTGCCCGAAGGATATAGCTGGAAAATCGTAAGCCGATTGTGCATGAGGATGCCTACGCCGGGTCCGGCAACACCAACGAAGCCAACCAGTTCAACAGTCCGGATGACATGAAATTGCGCTAGCAAAGGGCTTTTGTGGTGACAAGCCGGCGTGTCGCGCCTGCCCATGTCATCGGCTTGGCACGGCTTCAGCGGAAACAAGTAAATTATGTAGGGCCCGCAATGGCGGGCCTTACTCATACAAAAAGAGTGCGCCAGAATCGACCGGTTCGACTTGCTTGAGCATGTCGCGGCATCGACGCATTATTGAAACCAATCAGGCGCGTGCCACCTTTGTTTCTGTCAGGTTGGCGACCTTGTTTCATTCTCCGCACAAAGAATGCCGAATAGCTGTTAGGCGTGCAGATCGACGTGCGCCATCTTGCGCCTGCTTTCGGCACCGCCTACATCTGCCTCCCATGGCCCAGACAAAATCAGATCCCAACTACAAGGTAATCGCCGAAAATCGCCGCGCGCGGTATGATTACGCAATCGAGGACGATTTGGAATGCGGTGTCATTCTTGAAGGCTCGGAGGTCAAATCGCTACGCCAAGGCGGTGCCAATATCGCCGAAAGCTATGCTGCTGTTGAGGACGGAGAATTGTGGTTGGTAAACAGCTACATAGCCCCCTACATTGGGGCTAGGACGTTTCGGCACGAACAACGTCGCCGCCGCAAGATGCTGGTCTCGCGCAAAGAACTGGCCCGTCTTTGGAATGCGACTCAGCGCAAGGGCATGACGCTTGTGCCGCTTGTGATGTATTTCAATCATCGCGGTCTTGTGAAGCTCAAAATAGGCATCGCCAAAGGCAAAAAGAACCACGACAAGCGCGACACCGAGGCCAAACGTGACTGGTCCCGGCAAAAAGCACGCCTTCTCAAGGACAATAGCTAAGCCCTGATGCGCGCTATGTCGCGCCGCAAAACTTAACCCGGCCTTGCCAGTTTGGCCCCCTGAGGTTAGTCCATGTTCAAGCAAAACCTAAGCGGGTAGGCCTTATGACAGACGATCCCAAAACACTGGTTTCCACGGACTGGCTGGCGGCCCATATCAAGGACCCTGACCTGCGCATACTGGATGCATCATGGTATCTGCCTGACGCCGGGCGTGATGCTTATGCCGAGTATCAGAATGCCCACATTCCAGACGCGAGGTTCTTTGATATTGACGATATCTCGGACCGTCGATCAGACCTGCCGCATATGGCGCCGCCGGTGGAAAAATTTATGTCCCGCATGCGCGCCATGGGCATTGGGGATGGACATCAGGTTGTGGTCTACGACGGTGCTGGCCTTTTGTCTGCCGCCCGTGTCTGGTGGCTGTTTCGCCTTATGGGACAGAACAATATCGCAGTGCTTGATGGTGGGTTTCCCAAATGGTTAGCCGAAGGGCGCGAGACAGAAGATCTGCCAACGGTGGTGCGTGACCGCCACATGACAGTGCGTTTTCAGAACCAGTTGGTACGGGATGTGACGCAGGTCTCAGCAGCCTCGAAAGTCGGTGATCACGAGATTATTGATGCCCGCTCTCAGGGCCGCTTTTGTGGGGATGTGCCCGAGCCCCGTGCGGGGCTGCGGTCAGGTCGTATTCCCGGATCCCGCAATGTCTATTTCGAGGATCTGCTGAATGCCGATAAAACCATGAAAGACGTCAGCGCCATGAGCGCCGTCTTTGAGGCAGCTGGTGTGAACATGTCCAAACCGGTCATCACCACCTGCGGGTCCGGCGTCACAGCCGCCATTCTCAGTCTCGCGCTGGAGCGGATTGGAAAAACGGATCATTCCCTATATGACGGATCATGGGCCGAATGGGGAATGTACCCGACCCTGCCCGTTGCCACAGGAGACGCCTGATGCTGAATAACCTGAAACCGCAAGCGCCAGACAAGATCCTGATGCTGATGCAGCAGTATAAAGAAGACCCCCGTCCGGTCAAAATTGATCTGGGTGTCGGCGTTTACAAAGATGCAACCGGCAACACACCGGTGATGCGCGCGATCAAGGCGGCTGAACATCAACTTTGGCAACAACAAACCACCAAGAGTTATGTGGGGTTGGCCGGCGACCCGGAATTTGGTGACGCCATGGTTCAGTTGGTTCTGGGGGACGCTGTTGCGCGCAACAAGGTTGCGGCCGTCGCCACACCGGGGGGCACCGGGGCGGTGCGGCAGGCATTTGAACTGATCAAGATGGCCAATCCTGATGCGCGCGTCTTTGTCTCCGATCCGACGTGGCCAAACCACCTCTCGATCCTGAAATATCTTGGCATTCAAACGGTTGAGTACCGTTACTTTGACAGCGAAACACGCGGCATTGATTTCGACGGAATGATGCAGGATCTGTCTGCTGCAAAAGCGGGTGATGTGGTGCTGTTGCACGGCTGCTGCCACAACCCGACCGGGGCGAACCTGAACCTGACTGAGTGGCAGGATGTTGTGGATGTTCTCAACAAGACCGGCGCAACTCCGATGATTGACATCGCCTATCAGGGGTTTGGCGATGGCTTGCCCGAGGACGCTGCGGCAACTCAGCTTGTCGCTGCGTCGGTGCCTGAGTGTCTTATTGCCGCCAGTTGTTCGAAGAACTTTGGCATCTACCGCGAACGGACAGGCCTTTTGATGGCAATCTCGCAGGATGCCGACCAGCGGGTGTTGAATCAGGGCACGCTCGCGTTCCTGAACCGGCAAAACTATTCCTTTCCACCAGATCACGGCGCGCGTCTGGTCACAATGATCCTGAATGATGATGCTTTGCGGGCAGACTGGCAGGTAGAACTGGAAGAGGTGCGGCTGAGTATGCTGGGCCTGCGCACATCCCTTGCAGCAGAGTTGCAGCGCCTGTCCGGGTCCGACCGGTTCGGCTTTATTGCACAACACCGGGGGATGTTCTCGCGCCTTGGCACAACGCCCGAGTTGGTGGAGAGGCTGCGCGCGGAACACGCGATTTACATGGTCAGCGACAGTCGGGTGAATATCGCCGGGCTAAATGCTGAAACCGTGCCAATACTGGCCAAAGCGATCATCGACGTCGGAATTTGATCGCGCTGTCTAATTCGGGCAAGCGGCGCATCTTCCGGGTACTCTGTTGCGCGCAGGCTCTCGGAATGACGCAGCGTCTGGTCTTGTAAGCCTCTGATAAGATCCATGTCCGCCTTGGCGCGCTTGCGGTCATTCGTGGCAAGCGCCCCAATGACTTTTCTACGCCCTCAGCGAAAGGACTGTTATGGGGTCCAATTTCGAATTTGGTTCGAATTCTCTGCATCTTGCTACGTTGCATGAGGATAGAATTAGGGTTCTTTAATTACTTCATCGCATGTGCTTTTTCGGGGAGTGACGTGCGTTGCGCATTCAGTTCAAAACCTGCGCTCCTATCCTTTTTGCAGGATGCGTTGCAATTTGCCTCTCCTATGTCGGCAGCCAATATTTGTTGAAAGCGGCGCTTGAAAGAGAAGCCCGCTTGATTGGTATGGATTGGGCGCGCCATATAGAAAAACGACTTTCCAGCATCTCCGGAATAGGACAGCCAAGTAAAGGGACTGCTTTAACGATTTTACCTGAGGCTGAAACGCTACGAGCGCTTGTATCCGACGTTTTTGAGATCGGGCATATGTATCAATTTGACTTCATTAACGTCATTTGCCGGTGCCACGTGAGCTTGAATTCGGCCAACCCGGACGCAGGACCAGAAGTAGATCCGCATGCGCACCATGACCATCCGGAAGCGCCAAACATAAATGATGATGAACATCAAAGACTTACAGGCACAAAACCGGAATCCCAAGCTGTCGGTTCTTTGCCGTCAGGGCTATGGAAACATGTTGTCAATGGCAAGAAGCCGCATCCAAATCCAAAATCAAATCCGGGAAACGAGCATCAATACCCTGTGGATCGGGACCTGGTGACCAGGATTCTGGATCGGCGGGCTCATCACATAATTATTCGCCAAAATGTGGACCCAAGTCTGCCGTCAACATTTGCAGAGGTATATCATTCTGTCACAAACGGCACGGAAGTGCAGTACCTGATGCGCGTCGTGGTGAACCTTGAAGAACAAGCACGTCATTATAGACAGTTTATGCTCATCGCTGTGGCCATCAGTATACTGATTTTAGGTGTCGCAGTTGGTTATCCAACGCGGAAGTATGTTCTGGCAGCCCGCCACCAGCGAAAAGCGAATAAACGTGTCGAGTTCCTCGCCAACCACGATGTTCTGACGAACCTATACAATCGCAACAACTTTCAAGAGTCTGTCTCTGACATTATTTGGTCATGTCACGAGAAACGCCAATCTGCGTTGCTTTTTGTGTTCGATTTGAACGACTTCAAAGAGGTCAATGATTGTCACGGGCATCTGGTCGGCGATAGAATTCTGTGCGAATTTGCGTCGCTGCTAAGAAAGAGTGTTCCAAAAGATGGCTACATTGCTCGGCTCGGCGGAGATGAGTTTGTTGTTGTGATCGGCGGCATTGATGATGCAGATTTTGACTACAGGGACTTCTTGGAGATGCCCGACTCTTTCAGTATCCAGGTCCATGGCGGTAAACAGACAGTTTCTGCAAACATCGCTGGGGGAGTTGTCAGATATCCCCGCGATGCAGAAACGACAGAAGAGCTGATCCAATTGGCGGACTTGGCCCTTTACGCAGCAAAACCCAATCGATCCGGAGAGATTTGCGAGTACGTCCCAGAAATGAAAGAAGAATTCTTTGATCGCCTCAAAATTCGGGGCGAGTTTCGCGAAGCGTTAAATGCATCTCAAATCGAGCCGTACTACCAACCCATTGTAAACATGAAAACTGGCGTTGTTGAGAGCTTTGAGGCACTTGCCCGATGGAACCACCCTGAAAAAGGATTGCTGACTCCGTTCGTATTTGCAGTTGTATTTGAAGATGGCGAACTTTGCGCGCAACTTGGCCAACAGATGTTCAGCAAAATGGTAGATGATATGTCTTTTTGGCAGAGCTCGTCTGTTCCATTCAGAAAAGTCAGTTTGAACGTGACGGACGGTGATCTGAAATCGAGTAGTTTTGCCAAGGATATATTGGATGGTCTTGAAGCGCGTGGGTTACTACCTTCCAATCTTACAATCGAAGTGACTGAAAATTGCCTGTTTGGGCCTGGCAAGATGGACTCGATTGCCCACCTTGAGACCTTACGTGACGCAGGTTGTTCTATCGCGCTCGATGATTTTGGAACAGGATATTCTTCGATTACCCAACTCAAAGAATTGCCAATCACCACGATCAAGATCGACAAATCATTCATCGATGACGTGCTGGAGAATGAAGACGATCAATCAATCATTGGCGCCATGCTCGAGCTTGGAAAATCAATGAGCTTCGGTCTCGTTATGGAAGGTATCGAAACTTCCCGCCAACTTGCTCTGTTGAAGTTGATGGGCTCTGAATTGGCACAGGGGTACTATTTCAGCCGTCCAATGCCTGCCGCTGAAGTACCCGCATATATTGAGCGACAGAATTCGAGTTATGACCCTCACGTAGCTCGAGTAAAAGCAGGCTGACAAAGTTCAATCAAGCTAGCGACGTAACTCGAAAAGGTTACGCTTTCCACAACAGAACCTCTCAAGTTCTATGGTTGTTACAGTCCCGAAATTTGGTGGCAGTGTTCTGGAGAGCCTTGACGGCAAAACAGGGTTCAAAACCGACATCTGACTAAAGCACTGGGATGACCGAATGGGTGTACAAGTCAGGCATTGATCGATCATTTTCGTGGGTTTTGAGTCTAGCTTCGATACTCGATCTACGCTTCGTTGAAAGAATAATCCCGACCGTGAACGGTCGGGATTGTTGTTTTTTGCTGTTCCGAGGCAGTCGGATTAGCCCTTTGAGAACTCCGGATAAGCTTCCATGCCAAGTTCTGACATATCGAGTCCATTGATCTCAGCTTCTTCGCTGACGCGAATGCCCATCGTTGCCTTGAGAATGAACCAGACCGCGGCGGAGGCGACAAAGACAAATACACCAACAACTATGATCGAATAGAGCTGCGTGCCTAAGCTGGCTGCGTCGTTGGTGAACACCACTGCGATCGTCCCCCAGATACCGGCAAACAGGTGCACGGGGATGGCGCCGACCACGTCATCGATTTTCAGCTTGTCCAAGAATGGCACTGCAAAGACCACGATCACACCGCCAACTGCACCAATCAATGTCGCCGAGATCAACGTCGGCGCCAAAGGCTCTGCGGTGATTGAAACCAGACCGGCAAGAGCACCGTTCAGGATCATTGTCAGGTCGGGTTTCTTGTAGAGAACCTGTGTCAGGATCAGCGCCGCTACTGCTCCAGCTGCAGCCGCTGTGTTTGTGTTGGCGAAAATGCGGCTGATATCTGCCATGTTGCCAGATGTGTCCATGTAAAGCTGCGAACCACCGTTGAAGCCAAACCAACCCAACCACAGAATGAACGTACCCAATGTCGCCAGAGCAAGATTGGAACCCGGCATAGGAATGGTCTTGCCATCTTTATATTTGCCGATACGGGGACCAAGGATCAACGCGCCTGCCAAGGCCGCCCAACCGCCAACAGAGTGGACCACGGTCGAACCCGCGAAATCCTGGAAACCCATCGCGTCCAAGAACCCACCGCCCCATTTCCATGACGCTTGCACAGGGTAGATCACGGCTGTCAGCACGATCACAAATACTAGGAACGGCCAAAGTTTGATCCGTTCAGCCAACGCGCCAGATACGATGGATGCAGTCGCTGCACAGAACATCAACTGAAAGAAGAAGTCGGAACCAACTGATGCGTAAGTCAGGTCTGGTTCGGCGCCTTCCAGCCCCACAGGTTCCAGACCGGTAACCGAGAACGCGCCCAGAACGCCATCAATGGTCCACGCATCTCCCGGGTACATCAGGTTGTAGCCCAGGATGTAGTAAAAAATCGATGCCAGCGAGAACAGCGCCATGTTCTTGGTCAACTGCATCGTTACGTTCTTGCCCCGTACAAGGCCCGCTTCCAGCATGGCAAACCCAGCTGCCATGAAGAAAACCAAAAACCCCATCACCAGGAACATGAATGTATTCAGGATAAATCCGATGTCCTCCATCGTCGGCGTGGCGTCGGTCTCTTGCGCAAGACCAAGCGTTGGCAGCACGGCCAGCACCGCAACGGGTGCCACTAATTTCGTAAACTTCATTTCTTTTCCCCTTGGCTGCACGTTCAGTACAGCGCGTCGTGATTGGTTTCGCCGGTGCGCACGCGCACCGCTTGCTGCACGTCGAGTACAAATATTTTGCCGTCGCCGATTTTGCCGGTCTGCGCGGTTTTTGTGATGGTTTCGACCACTTGATCGACCATCCCGGCAGCGACAACGATCTCAAGCTTGATCTTTGGTACATAGTTCACCGCATATTCCGCGCCGCGGTAAATTTCGGTGTGCCCGGACTGTGAGCCGAAGCCCTTAATCTCGGTCACCATCATCCCGCGCACGCCAGCTTCGGTCAGCGCTTCGCGAACCTCTTCGAGCTTGAACGGTTTGACTGTTGCAATGATGAGTTTCACCCTTATCCCCTTCTTCTGGCTAGTCGCCCTGCATTATGCACATGCAGAAAAAAGCCCAAGCTGGCGGCAAAATAAAAGGGTGAGGACGTGCCTAGTGCAGAGGCAATCTTGAAAAGGTGCACATTTTTTGCACAAATTGACAAACGCGCACAAAAATGAGGCATTATTAAAAACCAATCTGCGCGAGACATGCTCTCAACATTTCTGCAAAGGCATAGTAGTGTCCTGCAAAACAACAGGCTCGGGCAGGGCTCTTAATGGCTAATTCATCGCGTCGCAAACCGCCTTTGGTGGCAGACAAGCGCTACCCACCGGGGTCGGCGCC
>CBDTVL010000093.1:0-13551 GCA_965363755.1 uncultured Sulfitobacter sp.
GGTGGCGGAGGGCCAGGGATTCGAACCCTGGGAACGCTTTCACGCTCGTCGGTTTTCAAGACCGGTGCATTCGACCACTCTGCCAGCCCTCCTAAGTCTGCCCTCCTAATGCGCCCGGATTGATTCTGGAACCGGTAATATCACAACACCAAAATCGGGCTTTTTTGCCGAACCAACACGGAGCGGCTTTTCTTGCGTCCACAGGCGCGCTAGAGTGCTAAAAAATGCGCCGGAACGGCCCCGATAAGCTGGACCAAAAAACCGGCGGACCGCGGCGCAGACTGATCATAACCGGCCGCACTTAACAGGCAAAGGGCGTTTATATGGGCAAGTATTTTGTAATTCGAAAAACTCAGGCAGTACTGCTGTGCGCGGCCCTGTTTGTCGTGGCTGGATGTTCCGATGACGGAAAGTTCTCGATGGATGCGCTGAAGAAAAAACCTGACGAAGCCGAGGCGGCCACGCCAACCCAAACCAGCAAGGGGACGGAACGAGACGTCGAGGACCCTGACGTTTTTGAAGCAACCGAAGCCGGACTATGGGATGGTCGCCCGTCCCTTGGCGGCGTTTGGGTGGCACATCCGGATGTGATCGACCCCGAACGGGTGATCATCAGAAATACTGCCAATGATAAATCAGTCGTCGGCGCTTTGTTCCGGCGCGAAAGGGAAATTCCCGGACCCCGCCTGCAGATCTCGTCAGACGCCGCGGCTTCATTGGGCATGTTGGCTGGTTCACCATCGCAGCTTAGTGTGATTGCCTTGCGCCGCGAAACTGTGCCTGAACCTGCTCCAACAGAGCAGGTGGGTGATGCCGACGGTGTTGATGCCCCGGCTGAAGTGACCGAGACTTCTCTTGACCCGATTGCCTCTGCCGCCGCCGCGATTGACGCTTCAGAACCGGCTCCTGAACCCAATGTTGATCAGGCAATCGTCGCAGCGGCGGTCCCGGCAGCAACTGCGACGGCAGCGCCGAATCCGGCTCCACCCCCACAACGCACCAAGTCTTCACTGGCCAAACCCTTCATCCAGATTGGTATTTTCAGTGTGGAAGAGAATGCCGAGCGAACTGCCGGGCAAATCCGCAGCGCTGGCATGGTGCCGACAGTTAAGGCACAGTCCTCCAGCGACAAACCGTTCTGGCGGGTTCTTGTCGGGCCGGCGAGCAACAAAAGTGAACTGAACCAACTGCTTTCCAAAATCAAGGCCGAAGGATTTTCTGATGCCTATGCTGTCAGCAACTAGACAAACAGCACGTCGAGTCATGGCCACCGCACTGGCGGCCATGCTTTTTCTGAGCACACCTGCCGCGGCGTTTGATACCCGCGCCAAGGCTGCTTTTGTGCTGGACCAGACCTCTGGCACCATTCTTCTGAGCAAGAACGCAGACGAACCATTGCCGCCCGCGTCAATGTCCAAGCTGATGACATTGTATCTGGCGTTTGAGGCTGTGCGCGCTGGCCGCCTGACCCTCGACGAAAAGCTTCCGGTGACGCAACACGCGATGAGCTACGGCGGGTCGACCATGTTTCTGGACACCACAGATCGGGTGCGTGTGGAAGATCTGATCCGCGGCATTGTCGTGATGTCGGGAAATGATGCCTGCGTTGTCATTGCCGAAGCGCTCAGCCCTGATGGGACCGAAGCCGGATTTGCGCGGTTGATGACGCAGCGGGCTCAGAAAATGGGCATGACCAATTCAACTTTCATGAACTCCAATGGATGGCCTCAGGCCGGCCACCTGATGTCGGTGCGTGATCTGGCCTTACTGGCCAATCGGCTGATTACCGATTTCCCCGAATTTTACCCGCTATTTGCCGAAACCGACTTCCAGTTTGATGGGCGTGCGCCGAAAAACACGACAAACCGCAACCCGCTGCTGTCGCTTGGAATTGGGGCGGACGGGTTGAAAACAGGCCATACCCAAGAAGCTGGCTACGGCCTGGTCGGATCCGCCAAACAGGGCGACCGCCGCGTCATTTTTGTATTATCAGGACTGGATTCAGTTGCTTTGCGCGCACAAGAATCTGAGGCCATTGCGAATTGGTCCTTCCGTCAGTTTGCCAAGCGACCGCTTGCTCCTGTTGGCACCCGACTGGCGCAAGCTGACGTTTGGATGGGGGTCGAATCGTCGGTTAATCTGGTGACCGAAAGCGATGTTTCAATCCTGATGCCGATCTTGTCGGGCAATGAGATCCCGGGTGAAGTTGTCTATGTCGGCCCGATTTCCGCGCCAATCACCCAAGGCCAGAAACTGGCGGAACTGGTCATCACCCCCGAAGGTTTGTCGGAGATCCGAGTACCACTGGTGGCTGATCGTGACATTCCGCGCGGTGGCTTTTTGTCACGCGTCGGCACAGTCGCGACTATACTTTTCGCGCAACTCATTGACGGCCTCGAGGGCGCAAGTTGAGTGCCAAGGGCCGGTTTATTACCTTTGAAGGCATCGACGGGTCCGGCAAATCAACCCAAGCCCGCTTGCTTGCTGAAACTTTGCGAGCGCAAGGCTTTACAGTTGTGCTGACCCGCGAACCCGGCGGATCACCCGGTGCCGAAGAAATCCGCGCTTTGGTGTTGCAGGGTGAGCCAGATCGCTGGTCCGCTGAAACCGAGATCTTACTGTTTACGGCGGCCCGGCGTGATCATCTGGAACGCACTATCCAACCGGCACTTGCGGCCGGAAAGATAGTGATCTGTGACCGTTTTGCCGACAGTACCCGCATGTATCAGGGTCTGTCTCGCGGCGATTTGCGCGATACCGTTGATCAACTCCATGCCCTCATGATCGGGATCGAACCTGATCTGACCATCCTGATCGACATGGACCCCGGCACCGGTCTGTCCCGCGCCCTGTCTCGTGAAACGATCGAAGAACGCTTCGAAGATTTCGGTCAGGCCTTGCAAAACCAGATGCGCGCAGGGTTCCTCGCCCTTGCTGACGAGTTTCCGGCACGGTTTTGCACCATAGATGGCGGTCGCAGCATTGAAGACGTGGCCAACGACGTGGCGCAAACGGCAGCTGGGGTGCTCGGCTGATGGATACCGAGCGACCCGAACCAGACCGTGTTGACGGCGCGCCGCACCCGCGCGACACGCAACACTTGATTGGTCAGGACGCAGCTCAGGCCGATTTCCTCAACGCCTTCACGTCTGACCGGTTGCACCACGGCTGGCTGTTGACTGGTCCGCGTGGCGTGGGCAAGGCGACGCTGGCTTGGTCCATCGCGCGGTTTCTTCTGGCGACGCCAATTGCCGACCCCAACGACATGTTCGGCGCGCCGCCACCTCCGACGACACTGGCCATTGATCCTGAGAACCCGGTTGCACGGCGCATGAACGCTGGCGCAGAGGCCGGGCTTTTTGTGCTGCGCCGTCCCTATGATGATAAGACCAAGAAACTGCGCCAACAAATAACTGTGGACGAAGTGCGCCGCCTCAAGAACTTTTTTGCGATGTCGGCAGCAGATGGCGGACGCCGCGTTGTGATCGTCGACGCCGCTGATGAGATGAATACAAATGCGGCCAATGCGCTTTTGAAACTCCTCGAAGAGCCGCCTGCCCGCTCAACTTTGTTGCTTGTCAGCCACCAGCCCACTCGACTGCTGCCCACAATTCGCTCTCGCTGCCGCGAATTGCGCCTAAGCAATCTTGACGCCGACGATATGGCGACGGCTTTGACGCAAGCAGGGGCTGACGCAGCCACTTCGGCCCAAGCACTGGCCGAACTTTCAGGCGGCTCTGTCGGCGAAGCGATCCGTCTTCTCAACCTTGGCGGCCTCGACCTTTATGCTGAGTTCATCGCCATTCTGGGCAGCCTTCCCCAACTGGATCGCCCGCGCGCCTTGAAACTCGCCGAAATGGCCGCAGCACGCGGCGCCGACACCCGCCTTGATGTGCTTTTGACGCTGATCGATCTGGCGCTTGCCCGCCTCGCGCGGACCGGCGTAACTGGTCACCCGCCGCTGCCCGCAACGGCAAATGAGGCCGAGATTCTTCAGCGTCTCTCACCTGATGCCCAAAAAGGCCGCGCCTGGGCCAATATCGCCCAGGAGATAAGTGCGCGTACACAACATGGGCGGGCAGTAAACCTTGACCCTGCCGCCCTCGTCCTAGATACGGTTTTCAAGATCCAGCATACCGCCGCGGGATAGGCCCGGCTCAGGGGCCCGATGACACAAGAACCACAGATCACTGACAGCCACTGCCACTTGGATTTCCCCGACTTCGACGAGGATCGCGGCGCGTTCATTCAGCGCGCGGTTGATGCTGGCGTCACCCGGATGGTCACCATCTGCACCAAGTTGCGCAATGAGCCAAACGTCCGTGCCATCGCGGAACGCTACGCGCCGGTGTTTTATGCTGCCGGCACCCACCCGATGAGCGCGGCAGATGAACCCTTGGCCTCAACTGACCAATTGATCGCGCTTGCCGCCCATCCCAAATTTGTCGGCATCGGCGAGACGGGACTGGATTATTTCTACACTTCAGAAAGCGCTGACATCCAAAAGACGTCACTGCGGGTTCACATCGACGCAGCCCGACAGACCGGATTACCGCTTATCATCCACGCCCGTGCCGCTGACGACGACATGGCCCAGATCCTGACGGACGAATACAATAACGGCGCCTACAGTTGTGTCATGCACTGTTTCTCATCATCGGCGGTGCTGGCACATGCCGCACTGGATCTTGGTTTTTATCTTTCCATGTCCGGCATCGCCACCTTCCCCAAATCACAAGAGGTACGCGATATCTTTGCCGCCGCCCCGATCGAGCGTATCCTTGTCGAAACCGACGCCCCCTACCTTGCGCCTCCGCCCCATCGCGGCAAACGCAATGAACCTGCGTTCACAGCTCACACGGCGCGGGTGGGTGCGGACGTGTTTGGTATAGATTATGCTGAATTTGCGGCCCAGACCCAACAGAACTTTGACCGCTTGTTTACCAAAGCTGCCTGCTACAAGGCTGCGGCCTGATGGACGAAATGCGTTTTACCATCCTTGGCTGTGGGTCGTCTGGAGGCGTCCCGCGCCTAGGTGGGCATTGGGGCGACTGCGATCCCAACAACCCCAAAAACCGGCGCCAACGCTGTTCGCTTCTGGTCGAACGCATCACAGCAGCCGGTGCCACAACAATTCTCATCGACACTTCTCCCGATCTGCGCAATCAACTTCTCGCCACCGGTACCGGACGGTTGGATGGGGTGGTTTATACCCACAACCACGCCGATCATGTGCACGGTATCGATGACCTGCGGATGATCGTCTACAACATGCGCGAGCGGCTTTCTGTCTGGGCCGACGCGCCCACGCAAAAGGGTCTTCGTGACCGCTTTAGCTATGCCTTCATCCAACCTGAAGGTTCGTCTTACCCGCCAATCCTGAACATGAACCTGATCGACGGAGATGTGACCATCGACGGCGCAGGCGGGCCGATCACGTTCATCCCATTCACAGTCAACCATGGTGCCATTGATTCCCTGGGCTTTCGTATTGGCGACGTCGCGTATCTGCCGGACGCTGCCGAAATTCATGATGCTTCATGGTCCGTGCTTGAAAACCTCGATTGCTGGATCGTTGACGCTTTGCGTCGCAGCCCGCACCCGACCCATACCCATCTGGAACGTACCCTTGAGTGGATTGAACGGGCGGCACCCAGACGTGCGGTACTCACAAATATGCACAACGACCTAGATTATGCGACTGTCGAGGCGGAAACCCCCGATCACATCACGCCTGCGTATGACGGCATGGTACTGACGTTTCCGACCTGACCCGTTGCGCCAGCGCAAAGCAATTTCTCAAGCCTGTCCTCGCCACAGACGGCTTCCTTTGGGGAAAACGACAGGACCCGTAACATGGACACACTGATTGACGTCATCTTGCCGGTTTTTCTGGTCATCGGCTCGGGTTACGCAGCCACCCGACTGGGTTATTTTTCATTCAGAAACGTCGATGGATTGATGAAGTTCAGCCAGGGCTTTGCCATTCCGATCCTGTTGTTTCGCGCCATCTCTACCCTTGATCTCGGTGCCTCATTCGATCCCGGCCTGCTCTTTAGCTTTTACGCAGGCGCCACGATATGTTTCCTCCTCGGAATCCTCGGCGCCCGCATGATCTTCAAACGCGACTGGGAGGACTGCATTGTCATTGGCTTTTGTTGTCTGTTTTCGAACTCTGTCTTGCTGGGGCTACCGATCACCGAACAAGCATATGGAGCGGACGCGTTACAGGGCAACTATGCAATCGTCGCGCTGCATTCTCCATTCTGCTACGGCCTAGGCATTGCCGTCATGGAGATCACCCGCAACCGTGGTCAAAGCATACTGACTATGGTGCGTGCAACGCTGAGGGAAATGTTCCGCAATGCGTTGATTGTTGGCATTGCTCTTGGGTTTGTTGTCAATCTTTCCGGGCTGACCCTCCCGGTGCCGTTAACAGACGGGCTTGATCTGATCATCCGCGCAGCGCTGCCCGCAGCCCTATTTGCGCTCGGTGGTGTCCTTGTTCAATACCGGCCGGAAGGCGATCTCAAAACCATTGCCATGGTCTGCCTGATCACTCTTTTGCTTCACCCGGCGCTGGTCTGGGCCTTCGGCACAGCGCTGTCCCTCCCGACAGACGCGTTCCGCTCTGGCGTGCTGACAGCCGCCATGGCACCCGGGGTCAACGCCTATATATTCTCGAACATGTACGGGCGTGCTAAACGGGTTGCAGCGTCCTCGGTCCTCATGGCAACCGGCGCATCAATTCTGACGGTGTGGGTTTGGCTGGGTCTCCTGGGAGGCGCGTCCTAGGCGGTTTTTAATCAGGCCGACACCAACCCCCAGAACAAGGCGACGCAATATTTCTTTAAGTCCCGTCGGGCCGATCTTGCCCCGGTCTAGGGGCCCATCCAGATGTCCGCCTCTGAGCGATGCCCAGCGATCGAAATGGGTTGGGATGCGGACATCTCTCCAACCGAGTACCAACTTCATCTTACTCAGCAGCTGCACGCCTGGTGTGTTGGGCAAAAACCTTAAAAAGCCAAAGCAGCAATACGCAGGCGCAAAGCATTGCTGCCCCAAACGAAAATACCACGTCCGCCGCCCCAGTCCATTCCGCCAGACGGCCCGCGACAACTGGTGATATGACAAACGCAACATAATAAATCATCCAGTACAGCCCTATACCAAATGCCCGGGTATCAGGCCCTAACACCTCAGCAGGCAGGCTCATGATTGGGCCCGCCGCAAGCCCTGCAGCGAAACCGAGTAGAGCGTAGACCAAGACGGTCTGCTCAGAATTTGGCGCAAACAACATCAAGACCGCAAAAGCAACAAGGCCAATCACCAAGACCATGTCGCGGCGCTGAAGGCGGTCGGCGATCAGCCCGCCAATTGGAATCGATATTGCAACGGCCCAAAGCACAATGCTGATGGTTGAACTGGCAAGTGCTGCGCTCCAACCGCGCTCAACCAGCATCGCAGGCCCGAACCCAAATACCATCCCTAGAGCCGAATTGTAGAGCCCCCAGATGCTCCCCGCCAGCAGCACACAAATAAGGGCCGACCCCCGCAACCGCAGCGCTTTGGTCGACGGCATTGCAGCAGCATTTGCGGGCGATTGGTATAGAACAATCAGCAGTGCCAGTCCGATTGCGATCAGCCCATTGGTGACCCACAGGGCGGCCTGCAACCCGTAGTTTTCTGCAATAACCGGAAGAACCAGCAATCCCGCAGCGATGCCAACCGGCCAGGAATTGACAAAAATGCCCATCGCTGTCGACAGCTTTTGGCCCGGAAACCAATCGGTCACAATCTTTGACATCAGGACGTTAAGAATTACGCCTCCGACTCCCGCCAGAATCCTTCCCGTGACCTGCGCCTCCCATGATGGCAGCAATGACACCACAATCCCGCCCAGCAACATCAGGACTGTGCCAAAGGCGACGGTCTGTTTGTCACCAAAGCGTTTTCCGATGGCCGCACCGGGCAGTGCGATGAAAATGCCGGGCAGCAGATACACGCCAATGAGCAAGCCGATGTCTGCCAAGCCAATGCCAAGTGTGGTCATGAAGAAAGGCGACAGCGCCGCAACCGTCTGGAATTGGAAAGCCATCGTCACGCGGATACAAAACAACAGGACAAGAACACCCCAACGGTTAGACATGGTCGGCTCCGATTGAGGGCATTCGCATTATGTGATCTTAGTATGGCCTTGGGCGTTGTGGCGGCACAAGAGCGCTGTGCTCAGTTCCCAATTTGAAATCAGCGAGACCCTATCGGCAAGTCAGCACATGGATTGTCAAACTCTATAAATTGCGGTTTTGCCAATCGGCATGCATTCTACTGAAGCATAGAGACAAATCCGGCAAAGGCGCACCGCGCCGAATTGAAAGATGCCATATCCTTTCTCGTCTTGCTTTGTCGTCGCCACTTTGCAGCCAACGTAGGCGGCAATGCCCACTTTCTGGCCATTGGGACAAGTGGTGACCGAGCGCCTAAATAACGGGGCAGCCAGTCCATCGGCTATCGGATCGACACCATCGAGCGCGCTCTGAGCCACAATTTGAAACGTCAGTAAATACTTGCGATTAAATAAAAATTGCTGTTACCTACACTGCATAAGTACAAGAAGAATTGTTTTTTCGACCAGAGTATTTCGCTCGACACTGAGTAAAGCTGCCACTCAGATCGAGCCAGGGCTTGCAAACGAGCCACTAAGTAATGCCTGTCAGGCGATGCAGCGGTGTTGGAGATTGTTCGTGCAAGTTTTGTGCCGCATGGTTGCGTGGTTTTGTCTTAGCGTTTTGTTCTGGGGTGGGATTCCAGCGTGGGCTCAGGTTGTTGGAAAAGTCACTAATATTGCGCAGGGCGCAACAGTCACTCAACTCAAAGTAACCAAGAAACTCGCATTGAAGTCAAACATCTCTACTGGAGATTTACTCAAAACTGATGCCACTGGGCAATTGCAAATCGCATTTGTTGACAGGACCCGAATTGTGGTCGGCCCTTCATCGGAATTGCTAATCGAAGATGTCACCCTTTCGGGTGGAAAAAAGGCAAGCCGGTTTGCCGTACAAGCGCTCGGCGGCACTTTTCGGTTTCTGTCTGGCCGCAGCCCCAAACCCGCATATGTATTGCGCACTCCAACCGCGACAATGGGGATCAGAGGCACAGAATTTGACTTTTCCGTCGACAACCGTCGTTTGACGAATTTGGTCACCTTCTCTGGCCAGGTCAGTATCTGTACCCGCAACAATGCATGCGCACGGGTTTCCGGCGGCTGTGCAGTTGTGACCGCCACTCGCAGGCGCATAAAGCAACCTCGTGACGAAGACGCCAAGAAGTCTATCCTGCGAGAGAATTTTCCATTTGTGGTTTCACAAGAGACACTTGACCAAGACTACCGTGTGCATGTGGAACGGTGCGGAGAGGTGGGTGCAAAAACTGTAACCAAGGAATCTGCAATATCGCATGAGAGAAAAGGTGAAGCCTCAGACTCCGGCGATCGCTCGAACGAGAGTGAGAGCTCAGGCGGGGGTGAAAGCTCGGGCGGGGGTGAAAGCTCGGGTGGCGGTTATAATGAGGCCGCTGATGAAAGTTGAAGCGTCCAAGCTGTCTTTTTGTTGGTGACTTCTAAGTCATGGACAGAACTCAATTCATTCTTGGGCTGGTCTTACTGATTGGCCTGGTGTTCATTCGGCTTTGGGATCCTTACCCGATCCAGGCCGGGCGCAATTTCTATTTCGACAGTCTGCAACAAATCAAACCCCGACCCTATCAGGATGTGGGGGTTCGGGTTGTAGACATTGACGAAGCGTCGTTACGCGAGTTGGGCCAATGGCCGTGGCCAAGAGACGTCGTTGCTGATCTTGTTACCCAACTGCAAGCCTATGGCGCTGCGATCGTCGTATTTGATGTTCTCTTTGCCGAAGCGGACCGGTATTCGCCGTCAAACTTTCTGCAACGAAATGCTCTTTCTGATCTTGGTTTGCCCGATGGCGCGCGCAAAAACCTGCAGCAAACAGACTTTGACAGTCAATTGGCCGAAACCTTCCTTAACATTCCAGTTGTCCTAGGAATCGCCCGTACGCCTGAGATCGATCAACCAACGGAAGCTCCTTTGGCGGATGTCATCGAATTTGGAGATAACCTGATCGATGTCCTGCCTGTGATGGGGGCATCAACCACAATCGTTCCTGTTTTGAAGAATGCGTCCGCCGGGGTTGGTAGCGTCAGCGTTGATCCATTTGGACAAGCAAATGTGGTTCGAACTGTGCCATTGGTTTGGAACGGTTCCCAAGGCCCGGTTCCCAGCCTTGCCCTCGAAGCCATTCGTGTTGCGTTCGGCGAGAGTGCACTTGTTTTGTGGGGTACTGAAGGCAGCCAAGGCGTCATAGATGCTATAGGAGTCGGCGATATCGACATCCCGACCCTGCCCGATGGTCAAATCTGGGTCAAATTTCGGCCAGACAATTTCGATCTTTTTATTTCGGCGCATCGCGTTTTGGAAAAAGAACACAACGCAGATTTGTCCCAGAAATTGGACGGAAGCATCGTATTCGTTGGAACATCTGCAGCGGGCCTTTTGGATATTCGCGCCACAGCACTCGGTCAAAGCATTCCCGGGGTCTCAATCCAGGCGCAAATCGTCGAGCAAATCCTGCTTGGTACTTACCTGAAACGGACGGATTGGATCGAGGGGATGGAAATTCTCGCGCTGATCCTGCTCGGAGCCGTCGTCGGATACAGAATGACGCTGTCCGGTCCGGTCTGGTCTTTTCTCACTGGCTTTGTCAGCGCGGTCCTGGTCGTATTGGTGAGTTGGCTGTCTTATACGACCTACGGTGTTCTGTTTGATGCGACGTTCCCATTGGTCGGTGGGTTTTTGGCCTTTGCCACAGTTGCGGGATACCAATTTGTTGTCACAGACATGGACAAACGGCAAATCAGGCGCAGTTTTTCGCAATTTGTTGCACCGACCGTTCTCGACCAGA
Source organism: uncultured Sulfitobacter sp. (assembly GCA_965363755.1). Classification (GTDB taxonomy): domain Bacteria; phylum Pseudomonadota; class Alphaproteobacteria; order Rhodobacterales; family Rhodobacteraceae; genus JL08. The sequence goes on from CBDTVL010000093.1 coordinate 10,980, forward strand.
TTGAAAAGAGCGGATATCAACTTGAACTCGGCGGCGTGACCAAACCTGTGACCGTTATGTTCTGTGACGTGCGTGATTTTACGGCGCTCAGTGAAACGATGGATGCCACAAAACTTGTCGCTTTGCTGAACGAACTGTTCGATAAACTGAGCCGCGAAATACTGGATCAGGAAGGAACCATCGACAAGTTCATCGGCGACTCGGTCATGGCATTTTGGAATGCCCCGACCAAAGTGACGGACCACGCCGCGCGCGCCTGCCGTTGTGCAATCCAAATGCGGTCTGCGATCAAGGCCTTCAATCAGAGCCGCGCAGGACCACCGATCCGCATCGCTGTGGGTATCAGCACAGGGAACGCTTGTGTTGGCAATGTCGGTTCCCAAAGTCGTTTTGACTATTCGGTCATCGGCGATACCGTCAACGTCGCGGCCCGCGTCGAAGCTGCCTGCCGTGACGTAGAATTCGATATTGTGGCGGCGGAAAACACGATCGATATGACGCAGGACCTGGCGGTGCTCTTCGCAGGCAATATTGACTTGAAAGGCAAAACCAACCTGACAAGAGTTTACATCGTGTTAGGTGATGAGACCCTGAGCCAAAGCGAGGCCTTCAAAGAAGTCAAACACCATCATGATGCGCTGCTCGCGGCGATTGAAATGGGTCTGGGCAAAGGAACCATTGAAGATCGGCGTCTTGTTTGCCTAGAGAAAGCTCAGAAACTTGACCTCGATCTGACCGGATTCTATGAAAAGATCCCGCTCAGATTGACTGATTTTGCCGCACCCAAATAGAATTACCGTTTTCCAATTGCGTTCAAAATGCGCAATAAGGCCCCATTGTTTCCAATTTATGTGACCTCGAAACTTCAGCTCAGCTGGTGTTCCGGCCTGAGATTCCCTCAAAAAAAACGATTTTTAAAAGTATTTACAATTGGTTAGGCATAATCGCTCCCGTTCAAGCAGGTGTAACACGATCTGAGCACACTGCAGGTCCGACACACTCACGCCGATCACAAGCTAGTAAAGCAACCAAATTTCTGTATCATCAATGGTTGGGGCGTTGTGTTTTTGTACGCCCTCCCAATCCCTTAGGGGGGGATGAATGAAACGTATCTTTTGGGCTGGGCCCACTTCCTGCGCTGCTGTTGCTGTTTTGGTACTTGCACCTTACGGCGTCTCTGCAGCTTTGGAAGTATTTACCGACAAAAACGCGTTTCTCGCGGTTGCAGGGCCCACTGCGTATACTGAGGATTTTTCGACCGCGACGCCGGGCACCGTGAAATCAGGTGAAACGCCAACATTTGGCACCTTGCTCTTCTCGTACGAGGGCAGCCCGGATGGCGGCAATGGCGATGCGTTTGATGGTCAACCATTGATTCAGGACCCCGGTGATGTGAACAGCAGCCGCGAGTTCATGGGTGAAGTCAACGCGGACGGCACCCCATCAGGCGTACACACTTTCAGCTTTCCAGATCTGGTCTTTGCGTTTGGCGGCAGCTTCGGTGGCGCGCTTACTGGCGCTAAATTGACTGTCACCGCCGCTGGTAAAACGATTAAAATGTCTGATTATCTGTCCAAGCCTGGCACTGGCTTTTTTGGGATTACCTCTTCGGCTGAATTTGGGTCGGTATCATTCGGCGTTGAACAATCTACCGGAAGCGAAGTTTTTCGTTTGGATGATGTTGTCTACGCAACCAGGATCGAAGAAATCGAAGAGTCCGTGCCAGTTGTCCCGCTGCCTGCCAGCATTTGGTTTCTGTTAGCAGGTGCCGGTGCTTTAGGGGCTGTGCGGACCGGGTCTCGTGCAAAAGATCGTTGCAGGGCGAATCGGCGATTGGGGTAGGCGCAAAATTGCTGCGTTTCTTGAATGTGAGGTGAGTTTTGTTTCGCTGCTGCCGTGGCGGCTGGCACAAAATTGCGAGATGTGCAGGCGGGGTTTCCCCCGCCTTTGGTTTGCAAAAATTGGACCTAGAGGACCAACGACCGGCGCGATGAAAACTGAATTCTTGCCAGCACTTTAGCCTCTGAGGCGCGCAGCGACAGGCATGAACCGGGCAACCCGGGCAACTCCTGTTTGCGTTGGCTCAAGGTGTTCAAAGCGGACATACGACGGGTACGGGCAACTGAATAATAATCTACATACATTTTCGTTCTCCCTGTTGGTCTTGTTTTACACCTATAGGTTGCAATCATTTCTAAGGCATTTAAAAGGTATTAATCGGAAACTAACTGTTTCTCGATTCCTATAAGTGTGCTCAGACGTCACGTTAATTAACTTTTAATCTTTATTTACAATGTATTAACGATGGCGTTCTGTGGACCTTGCGGCACCTTTTGCGCGCATCCTCCGCGCTGTGGGGTGCATTGGCGGAGCCGGGATTGGCCAGATGTAGCACCTAAACCTCTGAAATGTGGCGGAAATGTGTTCCCCTTAAGGTTGTGTCGAACCCGAATCGTACGGCCAAAACCCGCGATTCGTTGGCGGGCTCTTGCCCCCGGATCGTTGGTGATGACAGAGGCGGGTGGGAAACGGCGGTCCGGCGCTGTCACCGGTTTACCGCAAAAGTCCGTCG
>CBDTVL010000094.1:0-13530 GCA_965363755.1 uncultured Sulfitobacter sp.
TGCGATGTGGATGCAGGTTTTGCGTTGGCGGAGGGCGAGGATGATAGTTTGGAAGGCTGGCAAACTGGCCATGCGGCGTATTTTGGGCGCAATGGCGGGTTTGACCCCAAGATGGAGCTGGTCTGCGAGCGGTTCCGGTTGATTGAGGATTTTGGAGAGAATGATGTTTGACACAATCCTGATTGCAAACCGGGGCGAGATCGCCTGTCGCGTCATTGAAACCGCCCAAGGGATGGGCGTGCGGTGCGTCGCGGTCTATTCCGATGCGGATGCAGGGGCCAAGCATGTGCAGATGGCCGACGCGGCTGTGCATATCGGTCCGTCGGCACCAAAAGACAGTTATCTGCGCGGCGATGTGATTGTTGAGGCGGCACTGGATTCGGGTGCACAAGCGATTCATCCGGGCTATGGCTTTCTGTCTGAGAATCCCGAGTTTGTGGAACTGGTACAGGCGGCGGGGTTGGTTTTCATCGGGCCGGATGCAGATGCGATCCGCGCAATGGGATTAAAAGATGCTGCTAAGATATTGATGGAAAAGGCCGGTGTTCCGGTGGTGCCGGGGTATCACGGTGCAGATCAGGGCGCTTTGGCTGCGCGCGCCGATGCGGTCGGCTATCCGGTGCTGATCAAGGCCGTCGCAGGGGGTGGCGGCAAGGGAATGCGTCTGGTCGAAGAGCCGGACGCGTTTGAGGCAGCACTTGAAAGTGCCCGAGGCGAGGCGCGCACGGCTTTTGGCAACGACGCCGTTCTGATTGAGAAATATGTTTCTAAACCCCGCCATATTGAGGTTCAGATCTTTGGAGATGGCGCTCAGGCGGTGCATTTGTTTGAGCGCGATTGTTCGCTTCAGCGCCGTCATCAGAAGGTGATAGAGGAGGCGCCGGCCCCCGGCATGACCGAAGATATGCGTGCCGAAATGGGAGAGGCTGCGGTCCGGGCCGCCGAGGCGATAAATTACAAAGGCGCGGGCACGGTGGAGTTTATCGTAGATGCCAGCGAAGGTCTGCGCCGCGACCGGTTCTATTTCATGGAGATGAACACGCGGTTGCAGGTGGAGCATCCCGTAACGGAGGCCATCACCGGTGTCGATCTGGTGGAATGGCAGTTGCGTGTTGCCGCAGGTGAAGCTTTGCCGCTGGGTCAGGACCAGCTGACGCTGAGCGGCCATGCCTTTGAGGCGCGATTATACGCAGAAGATGTGCCGGCTGGGTTCCTGCCTTCGACGGGAACGTTGCGCCATTTACAGTTCTCAAAAGCCGCGCGCGCGGATAGCGGCGTTCGGGCGGGTGACACCATCAGCCCGTTTTACGATCCGATGATCGCCAAGGTGATCACCCATGGGCCAACGCGCGCGATTGCATTGGCGCGGATGCGGCAGGCCTTGGCCCAGACGCAGGTGGCCGGAACGGTGACCAATCTGGCGTTTCTGGGGGCATTGGCGGCGCATAAAGGGTTTGTTGCGGGGGATGTTGATACCGGGCTGATTGCGCGCGACATTGATATCTTGACTACCCCGCCTGCGCCACAACCGAGGCACGCCGTGTCTGCGGCGATGGCGGCGGCACGGGTTGAAGATGGCGGCCCGGAGGCCGGGTTCACGTTGTGGGAGCCTTTGGCGCGCACGGTGACGCTGGATCAGTCGGGAGAGGTTTTTGACGCGGTGATGCGGGCCGAGGGGCCAGATCGTCAGTGCTGGTCAGTGCCGGGCGCAGAAATACTGGCAGAACGGATTGCTGGAGTGTGGGAGATTGACGGGCAGGCGGCCCCGGATGTGTCAGTTGGGCCTGGCACCGTTACGGTGTTTGATGGTTATGGCATCACTTACGGCATTGTTGATCCGCTAGAGCGCATTACCGGTGCCCATGGCGACGGCAACCTGATCGAGGCGCCGATGCCAGGGCTGGTAAAGGCGGTGTTTGCACGTGCCGGTCAGGCGGTGGTCAAAGGCGATCGATTGGCGGTGTTGGAGGCGATGAAGATGGAGCACGCCTTGCTCGCGGCACGTGACGGTATTGTGGCCGAAGTGCTGACCGCAGAGGGCGCGCAGGTCGAGGCCGGAGCGGCGTTGGTTCGGTTGAAAGATGAGGGAGAAGATGTTGATTAGATTACATCATGTTCCATTCTCACGGTCATTCCGGGTGCTGTGGCTGCTGCATGAAATGGGACTTGATTGCGAGATTGTGCAGTACCAGATCCGCGACGGATCGCTGCGCGTGCCGGCGTTCGTCGACATTTCTCCGGCCGGCCGCGTGCCGGGGTTGGAGATTGACGGGCAAGGTCTGTTTGAAAGTGGCGCCATTGTTGAATATCTGTGCGAAACGCGTCCAGAACATGGGTTTGGTCGGGCTGCGGGCGATCCAGAACGTGCCCGCTATCTAGAGCTTATGTGGTTTGCCGAGACCATGGCCAGCGTCGTTGAGCAATTGAATATGAGCCATTTGTTTCTGCGTGATCCCGCGATGGCGTCAGCCACTGTAATCAAGCTGAATACGGCGCGACTGGCGGGAACGCTGAAGGCGCTTGAGGCGATGCTCAACGGCCAAGACTATCTTTTGCTTTCGGGGTTTTCCGCGGTGGATGCGATGATGGGGTTCAATCTGTTTGCAGCGCCTTATTACGTGAAACTTGATCCGTTCCCGGGGCTGCAGGCCTATCGCGCGCGGCTTGAAGCACGCCCGGCTTACAAGGCGGCACGGGCGCGCGATGGCGCGCAGGATTTTTATACAAAATCGTTTTATCCGGTGCCGACGGCCTGAGGCTGTGTTGATCGGGTCATGGACATCCCGAATTAGGCAGCGCAGGCTGAGCGGAACGGCCAGGAAAGGCACATAATGCACAAGCAGGTAGAGATCTTTGAAGTCGGCCCACGGGACGGTCTGCAAAACCAAGAACGCGATATTTCGGTCGCGGACAAAATCGCCTTGGTCAATTGTCTGAGCCGAGCCGGGTTATCCCGGATTGAGGTGGCAAGTTTTGTGAGCCCGAAGCGGGTGCCTCAGATGGCGGGCAGTGCCGAGGTTCTGGCCGGCATCAAGCGTGCGCCCGGCGTATCTTATACCGCGCTGACCCCAAACATGCGTGGATTCGACGAGGCTGTTGCCGCAAAGGCGGACGCGGTCGCGATATTTGGCTCGGCCTCGGAAGGGTTTTCCAAGGCCAACATCAACGCGACGATTGCAGAATCACTGGATCTATTTGCACCGGTCGTCGCCGCAGCACGGCATGTTGATATTCCCGTGCGCGGCTATGTGTCTTGCGTGACGGATTGCCCTTATGACGGCAAGATCGATCCGGCCAAGGTGGCCGAAGTGGCGAGCGCGTTGTTTGCAATGGGCTGCTACGAGGTGTCGCTTGGCGACACGATCGGGGCTGGCACGCCGGACAGTATTGCAAAAATGCTGTTGGCGGTGCGCGAAGTGGTACCGATCCACCGACTGGCGGGGCATTATCATGATACCAGCGGACGGGCGCTTGATAATATTGACGCGTCGCTGTCTCTGGGTCTGCGGACCTTTGATGCGGCTGTTGGTGGATTGGGCGGATGTCCGTTTGCGCCGGGAGCAGCGGGCAATGTTGCGACCGAAGGTCTGGTGAGACATTTGCATGCGCTTGGTTATGAGACTGGCCTTGATCCTGAGGTGCTGGAGGAGGCCGCAGTGATGGCGCGGGCCTTGCGTGGCTAGGGGGCGGACATGTTTGAGACCATAAGGGTTGATGTGGATGCGCGTGGTGTCGCCACGCTAATGCTGAATCGACCCGAAAAGCACAACGCGATGTCCGGACAAATGCTGGCTGAATTGAAACAGGCGGCCGAGCAACTTGGCGCTGACCATGCTGTGCGTGTGGTTGTGCTCAGCGGTGCCGGCACGTCGTTCTGCGCAGGCGGTGATCTGGGCTGGATGCGCGAACAGATGGCCGCGGATAATGAGACTCGGGGACGTGAAGCGGCCAAGCTGGCTTATGCGTTACAGGCGCTCAACACCATGCCAAAACCGCTGATCGGGGCGCTGCAGGGCAATGCGTTTGGCGGTGGGGTTGGTCTTGCCTCGGTCTGTGACGTGGCAATTGGTGCGGACCATATCAAAATGGGTCTGACCGAAACCCGTCTTGGGCTCATTCCCGCTACAATCGGCCCTTATGTGGTGTCACGCATGGGCGAAGGTCGCGCGCGTCGGGTGTTCATGTCAGCACGCATTTTTGGTGCGGCGGAGGCTGTTGAACTGGGGCTGCTGGCCAAAGTCGTGCCGGCGCAAGACTTGAAAGCGCGGGTTGAAGACGAAGTCGTGCCTTATCTGTCCTGTGCACCCGGGGCAGTGGGGGCGGCCAAAGCGCTGGCGCGGCGATTGGGGCCGCGCATTGACGAGGGCACGATTGAGATCACGATAAAGGCGTTGACGGAACGCTGGGCCAGCGAAGAATCCGCCGAAGGGATTGGCGCGTTTTTTGACAAGCGCAAGGCCGAGTGGATGGCTGACTGAATGGTTGACATGTGGTGTGGCCGATTATTCAGCACTATCTATAATAGATTGCTGAAATGAAATAAAAAGTGTCCTTTGTTCGAGACCAAATGATCCCGCCGCGCCCACCGCTGAAACCCGAACCGTATCCCCCTTGCCGTTTGTCCAATGGGCAAAAACAGTAGTACTGTGCGGCCCTTTTTTTGTTATTTGTTTACTTGATATGCGAACCTGATCAATCGGTGTGCGAAAATGTGAAGGGTCTACCGCTGCATTTCATCCTTTGCCTTGGCACCGTAATACTCTTTGTCCTGATCAATGCACTGCTAAAGCGCGCCAAAATGATAGGGATTAAATATCGTTGGCTTGGATGAAGATGCTCAAACGGAACTTTTTCCATTTGGGTGCAGAAGGTTGGTCAAGCAAAGCTCGATTTGACCGAGTTCGCGGAGGTTCCTGACCTGAAAGAGCGTGCCCCGCAGGGCACGCATTCTATATAGACTGCGGACAACAGTGGTGTGTTTCGCAACAGTTTTCTTCCGATTGCAATCGGATATAAAATTCCAATTCGCAGCGTCAGCAACAGTTCGGATGGGCGCGTGTCAAAATAGGTGCGTAAATCGCGAGCGGCCTTGGTTGACCCTGCCCCAAGCGGGGGGTAAACCCGAATGCAGTCATCTTCGCCGATTGACCTGTGCCTAGCGCGCAAGAATAGGAGCTGCCCCGTGGACGAAATGTTGAGGGAATATCTTCCCATCCTGGTATTTCTGGCCGTCGCCATTGGTCTGGGCTTGGTTTTGATCCTGGCTGCCGTAGTTATCGCGGTGCGCAACCCGGACCCGGAAAAAGTCTCAGCTTATGAATGCGGGTTCAACGCATTTGACGATGCGCGGATGAAATTTGATGTTCGGTTCTATCTGGTGTCGATCCTGTTTATCATTTTCGATCTCGAAATCGCGTTTCTGTTCCCCTGGGCCGTGGCCTTCAAAGACGGCAGTATGGCTGCGTTCTGGTCGATGATGGTGTTTCTAGCGGTCCTGACAATTGGCTTTGCATATGAGTGGAAAAAGGGAGCGCTCGAATGGGAGTAGCCGTTGGGGCCAACACCGCTGGTGTTGATATGGATACGTCGACGCAGGCACTGAATGCCAACCTGCAGGACAAGGGCTTTCTGCTCACATCGATGGCAGACATGGTGAACTGGGCCCGCACCGGCAGCTTGCACTGGATGACGTTTGGTCTGGCCTGCTGCGCGGTTGAGATGATGCATACCTCGATGCCGCGGTATGATCTGGAGCGGTTTGGCACAGCGCCGCGCGCCAGCCCGCGCCAATCAGATCTGATGATTGTGGCCGGAACGCTGACCAACAAAATGGCCCCGGCTCTGCGCAAAGTCTACGACCAGATGCCTGAGCCGCGTTATGTGATCTCAATGGGGTCCTGTGCCAACGGCGGCGGCTATTACCACTATTCCTATTCCGTGGTGCGCGGATGTGACCGCATTGTGCCGGTCGACGTTTACGTGCCGGGCTGTCCGCCCACGGCCGAAGCTTTGCTTTATGGCATTATGCAGCTTCAACGCAAAATTCGCCGGACTGGCACCATTGTCCGTTAAGCCGCTGGCAGACAGGATCAGATCATGAACGACGCTCTGAACGAACTCGGAACTCACATCGAGCTGAAACGCCCAGATTGCGTGCTGGCGTGGGACATTACTCAGGACGAACTGAACATCGACGTCGCCCCTGCCAATATTGTCGGGTTTGTCGAATTTCTCACAGCCGACAGCACCTGCAAGTTCTCAACACTGGTGGACATCACTGGCGTCGATTATCCGCAGCGACCAAAACGCTTTGATGTCGTCTATCATCTGTTGTCGATGTATCAGAATCATCGTGTCCGGTTGCGGCTCAGCATCCGCGAGCAGGATATGGTGCCCTCGATCATTGACGTACACCCCAGCGCAAACTGGTTTGAACGCGAAGTGTTCGACATGTTCGGTATCTTGTTTTCCGGGCACCCAGATTTGCGGCGTATCCTGACAGATTACGGATTTCGCGGGTATCCGCTGCGCAAAGATTTTCCAACGACTGGCTATACTGAAGTGCGCTATGACGAGGTGCTAAAACGTGTGGTCTACGAGCCGGTGTCACTGGTTCAGGAATACCGCCAGTTTGACTTTATGTCACCGTGGGAAGGGGCCGAATACATTCTGCCCGGTGATGAGAAGAAAGAGGAGACGAAGTGATGGAATTCCTGATCTGGATCGTCCTTGTTATTGCAACCGTCGTACCATTGTTGAAGCTATTGCCCCATTTCGGGATTAACAAAAACTGGGCATTCGCGTGTGTCATTTCGCCCGTCGCGATTGTGTTGCTGTGGGTGATGGCAATGAAACTGCAAGAGCTGGAGAAGCGCTGATGATCTCGTTTTGGATTGAGATTTTGGCATTGGCCGCCGCTGCGTCTGTGCTTGTTCTGGCAACACCGGTCGCGAAAAAATCCCATGCGCTTGCCAAGCGTACATGTTCGGAGGCCAAATGATGGACGGCGATATCCGCACAAACACCTATGATGACGGGTCTACTGATGCTCAGACCGGCGAACAGAAAATCCGCAACTTCAATATCAACTTTGGCCCGCAACACCCTGCGGCCCACGGTGTTCTGCGTCTGGTGCTTGAATTAGATGGTGAAATCGTAGAGCGCTGCGATCCACATATTGGTCTGCTTCACCGTGGCACGGAAAAGCTGATGGAAAGCCGGACCTACCTGCAGAACCTGCCTTATTTTGACCGGCTGGATTATGTCGCCCCGATGAATCAGGAACATGCCTGGTGTTTGGCGATTGAAAAGCTGACCAATACGCCGGTGCCGCGCCGTGCCAGCCTGATCCGGGTGCTTTATTCTGAAATCGGACGTGTGTTGAATCACCTGCTCAACGTGACCACACAAGCCATGGATGTCGGCGCATTGACGCCGCCGCTCTGGGGCTTTGAAGAACGTGAAAAGCTGATGATTTTTTACGAACGGGCCTGCGGCGCGCGTCTGCACGCGGCCTATTTCCGCCCCGGTGGAGTGCATCAAGATCTGCCAGATGCTTTGCTGGATGATATCGAAACATGGGCGCATGAATTTCCGGCGGTGATGGACGACATCGACGGGCTGCTGACTGAAAACCGGATTTTCAAACAGCGCAACGTTGATATCGGCATCATCAGCCAGCAGGACGCGCTGGACTGGGGTTTTTCCGGCGTCATGGTGCGCGGATCGGGCATGGCATGGGACTTGCGGCGCAGCCAGCCTTATGAATGCTACGACGAGTTCGAATTTCAGGTGCCGATTGGCAAAAACGGCGATTGTTATGATCGCTATCTGGTGCGCATGGAAGAAATGCGCCAGTCGGTCAGCATCATCAAACAATCCATCGCCAAGCTGCGCGACGAGCCGGGTGATATATTGTCACGTGGCAAAGTCACGCCGCCCTCGCGCAGCGATATGAAGACATCGATGGAAAGCCTGATCCACCACTTCAAGCTGTACACCGAAGGCTTTCACGTGCCAGCAGGCGAAGTTTATGCCTGCGTCGAAGCGCCCAAGGGTGAGTTCGGCGTCTACCTAGTGGCAGACGGCACCAACAAACCCTACCGCGCCAAACTCCGCGCTCCGGGTTTCCTGCATCTGCAAGCGATGGATTTCATGGCCACGGGGCATCAACTCGCTGATGTGGCCGCAATCATCGGCTCTATGGATGTAGTGTTCGGGGAGATTGATCGTTGATGTTCTGCACTGACACGCCTTTTCATTCGTTTTCAAAGACTTCTGCCGAAGGCGCCATCGCCCACCACGCGCACAGAAAGACGACCTAATGCTCCGCCGACTGCACCAAGACCAGCCCGATAGTTTTGCCTTCACCCCAGCCAATCAGGCATGGGCCGAAGGACAGATCACGAAATATCCCGAGGGTCGTCAGGCCAGCGCAATCATTCCGCTGTTGTGGCGTGCACAGGAACAGGAGGGGTGGCTGACCCGTCCGGCAATCGAGCATATTAGTGATATGTTGGGGCTGGCGTATATCCGGGGACTCGAGGTTGCCTCGTTCTACTTTATGTTCCAGTTGCAACCGGTTGGGTCTGTTGCGCATGTTCAGGTTTGCGGCACGACGTCCTGCATGATCTGCGGTGCAGAGGATCTTGTCGCCGTGTGCAAGGACAAGATCGCGCCCAAAGCGCACATGCTGTCGGATGATGGCAAGTTCAGCTGGGAAGAGGTCGAATGTCTTGGGTCCTGTTCGAACGCGCCAATGGCGCAGATAGGCAAAGACTATTACGAAGACCTGACCGCCGCGCGCATGGGCGAGATTATTGATCAGATGGCCGCCGGAAAAGTGCCTGTGCCGGGGCCGCAGAACGGGCGCTATGCGGCAGAGCCTTTGGGTGGGCTGACCAGCCTGACCGAATATGACAGTGGCAAAACCCAGTATAATATCAGTGCGCAGCTTGCCGTTGATATTGGCGATACGATCAAGCGGATTGACGGAACCGAAGTGCCTTTGACCATGCCGTGGCTGGGCAAGACTGCCAAAAAAGCGGCCAAGAAAACGCCAGCCAAGAAAGCCCCTGTCAAAGAGGCGACGCCTGTGGCGGCGAAGGCTGAACCCGCAAAAACCGCCGCTGCCAGTGCGGGTAAGAAACCAGAGCTCATGACAGCGCCGCGCAAATCCGGGGCCGATGATCTCAAGATGATCAAAGGTGTGGGGCCGAAGCTCGAGAAAACGCTGAATGGCATGGGATTTTACCATTTTGACCAGGTGGCCAAGTGGTCGGCGGATGAATTGGCGTGGGTTGATCAGAACCTTGAAGGGTTTAAAGGTCGGGCCAGCCGTGATGGTTGGATCGCGCAAGCCAAGCTGCTTGCCGCCGGAGCTGAGACCGAATTTTCCAAACGTGCAAAAAAAGACGGCGTATATAAATGAGCCGCATAAAGCGACCGATAGGGGGACGTAATGGACCAGAGTTCTGCAATGAGTGAATGCACACGCAAGTGGTGGCAGGTTTCAGTGATTTCCGGCGCAGTGATTGCAGTGTTGCTTTGGCTGTTCGTTTACGGTTTTCTTATGTCGCTGGTTGCGGGGATTGTGATCGCCGTTGTGGCAGGTCTGATCCTGAGCAAAGTTAAGTGCGCATCTGAGGCCGAAACACCGGCGATGAAATCCTCTGTAATGTCGCAGACAGCGGCGTCTCCTGTGACAACAACAGAAGTGCCCAAGCCCGCCGCCGCTCCAGTCGCCGCCGCGCCGGAGGCAAAAGCTGAAGCGCCGCCTGCGGCTGCAAAGGCCCCTGCGGCAAAGAAAGCGGCGCCAAAGGCATCGGCGGCAAAGGCGGCTCCCAAAAAGGCCGCTCCGACGGCCAAGAAGCCACCTGCCAAAAAAGCACCTGCCAAGGCGGCGCCTGCCAAAGCGCCCGCAGCATCTGCACGCCAGCCCGTCGCAGGTGACGGAAAGCCAGAGATGCTGACAGCGGCGCGCGCCGGTGGGGCGGATGACCTAAAGCTCCTCAAAGGGGTTGGCCCCAAGCTGGAGGGCACATTGAACGAGCTGGGTGTCTACCACTTTGATCAGGTCGCCGGGTGGCGCAAAAAGGAAATTGAGTGGGTCGACGACCGGTTGAAATTCAAAGGCCGCATCGAACGCGACGAATGGATCAAACAAGCCAAGGTTCTGGCCAAAGGTGGCGAAACCGAATTTTCAAAACGCAGTAAGAAGTCGTAGCGGGGCGTTTCTGATTGAACGCTGATCACAATATCGCCAAAGACGCGGCTGTTGCGCGCAAGGGTCGCCTTGTGGCGCTGGTCATTGCCGGTTCGATGGTGTTTTGGCTGGCGGCTCAGGTGATTGGCGCGTCGATCGGTCTTCCGGGGCGTTATGCGCTGTTGTTCGACTTTGCTGCTTTGGCCGCGCTGATCTGGGCGATGGTCAATATTTATCAAATGCGCCGTGCGCGCCGTGACAACCAAGGGTAGTCCACATGCTGAAAGATCAGGACCGCATCTTTACCAATCTCTATGGGATGCATGACCGCACGCTTAAAGGCGCGCAGGCACGGGGCCATTGGGATGGTACTGCGGGCATTCTGAAAAATGGCCGTGACTGGATCATCCAGAACATGAAAGACAGCGGCTTGCGCGGTCGCGGCGGCGCCGGTTTTCCGACCGGGCTGAAATGGTCGTTCATGCCCAAAGAAAGTGATGGACGCCCAGCTTATCTGGTGGTGAATGCGGATGAATCCGAACCCGGCACCTGCAAAGACCGCGAGATCATGCGCCATGATCCCCACACGCTGATCGAAGGCTGTCTGATCGCGTCTTTCGCGATGCAGGCCAATGCCTGTTACATCTACATTCGCGGCGAATATATCCGCGAAAAAGAAGCACTGCAGATCGCCATTGATGAGGCTTATGACGCGGGGCTGATCGGCAAGAATGCCTGTGGCTCGGGATATGATTTTGATCTGTATCTGCATCACGGAGCAGGGGCCTATATTTGTGGCGAAGAAACCGCGTTGCTGGAAAGTCTTGAAGGCAAAAAAGGCATGCCGCGGATGAAGCCGCCTTTTCCTGCTGGCGCGGGGCTATATGGCTGCCCGACGACGGTGAACAACGTCGAGAGTATTGCAGTTGTGCCGACCATTCTGCGCCGCGGGCCGGAATGGTTTTCGTCCTTCGGTCGCCCCAACAATGCAGGCACCAAGTTGTTTGCAATTTCGGGGCATGTGAACAATCCGTGTGTCGTCGAAGAGGCAATGTCGATTAGATTTGAAGAACTGATCGAAACCCACTGTGGCGGTATTCGCGGTGGCTGGGATAACCTTAAAGCAGTGATCCCGGGAGGTTCGTCAGTGCCAATGATCCCCGGTAAAGACATGAAAGACGCCATCATGGATTTCGACTACCTGCGCGAGCAGCGGTCAGGGCTTGGAACAGCAGCTGTGATTGTGATGGACAACTCGACCGATGTGATCAAAGCGATCTGGCGGCTGGCGAAGTTCTACAAGCACGAAAGCTGTGGTCAGTGTACACCCTGCCGGGAAGGCACCGGCTGGATGATGCGCGTGATGGACCGTTTGGTGACCGGTGAGGCCGAAGTTGAAGAAATCGACATGCTGCTTGACGTGACCAAACAAGTTGAAGGCCATACGATCTGTGCGCTAGGCGATGCAGCAGCCTGGCCGATTCAGGGACTGATCCGCCATTTCCGGGATGAGATCGAGGACCGGATCAAACATAAGCGGACCGGGCGTGTATCTGCGGTGGCTGCAGAGTGATCAAAGCTGCTGTCATAATTGCCGTGTGCGCTTCGGCGGCACAGGCTGCGGACCGTCCGGCGCCAGTGTATTTTGTGGATGCAGTAATGGCGACCACGACCGCCAAGCAACTGGCGCTGGCCTGCCCGCAGATCAGCATCAACTTGGCTGTTGTCGGTGACGATGCCGAGGTGGTGATGGACCAGTTGAAGGCCGACGGTTTTGACACCAGCACTGAAACGTTAGGCATGGTTGACCCGTCCCAGGATATTTCTGTGATGCAGGTTGCGTTCATGGACAAACACAAACTTGCCGAAGGTGCCGCGACCGAAACGGTTTGTACCGCCGCCAAAGCCGAGATCGCAGAAGGCAGCCGGATTGGCACTTACTTGCTTGAGGTGGATCAATGATGGTTATCGCTGGACAATTGGCGGTTAGAGCAGTGACAGCTTTGGCGCTTTGTGCCGGATTGGCGGCGTGTGATGCTAACCCAAGGCCCGCGCGGGCGTTTTCGGACCCAGCGGTGCAAAAGCTCTATAGCTTGCCGGTGCCGGACTATGCCGGGACCGCACGTCTGGCGCAGCAGATCACCCAAACCTGCCCACGCTACCGTTTTGACAGCGGCCTTTATGCAAACGTGAACAAAAAGCGAAATGCAGAAGGGCGCGGATCAACTGCAGCCAAGACGCAAAGCGGCGGCGTGGATGTGATGACCAGCGTGCTGACCCGTGAATTTCAGAGCGATTACGGCGTAACGGTCGGGCAAAGCGATCTCTGTGCTGCTGCCGATCAGGAAGCTGCAAAGAACAGTGCGTTGGCCGCTTTGTTGGCGCCGACGAGATAGGTATTTGAGGTATTGAGCGAATTGTCGGAACAAACCTACCACCTTGCAGAGTTGAATGTCGGTCGCCTTCTTGCGCCGACTGATGATCCGCGTGTTGCCGAGTTCATGGAGAACCTCGACCGCATTAATGGCTTGGGCAAACGTATGCCCGGATTTGTCTGGATGATGGAAGGCTCTGGTGAGCCGGGAACCGGCAACACTGAAAACGCAATTGGCGATGATCCGCAATATGTCAATAATCTGACCGTCTGGGAAAGCGCAGAGGCGCTTGAGACTTTTGTGTGGGGCACTGTCCACAAACAATTCTACGAGCGCCGGGCGGAATGGTTTGAAGTGTTGGGCAAGATGCATTTTGTGATGTGGTGGGTGCCTGCAGGCCATCATCCTACGCTCGGCGAGGCGCTGGAAAAACTCACGCATTTGCAGGCCCATGGCGATAGCGATGATGCGTTTGGCTGGTCTTATCTGACGCAAGCCACTGCGTGGCGCACCCATGGGTGCCGCCCGGTTGCGGCGGAATAGTCTGATGCGCGTCATCCTCATTAGTTTGTTGGCTGTCACTCTGATAGCGGGCTGCAACAAGCGCAAATCTCAGCTTGCCTTTGACGGGCAGTATTTCAAGACCAAGGTTGCGGAGGTTGATGATGATCAGGCTCAGTTTCAGATCAGCGTGTCGCCGGTGTCGGCGTCGCTAGACGGGGCGCGTGAGGCAGGGCGGCATCAGGCAACCAAATACTGTATCGAAAATTTTGGATTATCGGACGCAACTTGGGTCGCGGGGCCGGATGCCGAGGCGACCGATTTGATACTTGATGGGGACACCTTGCTGTTGCGTGGGGCTTGCGACGGATGACCTTGATGATGGATCAAAAAGCAGCGCAGAACACCACACGGATACACCGGAAAATGCCGTGTTATTGCATATCAAGC
>CBDTVL010000095.1:0-13520 GCA_965363755.1 uncultured Sulfitobacter sp.
TTCATTCGTGTTGGATACATCTTAACACCCTGTCCAATTTTGCCGGACCACTTCAACCCATGCGGCTTCAACAGTTTGGCAAGCGTCGGGTCTTCTTTGCGCAAACCCAGATCAGCTCCGGGCAGCCCAACTTTCGGCAGACCAGTCCGAATTGGTGATTGCCCGGTGATTGCAGCCGAACGGCCAGCAGTGCAGCTTTGCTCGGCATCGTAATCAATGAACTTCATGCCGCCATTTATGATGCGGTCGATGTTGGGAGTATCGTAGCCCACAATGCCGTCGCCGTGGGCACTGACGTTCGTAGCTCCAACATCATCAGACATGATGAACAAAATGTTCGGCTTTTCTTGTGCGCCAACTGAGGATGCCGCCAGAGCGGCGGCACAACCAAGCGTGGTTAACAATCGTTTCAAATGGGGAAGCTCAAGGGCATGAACCATTCCTCATTTGGGCAATAGAGCCGGTCGTCGACAGAAGCAAAGACGGTTTTGTTTTTATAAGCTGACGCAGGACTGGCCGTAGCGAACGGCGGCTTCGCATATCTTGATAAAGGCTTTCTGGAACTGGACAACAACACTGCCGAACGCGCCATGAAGCCTGTCGCCATCGGTCGCTAAAGCTGGATGTTTGCCGGATCACAATGCGGCGGCATTTCCATTGCCATCTCCCTCACGCTGATTGAAACGGCTAAGCTGAACATAGTCGACCCACAAGCTTGGCTCACGAGGGTTCTGGAACGCATCGCTGATCACACAATCAACAAGCTAGACGAGTTGATGCCTTGGGATTATGAACCAGAGGCGTAAGGAACCAACACCTACGTTCAAACATCCAAAAAAAACAACACCTTGTGTGATTTACATTACATTCAAACCAGTTCCAGAAAACAATTTTTAGCGACATTGTTGAGGGAATTGTTTGTGATCAATGTTAGCTTGACGGTCGTTTGAACCGCGTTCGTGCCCAATTGGAGACCGCCTTTGCCCAATGCGTTGCTCTTAAGAAGGGCGAGTGGAAAAACATGACATTGAGGTCTTTTCAGGTGCGCATAATTCAGACGGCAAGCTTCGAATTAATTGGCATCGCATTTGTATCTCCCGTTTACGTCCAGTTGGCCGGAGCATCGATCGTTGAAGGGTTCGCGTTGGTCACGTTGTGCCCATCGCAATCCTGATCTGGTCTCTCATCTACAACACGATTTTTGTCAGAATTGAAAAGCAGTACACTGACCGTTTGGCATGTGAGCGCCCGCACGACTTAGGTATCATCCACGCTTTGAAGCATGAGATCGCGGCCGTCATGATAACCTGCCCGCTATTTATCTGGATCGGCAGTCATACGCTTGGGGGCGCATTGGCATTTAATACCAAGCTGACACTTACCTATTCAGCTTTTGCATACGTGCTTCACATCGCCTTTGATCAGCTTCGCCCGGTGCAGATGGTTTCAAACCCAATAAAAGCTCAATGACCGCTTGGTCCGCTCAGCAGCCATTGCCGCGTTGTGCAGCGAAGGTCCGGTTCGAGCTATTTAGCGGACAAGGCTTTCCATTCACTCAATCGCAATTGCTTCGACGCTCGTCAACTCAGGCTCTCCGCCCCGGGCACCACTGCCTGCTGCAATCCACAACTTGCCATCATGTACACAGCAATTGGTGCCGTGTCGCGCGCGATTGAGCGGTGCGCCCAACAACCATTTTCCAGTTGATGGCTCGAATATCTGCATCTCGGTGAAGGCTTCCATACGGCCCGCTTCGCCACCCACATAATGGATCTTCTCCCCTAAGACGCCGGTTCCGCCTGCCGCTGTCTGCACAGGCAACTGCTCGGCATGAACCGACCATTCCTGCGAGCCAAAATTAAACACATCAACATCCCCGATCGTGGCATAAAACAGCGCATTGTAATCCGTACCGTTGTGCCGGCCTGTCTCGCGTCCACCGAAGAAATATAGATTGTCGCCAACAATCGCGCAGGGCGCATGATCGCGCTTGTTGGGCGCATCTGGCAAGATCTGCCACTCACCGGTCTCGGGATTGATCCGGTCAAACCAGGCTTGGGTGTCTGCGTGATGCCCATCCACAATACCGCCTACGACATAAATCCAGCCATCACTGTGTAGCGCACAGCCTGAAGCGCCGCGTCGTCGCCCCTGAGGTATTTCAGGCCCCTCAAGCCAGCGATCCGCCTCGGGTTCATAGATGAAGACGGTTTCCAGCGGAGTTTCCCGAGGAAACAACCCTGTCATTGTGCCTAAGAGCCAAATCTGATGGTCTACAATCACTGGCTGAAAGTGATGAATCTCGATCGGTGGCGGCGCGCCATGCGTCCATGTATTCGTTTCAGGATCGAAGATATCGACAGGCTGGATACGTCTTCCTCCAAACAGATAGAATTTACCGTCATAGCAAGCAAAGCCATTCTCATGACGGCAATGCGGCGTGCCATTGCAATCAAGCGTGACCCATTGGGACATACTACGTTCCTTAACCTATTCATTAATGCCGCCAGTTGACGCCAAGAAGCGCCGAGGAGCAATCCGGGAATTGCGATCTTTATACCAAAAGAGATGGCTTGGGAGGCAATTCGCGAAATCTAATCTTAGGACACTCCTGCCAGCCATCTTACTTCCCGAGTCAAGATCGCCTTTTTCAAACAACGGATCTTGGTGCAAAACGCAGTGAACGGCCGCGTCCGTCTCCCATCAGTTTCACGAACGGCCCAGATCGGCAGTGCACTCTGCGGGCACTTGCTGTGAGAAGATCAGCCGGGCCGCGATTGCCATCGCGTCCCATTGAGCGCGGTCGTCCCGGACCCGGTCTGCTGCCCCGTGTTCAGGTCAACACGTATGCGGATCATCTGCCGCTTTACCGGCAGTCAGAGATGCTCGACGGAGACGGCATTGACCTAAATCGTTCAACCCCGGCTGATTGGGTCGGCCAATCGACGGCGCCTTTGGGAACCGCTGGCCGGTGCCATAGGTCGCCATGTCCTGAAGAGACAGGCAAAATTCGCCGATGATGCGCCGGTGAAGATGCAGGCACCCAGAGCACGGCAGTCGATTGATGGCATTCGCCGAGAAGTGGGTACTGGTAGGACAAAGACCGCAGGGTTCTAGACATATGCCAGAGATGGATGGCCTTGGGCTGGCGATGCGCCCCCGGCGGCCTGGACTAAGTTCAATGTTGATCGCTAGGGCATGCGAACAATCGGCCACCTCAAAGGCTACACCGGCTGGATGCACGCCGATGGTTACGCTGGTTTTGAAGAACTGTATCGCTCAGGTCGTATTCACGAGGTGGCCTACACGATAAGCCAGCGCGCCAAAGCGCACAATAAACTGACGGCCAGCAGTTAGCAGCTTTATAGGTTCTGACTCTAAAACTAAGACGTGACCATCAATCTGCTCAGGCCATGAAAATGGTAGGTGTCAGCATAGCTCGGTGTTTGAGTGAGGTGCAGGTTTGGCAACCGCTGAAATAGAATCGGAAGGGCCGTGCACAGTTCCAACCGGGCTAGGGGGGCGCCGACACAGAAGTGAACCCCGCCGCCAAATGCAAGATGCGCGGTGAGGGGGCGGGACGGCTGGAAGCTGTCGGGCTGGTTCCAGAGAGCCGGATCGCGCCCAGCGGCGCCTAGGAGCAACGCAACCTCATTGCCTCGCTTGAAGCGGTGGCCCAAGATGTCGGCATCTTCATAGACATAGCGGGTGAACATATGCAGCGGTGGATCATAGCGCAGAATCTCTTCGACCGTTGCTGCGATGGCATCCGGGGCCAGCGCGGATTGGGGTGTGTTCTGCTCCAGCAGTGTCTTTATGCCGTTACCGAGACTGTGAACCGTGGCCTCGTGTCCGGCATTGAGCAGCAAGATGCAGGTGGTGATCAGCTCATCTGTACTTAGTTTCTCGCCATCCTCTTCGGCGGCAATCAGATGGGTGATCAGGTCATCAGCAGGGCGCGTGCGCCGGGTGTCAATGTAGCTGCGCATGAATTCAGCGAAGTCTGCTGCCGCTGCCGCTGCGGCCTCTTCGATCGGTCGGGTGCGGTTGGCCTGATACATCGCGACCATTTGGTTGGACCACCGCAACAGATCTGGTGCCATTGCCTCGGGGACACCCAGCAGCCGGGCGATGATGATCACCGGAAGCGGCGTGCAAAAGCTGCGCAGAATGTCGAATTCACCTGTCGGCATCGCGTCAATCAAGTCGTGGCTGAGCTGCGAGATCTCGGGTCCAAGGGCCTTTATCTTGCGCGACGTGAATGCGCGCAGCACCAGACTCCGAAGGCGGGTGTGACGTGGGGCCTCAAGTTCGAGCATCGAATGTGCCTCGATCGCGTAAAACGGCGCGAGATGGGCAGCAGGCGTCGCCACATCTTCTGACGGCATTGCGCGCCCCAGCCGCTTGTCGCGCAACAGGGCATGCACAGCCTGATGCGAAAATGCGGCCATCATCCCATAGTCTTGCCAATACTGCAGGGGGCCGCGCGCCCGGGCCGCAGCGTAGAACGGATAAGGGTTCTGAACAAAATCAGGGTCAGTCGGTGAATGGATCAAAGATTTCATACCCCGCATCAAAGCAACGCCGTCTGGTCAATGCAAGGGTGGGTTTGCTAGGGTGGATTTTATGGAACCGACTTGGCCCAGACGCGCTCTGATTATTGCAGGCTTTTTGGTCACCGCATTGGCAATGTCAGCCGGTGTCGGGCGCTATGGGTATTTGCAGGCGCTGGACCAGTTGGCACTGCAAGGGCGCGCCGATCTGGTGCTGGCCAGCGATCGTCTGACTGGCCAGTTACGGCGTTTTCAGGAAATGGCGGTTCTGTTGGCGGATCATCCCGATTTGCAGGGATTGGCATTTGGGCGCGACCGAGGGGCTGTTCAGGAGTTGTTATTGTCCGCGGCTGACAAGACCGCCGCACTGGATGTCATGTTTGTTGCCCCTTCGGGCCGGGTTCTTGTCTCAGCACACGGTAGCCTTGGGGGTGATGTCGCGCAAATGGCTATGTTCAAAAGGGCCATGCACGGTGCACTTGGGACCGATCATGCGGTGATCCAGCCGCTGAACCAGCGCGCTTATCTTTTCGCCGCACCGTCTTTTGCAGAGGGCGGGCGCGTGATCGGAGCACTGGTTGTTGCGGTGGACATAGATCGGCTCGAGGCTGACTGGCGTGGCAGCAACCCGGCGGTACTTTTTACCGACGTGGCGGGTAAAGTGTTTATTTCGAACCGATCCGAGTTGTTGTTCTGGACCCGGCCAGTGGGCGAACCTGGGCTGGTGCCAAATGAAGGTTCGGCATTGCCGTTCTCGGTTAAATACACGGATGTTCATGAGGTCTGGCAATTGGGCTGGGGCCCCTACCTTCCAAAGCGGGCTATTCATTTGTCGCGGCCTCTTCCTGTGATTGGAATGACCGGCGAGGTTCTGGTAGATGTGGCTCCGGCTCGTCGGTTGGCTGCGCTGCAGGCTGCGGCCGTCGCTGGGCTGCTGCTTGCTTTTGGAGCGCTTCTGTTCCTTACAACGGAACGTCGTCGCGCGCTGGCTCAGGCCAACACGGTGCTGGAAAG
Source organism: uncultured Sulfitobacter sp. (assembly GCA_965363755.1). Classification (GTDB taxonomy): domain Bacteria; phylum Pseudomonadota; class Alphaproteobacteria; order Rhodobacterales; family Rhodobacteraceae; genus JL08. The sequence goes on from CBDTVL010000095.1 coordinate 5,568, forward strand.
TCGGGTCGCCGCCCGCACCGTTGCACTTTCTGACAGCAACGAAAAATTGCGTCGCGAAGTGGCAGAGCGTCGACAAGCCGAAACTGCACTGCAACGCGCGCAGGCTGATCTGGTGCAGGCCAGCAAGCTGTCAGCACTTGGACAGATGTCCGCCGGGTTGAGCCACGAATTGAACCAACCGCTGATGGCGATCCAGACTTTTGCCGAGAATGGCGCGCAATATCTTGAACGCGGCGATGTAAAAGTGGCCACCGCCAACATGACCCGGATTTCAGATATGGCGGATCGGATGGCGCGGATTGTTAAAAATCTGAGAGCCTTTGCGCGGCAGGAAAGCCGCGAAATCACCCGTGTTGATATCGTGCCGGTGATCCAGAGCGCGCTTGAACTCGCCGATGCCAAGCTGCGCGAGGGGAACATCAATTTGCAGTGGACGCCGCCAAGTCATCCGGTGTGGGTGCAGGGGGGAGAAGTGCGCTTGGCGCAGGTGATGGTCAATCTGATATCGAATGCTGCGGATGCCATGGCGGGTCAGGAAAAACGAGTTCTGAGCATAGGCATTAGTGTGAAAGCCGGAGCCCGCGTGACCGTTGAAGTGTCTGACACTGGCCCCGGCATTAGCGCGCCCGAGAAGATTTTTGATCCGTTCTATTCGACCAAAGAAGTTGGCGCCGCTGAAGGCATGGGGCTGGGACTTTCGATTTCTTATGGTTTGGTGCAGAGCTTTGGCGGCAACATTCGCGGCGTAAACGCCCCAACCGGAGGCGCTGTCTTTTCGGTCGAGCTAGATCCATGGCAGGATAAGGAAGCAGCATGAGTGGTGCGCCGGTTCTGATTGTTGAAGATGATTTGGCGGTCCGCGAGGCTTTGGCACAATCGCTTGAGCTGGCTGGCCTTTCTCCGATCACTGCGGGGTCGTTTGTTGCGGCCAAAGACCACATCGTTTCAGACTTTGCAGGGGTCGTTCTGTCGGACATCCGGATGCCGGGGCGCGACGGCTTTCATCTGCTCAGCTACGCGCTGGAGCAGGATGCCGATCTGCCTGTCATTCTATTGACGGGTGAGGGTGATATCCCGATGGCGGTAAAAGCCATGGGGCAGGGCGCATTTGATTTTCTCGAGAAACCCTGTGCGCCCGCTGAGCTGATTGCGGTGCTGGAACGGGCGATCAAGACTCGCGAATTGATCTTGGAGAACCGTCGCCTGCGGATGCAACTGGAAACCGGCGATGCGGCCGCGCGTATGTTGTTTGGGACCTCCGATCTTGCCGAAGTCCTGCGCGCACATGTCAGGCGTGTGGCGCAGACCCAGACCGAGGTTCTGGTGACCGGAGCCCCGGGGACCGGTGTGTCAAAAGTCGCGGAAGTCATTCACCTAAGCTCTGCATTGTCCAAGGGGCCGTTTGTGAAGCGTGCAAGTTCCGGGTTGGACCGCGCGGGGCTCAGTGCGGCGTTGGAGGCGGCCAGGAATGGCAGTCTGTTTATCGATGAGATCGCTGCATTGCCAGCAGACAGTCAGATTGCGTTGATCGAGGCACTGGATGAGGGGACCACAACACGGGTGATCGCGGGCAGCACGGCTGATCTGACGCAAGCCTCAAACCTTGGGCAAATTAATGCGGATCTTTTTTATCGGTTTCAAGTAATGACGGTCCGCATCCCGTCTTTGGCTGAACGACCAGAAGATATTCCGATACTGTTTCGTCATTATGTTGCACAGGCCAGCGAACAGGCGGGTCTGACCGCGCCTGACATCACACCACAGGTCATTGCTGCGCTTCTGGCGCAAGACTGGCCCGGTAATGCACGTGCACTGATGTCGGCGGCGATGCGTTTTGCACTTGGCTTTCGCGAGGAACTTGCGCCCACTGCGTCAAACGATCTGGGACTGAACGATCAAATGTCACAGATCGAACATTCGCTTTTGGTTGCGGCCCTGCAGCGGGCGGGTGGTCAGGCCAGCGTCGCGGCACAGGACCTGAAGCTGCCGCGCAAAACCTTTTATGACAAGTTGGCCAAACATGGGATTCGAGCCGAAGCGTTTCGAAACGCGTGAGTGTGCGGGTTTCCACACACTCACCACAAACGACTGTGCGGATTCTCGCACAGCGTAATGAAAGCCGAGACATTGGCGTTTAAGATCAGAACGTAACACTTTGTAAATTAATAATATTACCTAGCATCCGGTTTTTTGATCACAAAGTGTTGAGCGGATTTGCGCAATCGGCTTTGTTACGCTTAGCCAGCCCGGAATGCAGGGCAACGCTGCTACTGACGCTCAGAGAAACTGAGCAAACATCTGGGGAGGAGACCCAAAATGAAATTTGTAACCGCTGCCGCCACGGCACTGGCTCTAACTGTGACATCAAACGCCGCCTTTGCGTCCTGTGAAGAAGGCGAAATAGTCATCAAGTTCAGCCACGTGACCAACACCGACAAACACCCCAAAGGCATCGCTGCTTCGCTACTGCAACAGCGCGTCAACGACGAGATGAACGGCAAGGCCTGCATGGAGGTGTTCCCGAATTCGACGCTTTATAACGATGATCAGGTTCTGGAAGCCCTGCTGCAGGGCGACATTCAAATGGCCGCACCATCGCTGTCCAAATTTGAACAGTTCACCAAGCAGTTCCGCATCTTTGATCTGCCCTTTATGTTCTCAGATATTGCAGCTGTAGATGCATTCCAGACGTCCGAGACTGGTCAGGCGATGAAGGAAAGCATGACACGGCGCGGCCTCTTGGGCCTGGCATTCTGGCATAACGGGATGAAGCAGATGTCCGCCAACAAACCTCTGTTGTCGCCATCGGACGCAAGTGGCTTGAAATTCCGCGTGCAGAATTCGGACGTGCTGAAAGCGCAAATGGCCGCTCTGGGTGGATCGCCACAACCAATGGCGTTTTCCGAAGTTTACGGTGCCCTGCAAACTGGCGTTGTGGATGGTCAGGAAAACACCTGGTCCAACATCTACGGGAAAAAGTTCTTTGAAGTTCAGGACGGCGTGACAGAAACCAATCATGGTATCATCGACTACATGGTTGTGACCTCGAGCGACTGGTGGGAGAGCATGGATGGGGACATCCGCGACCAGCTGAGCACCATTGTCGAAGAAGTGACACTGGCCCGTAATGCAGAGGCTTTTGCGGTGAACGAAGCCTCAAAGACAGCCATCATCGACGCTGGTGGCGTGGTGCGTCAACTGACGCCAGAGCAGCGCGCCGAATGGGTGGCTGTGATGAAGCCGGTCTGGGGCCAGTTCAAGGATGACGTGGGTCAGAACAACATTGACGCCGCTCAGGCAATCAATGCGGCGATGAACTAGATCCGCCGAACAAATTGGATCCGGCCCCGGTGTCGGGGCCGGATGTTGTTATCTGCAATCCGGGGGCCGCGTGATGTCCAATCCTTATGAGCCGAAGACCGCTTGGGGTCGTGCTGTCAACGAGATTGAAGAGACCATGATCGCGTTGCTGCTCGGCTGCATGACGATCATCACCTTCATCAATGTCGTGTTGCGCTACGGGTTTGGCACCGGCCTGATCTGGGGATTGGAACTGACCACGTTCCTGTTCGCCTGGCTGGTCCTGTTTGGGGTCAGCTATGGCGTAAAGGTGACGGCGCATCTGGGCGTTGATGTAGTGGTCAACCTGTTTTCACCACCCGTGCGCAAAGTGCTTGCCCTGTGCGCTGCTGCTGTCTGCATTGTCTACGCGTTTCTTGTCTTCAAAGGGGCCTGGGATTACTGGGCGAACTTCGCCAACCTGCCGCAGACCACTGGCCGTTGGTTTCCGACCGGGTTTGAAGAAATGAAACGCACCTCATATCGGTCATGGTACGAGGTGGTTGATATTCCGATGCCAAGCTGGCTGACCTGGATAGAACCCTTGGTCAACGAGGGTGAGGCATACGAGAAAATCCCGCGCTTTATTCCCTATGCCATCCTGCCATTTGGAATGGGGTTGCTGTTATTTCGGTTTATTCAGGCCACCATGCGCCTGATCCGCGGTGAGACTGACAGTCTGATCGTGAGTCACGAGGCTGAAGAAGCGGTCGAAGACGTTAAACATCTGAACGCTGGAGACTGATCATGGACGTTGTCTTACTATTTGCCATGGTCGTAGGTCTGATGCTGATCGGTGTGCCGATCGCCGTGAGCCTTGGCATGTCATCCATCGTGTTCTTGCTTGTACTGAGTGATACATCGCTATCCTCAATTGCCCAGACTTTGTTTCAGGCGATGGCCGGGCATTATACGCTGCTGGCGATCCCATTTTTTATTCTGGCGTCGTCGTTCATGTCGACGGGCGGTGTGGCACAACGGATCATCCGGTTCTCCATTGCTCTGGTTGGGCACTTGCCGGGGGGGCTGGCCATTGCGGGTGTCATCGCGTGTATGATGTTCGCCGCCCTGAGCGGGTCTTCCCCTGCAACAGTTGTTGCCATCGGATCCATTGTGATCGCAGGGATGCGTCAGGTCGGCTACACCAAGGAATTTGCGGCGGGTGTGATCGCCAATGCAGGCACGCTGGGTATTCTGATCCCGCCCTCTATTGTGATGGTGGTCTATGCCAGTGCCACAGATGTCTCGGTAGGCCGCATGTTTCTGGCAGGCGTCATTCCGGGCTTGTTGGCCGGCAGCATGCTGATGGTGACGATTTATGCCATGGCCAAGATCAAAAACCTGCCCAAAGGCGAGTGGATGGGTTGGGGAGAGGTCTGGGCCAGCGGGCGCGAGGCGTCCTGGGGGTTGTTCCTGATCGTCATCATTCTGGGTGGCATTTACGGCGGTATCTTTACCCCGACCGAAGCAGCCGCTGTGGCTGCGGTCTACGCGTTTTTCATTGCGTGTTTTGTGTACCGCGATATGGGGCCATTACATGTCGAGGGGGAAGATTCCGTCAACTTGTCCCTGATGCGCAAGCCAATGGCGTTGGTCACGGTGTTTTTTCACCGTGATACGCGCGATACCTTGTTTGACGCAGGTAAGTTGACTGTCACGCTCATGTTTATCATTGCCAACGCGCTGATTCTTAAACATGTGCTGACCGACGAGCAAATACCGCAGCAAATTGCCGGGGCGATGTTGAATGCCGGGTTTGGTCCCATCGTGTTCCTGATCATCGTCAATGTGATTTTGTTGATCGGTGGTCAGTTCATGGAGCCGTCTGGTCTGCTTGTTATTGTAGCACCGCTGGTGTTTCCCATTGCTATTGAACTTGGGATTGATCCGATCCATCTCGGCATTATCATGGTTGTGAACATGGAAATCGGGATGATCACGCCACCGGTTGGCCTGAACCTGTTTGTCACCTCAGGTGTTGCGGGTATGCCGATGATGAGTGTGGTGCGCGCCGCTCTGCCGTTCCTTGCGGTGCTTTTCGTCTTCCTGATCATGGTGACCTATATCCCGATCATCAGCACCTTCCTGCCAACCCTGATGATGGGGCCAGAGATCATAATAAAATAGCGCGCTACCGCGCATTTCAGACCACGCAACTTTGACAGGCGACGCTTTCTGGTGAAGGCGTCGCCTTTAACATCTGGTGGATCTGCGTATTTCTGAACAGTGGAAAGGTCAGGTGGCGCTCTGCTCGAGTGCCGATATGATCTGCGAGAAGTCGACCGCTTTCAGGCTTGCCCCTCCCACCAATGCGCCGTCGACATTTGGAATGGTGAATATCGTCGCTGCATTGCCCGCATTGACCGAGCCGCCATAGAGCAGGCGCACGCCGCTGGCAATCTGGTCGCCATAGCGATCCTTTAGGGTCGCGCGGATGAAATTGTGGACTTCGCCGATTTGTTCCGGCGTGGGAACCAGCCCGGTACCAATCGCCCAGATCGGTTCATAGGCGATGACAAGGTTGTCCGCCGTCGCATCATCGGGCGCCGAACCAGCCAGTTGCTCTGCAATGACGTTCAGTGTCTCGGCGGCGTCACGTTGGTCTTTGCTTTCTCCGACGCACAGGATGGCGGTGAGACCGGCGGCCCAAGCCGATTGGGTTTTGGCGCGGATGGCGTCGTTGCCTTCGTGATGGTCCTGCCGGCGCTCTGAATGACCGGTGATGACGTAGGCTGCACCGGCATCCGCCAGCATAGGGGCGGAGATATCACCGGTGTGAGCGCCTTTGATAGCACTATGGCAATCCTGCCCGCCAATTGAAATAGGGCTATTTTCTGTGCGTGCGACAGCTGGGGCGATTAATGTCGTCGGCGGGCAGATGACAATGTCGGAAGTGGCTGCAGTGTGGCTTGCGCCAAGACTATCCAACTCGATCAACTGAGCGCTAAGGCCGTTCATTTTCCAATTTCCGGCTGCCATCTTGCGTCGCATGTCTCATCCCCGCTGCTAATCTGATCGTGTTCCTAGCAGCCCGCCGCGACCGGGACAATCCGTCTACATTTCATTGAATTTTATTGATTCACCACAGCCGCAGGCTTCGGAGACATTGGGGTTATTGAATTTGAAACCGGCCTCAAGCAAATTGACCTCATAGTCAATCTCGGTACCAAACAGAAACATCTGGGCCATCGGGGCGATCATCACGCGTGCGCCTTCGGCTTCGACGACCTCGTCGTGCGGATTTATTTCGGTGGCATATTCCATGGTATATTCCATACCTGCACAGCCGCCTTTCTTGACGCCGATGCGCAGGCCGGAATGGCCCTCTTTCTCCATCAGTTTCGCGATTTGCGCGGCGGCTTTTGTCGTTATGGTGACGGCCTGTTTGCCGGGAATTCCGAACATGAGAATGTTCTCCTTTGACCCCAATCTAAGGTGTACCTGTCTGCGGCTCAAGTAGCGCCGCTGTCAATTCTGCCTGAGTGCATAAAAAACCGACCTTGCAAGAGCAAGTGCGGCTAAAAGATCGGCGTGCTGAGGGGACAGCAGCTGTTGTGCGTCCACTTTAGGGCATTCTTTGTAACGGTTTTGTTGCAAAAGTATGAGGTTCAGATGTCGAACCTGCACTATTTGGGGGATAACTCCGAGAACCCGGGCGATTCACATGAATCCCAGCTCAAGTCGCGCTTCGTCTGACATCATGTCCATGCCCCAAGGCGGTTCCCAGACCAATTCCACGTCGACGGTTTTCACTCCGGCTAGAGGTTCGATTGCCTCGGCGACCCACCCGGGCATTTCACCCGCGACCGGGCACCCCGGGGCAGTGAGCGACATCTTGATATTCACTTCACTTTCATCGTTTATGTCAACAGTGTAGATCAATCCCAATTCATAGATATTGACCGGAATTTCAGGGTCATAGACGGACCGACAGGCCTCAACCACCGCATCATAAAGCGGGTGTTCGGTTGACGATGGTGCAATCAGCGGGGCACCTTCAAGTGGTTGGGGGGCTTGGTTCATGTTGGCCTCATCTTGTTCCTGACAGATTATATAGGGTTTAGGGGGCGGTGCGTCCAGTGGCAGAGTTCTTTATCCCTCGTTTTGATGCAAAAGAGAGTTCCAACTGACAGGGGGGTCCTCTATGCATCACTGCATGATGACACGTGACCAGATCAACGCATTTTGTGGCGCCCAGCCGGCGACCACACATGTTGTGCAATGGGGCAATTCAGATGTCTGGAAGGTGGGCGGCAAAGTCTTTGCCGTCTGTGGATGGAATGAAGGGCGCGATGCAGTCACGTTCAAGGTGTCAAAGCTGGCGTTTGAAGTGCTGCAAGATGCGCCGGGCATCCGCCCCGCACCATACCTGGCCTCGCGCGGGATGAGTTGGTTGCAAGTCTATGGTGATCCGGGCTTGAACGATAAAGAACTCTGCGAACATATTGTCGCGTCTTATCAGCTTGTTGTGGTAGGTTTGACCAAAGCGCGGCGCGCCGATCTTGGCGTTTAACCCCAGCGCCAGTCGCCGGGTGCCAAGCCGTCCAGCGACCAATCCCCGATACTGTAGCGGATCAGACGTAACGTGGGATGGCCAAGCGCGGCGGTCATGCG
>CBDTVL010000096.1:0-13396 GCA_965363755.1 uncultured Sulfitobacter sp.
ACGGCGCGTTGGACACCGCGACAAAAGCCGCGTCACGATGCGCCATGTGATCGGTGGTTCCGTTGAAACCATCAGCCCAGAAAGAACAGGACGGGCATCCTTCCTCCCAGTTTGCGCCAAGCATGAAGTGCTGCACGATAAGTTGGCTCTTGTCGCCAAACAGATCAATCAGTGCCATTTCACCATCCGGCCCTGCGAAACGATATCCTTCCTTAACAGTCACCCATGGAAGGGCGCGGCGCTTTGCGCTCAATTCATCGCGCCTGCGCTGAAGGTCCTTTTCTTCAGCCAGCAGTGCCTTACGGGCGGCCAGCCATTGTTCGCGGTTTGCGATTTCGGGGGCATTCATGTTCGGTTCTCCTTTTTACCCGGCAGGAAGCTGCCAACAGCTTCATCAATGGCGGCACTGTGGTGACAACCAAGTGGTACGTTTCAGATCGATTTTCTTGCGATTTTAAACGCGATAACCATCAGTGAGAAAAACGCCAGCGTGAATGTGAGCGTTCGCGCACTGAACTGCGCAAAACCAGTGAGCATGATGAGTGCGTGCACAATCCTTGCCCAAAAAAACACTGCCGCCGCTGTCGCCGTTGCGATCGTTGAAATCTCTGCGGCGTGGGCAACCAGGACAAGACCTGCAAATGCACCAAACTGCTCCACCATATTGAGGTGAGCGCGGTTGGCGCGCTTTACCCAAACCGGCGATTGTTCGTTTTCGCGCAGATTTGTGTAGTCCTCCGGTGCGAGCTGCCCCTCATATTTGACCACGCCGATGATGTAAGGGATCCACAGAACGGCCAGCACGATGGAAGATAGGAAAAGATACCAGAGTTCAGTTGTCATTTGAGTGCTCCTTCGCTTCTGATGTCTGAAGCCCCCAGCTCAACCGGGCGCTCCAGAATGTATTTGAATTGCGATTACATTGGCATGCATTCGCCAACTTCGACGCTGCCGCCGGACGCCAGTGCCGGACAGCCCTTTGCCATTTCACATGCAGCGTCGATACTGTCGGCCTGCACAATGGTATAGCCGGAAAGCGGATTGGCGCCGCCGCCATCGCTGACATTGGAAGCAGCGACGGTTTTGGATTGGCCCAGCGGTGCGCCGCCGTCCACAACGGCATCGCCCATCTTGCCGAACCAGGCCATCCATTTTGCCATGACGCCTTCCATGTCTTCGGGCTTGGGGGGTGTAGGTCCGCTATGAAATGCGAAGATATATTTAGCCATGTCGTTTCCTTTCGATTTGGTTTGCGGCAGTACAAGTTTTCTGGGTTCAGCTGGCGCCGGTAAGGCTCCGGCCGACGCCCTGGCAAAGAACCATGATAATCAGGCAGACGATCCAGTAGCCGGCATCGACGTTGCGCGCGTAGCTGGATTTCTTGCCGAAAAGGCCGGATGAATAGGCCAGTACGGTGAATGCAATCGTCGCAAGAATGACGGTGAAGAGCGCAGATGAAACGGCTGTTACACCGACAAACCAGCTCATCAGGAACAATCCAACGATTTGGGCACCCATGGCCGCCACTGGCATTTCGCTGGCTTTACCCAGCTCCACACCCTGCCCCTCGGCCCACTTTACGCCAAACAGCGTCGGTGAGTACCAAAGCCAGCCCACCAGAAAGGATATAATAGTCCCCGCGATAACTGACACCCACGAGATACCCATTGTGATTTCAGCCATTGTTTTCTCCTCTGTGGTGAAATTCAGTTCGCCATACGTTCGAGCTTGCTAAGTGCCGAAGCCCATCCTTTGCCGTGATTTTTTGCGCTCTCATCATCAGGGAGGTCTGAATGAATTAAGACGAAATGCGAGCCGCCGGACCCATTTGACTTGATCTCAAGCCGCACCCGACTTTCGTGACCGCGCCGGTCGTCGCCGTCGTGCCAGCCCCAAGTAAACTCCATCCAGTTTGGTGGCTCTATCGCCGTGACCACTCCGCTCATCTTGTGCACCCCGCCTTCGGCGTTGACCAAGGTTGAGGTCCAATTTCCTGTTTGCGTTAGATCAAGCTTGTAGTCTTTCACGCCCATGCCTTCGGGCCCCCACCACTGCACAACATTTTCGGCCCGGGTAATATAAGCAAAGACTGTTTCGGGGGCAGTTGCGAGCTCACGTTGGAGGGTCAGTGTGCTCATTTGCGATTACTTTCCTGAGTGAGGGCTAGTTCGAGCCGGTCAAGGCTGGTCTGCCAGAATTCACGGTGGCTCATGGTCCATGCGCCAATGGTCTGTACGGCTTCCGGTCGTACGGAATAGAGGCGCCGTTGTTTGTCGATGCGTTGCCTGAGCAGCCCCACGGAGCGCAGTATTTTCAGGTGGCGCGACACCGCGGGCGGTGCAATAGTCATACCTTTCCGAAGCGCTCCGGCGCTCAGTTCACCCTCGTTCAGCAGTCTTTCGACGATGGAAAACCGTGTGGCATCGCCCAAAGTGGCAAACATTTCGTTGAGCTGATTCATCGAGTTCGATTTTCATTTAACATATCTGCTAATTAACCTATCTGTAAAATAAGTTTTGTCAAATGCGGTCTGTTAAAGAGTGGGCGGTGCATTTTTCAGCGCAGCGATATTTGGAGGCCAAGATGGACCCGGCGCAGCTTTTGATGAACGAACGGGATGATCCGTGGGATCTGCTGGCGAATGGCCAACTGCAAAAGGCCGTCCGCATCCGTGACTTCATGCTTGGGCGGTGGCGGCTTAATCCCGACCCAACCGTTGCATTGCGCCAAGTGTCTGAACGCTTTGTTGCCGCCGGACTGCCGTTGAACCGAAGTGTCACAATTGTTGCGATCCTGCATGCCGAGGCCGTTGCCAGTGTTCGGATGTGGGAGAGCGACAAGGGAAGGTCAGACTTCGCCTACCTGTCCCATCTCGGATGATCACGTAGACCCTCACGGTTCTGCACTTTTCATTGCCAGATCGGTTTTTGGGTGCATCCGGAAAGGGGCGCTTCATGCTGGTTCGCCTTCATAGTCAAGCTAAGTCAACACCGAAGATACGTGCTGCTCTTCAGACGCGCGATGATCCGGCCTAGAGGGCTGCGGAGCGCCACGGGATCTCTGAACAGACCGTCTGGAAGTGGCGCATGCGAGACAGTGTCGAGGATCGCAGCCATCGCCGCGCAGGCTTCAGACGACACTATCCCCGGCTCAGGAGGCGGTAGCGGTTGCCTTGCGCAAGACCCTGCTGATCTCGCTGGATGGCCTGCTGGCTGTAGTGCTGGGTTTTCTTAACCCGCGTGCAACAGGTTCCTGCCTTGACCGCTGCTTGGGTCGACATGGCGTCGGAAACCTGCGCGATCTCAAGGCGCCGGTGCAAGAGCCGATGCATAAGGCGGTTAAGGCCTAGGAGCCGGGCTATCCATTGCGATCACCGAGAAGGGGCACATCTACGTGAAGTATCTGCCTCAAATGGCTGACGAAACCTCGCGCCGCTACGTGTTTGTCGCTATCGACCGGGAGACCCGATGGGTCTTCATGCTCATGCCACCGCGCGGTGTCCGGTCGGTGCGTAGGTGACAAATCGGCGCGAAAAGAAGCCCGGCTTGAAGGACCTGTTGACCCCGACCCGCATCGACGGCGCCAAAACCAGTCTGTTCCGTTGGTCCGTTGCGCCCGCCATAGAAGCGATGGCCAGCTTGCGGATCAATTCCGGCGGGCAGTTCGTCGCGAGCAGGCAGTGCAACGCAGGGATAAGCAGGAACAACTCGTCCACATCCGGGTCCGTCCTGTCGGTCAGCAGGATCGCTGATGCAAGGGGGTTGCGGTATTCGGCCAGAAGAACGAGTGAGTGGGTCAGCTTTCCACCGACCCTTTCCTGTGCAATGAACAGGTCCACGACGCTGTTGCGGATCGCGGAGTCAGCGGTCTTTTGATCGCCAGTCAAGAAGATTCGGATTCCGAACTTGGACAGCACCGCCGAAAGCCGAGTCCGGCGCTCAATTTGGTCATCTAGAATCAGAACTTGCATTTCCGGGACCCTTTTTCTGCAAACTAACCACGGGGCCACGTTAGCGTCGCCGTCCTTAAACATTGATTAAACCGGCATTCCCCGAGTAGAACGCGTTTGGTAGCAAATTCCCCCAGACTTGCAGCTCGGTCAAGCAATGGGGATATAGCTGCCGTCAAGCATCTCCGCGAAACCAGTTCGGTATGCGATGAGTGCGACCACCAGGAAACTTATCAGGATGATCGGCCACGGTTTAACGTCGAGGGCTGTTGCACCCTGACCGAGCCCTGCTGCAACAACACCGCCATAAGACCAATCATAACATGGCCATTCGCGATGCGACGCCCTGTGTTCGCGCCGGGCATTCGCACTAAGACGACTGGGCCTGCAAGAGACGCCAAGCTTATGATTGCGAGGGCGTGAAAAATGCCCAGTTGATCGGAGTCCTCGTAAATGCCAAGGACGACGACGTTCGCCAGCAATATTCCGGCGACAAAGAAGCGGCCCAAATGCTTATGCCCCGGGGGTGCCCTTTCGCATCAGGAATACGACAGCACCAAGTCCAAGTGAACCAATCATCAAAATCAAATGCGCATGGCCAAGGAAAGTCATCGAAGGATGACTGAATACACCGAGGGAAGATGTCAAATGTGCGTGATGCTTCGGAGTCTTTGGTGCCGTTCGATGCTATCTCAACTGTGTTTCTATGTTTGATGTATGGCTTGATCGAAAGGAAGCCCGAAATTTATCTGGGTAATGGACTTTCCATGGTGCTCAACGGACTTATGGTTGTTGGGATTACGATCCACGCCGGAGTAACTTTTTAGACACTGGGTGCGGGATATGTGAAGTTCCATGTGGAGATATCAAACGTCAGCTGAATTGGTTGGCGCCTACTGAATTTCAAGAGTTACTCCCAGTAAAAATGCGCTTCCTTATGGAGAACATCATAAGAACATTAAGGAGAGGGAGGCAATGTCGAAAAATGGACTCAGAGTGGTAATCCGATACAGCGCTGCAGCAAATTCTACAGGGCGGAGGTGCGCCATCAGGCTGTTGTGGACAAAGTCAGGCAACCATGACCTAGCTCAATGCCAAGTTGCAACGCCACGCGTAAACTAAGTTGTGTTGTAGCCCCTGCTGGAAACCCAATAAATGCCGACGAAATCCGTTACGCCTCAAAGGCAAGTTATCATCAAGTTCATTCTTCTCTGTGGAGTTTTCGTCGGGTATTTCGCATACCTGAGCTATGAGTTTGATCTGATGACCGGCGGCATCGCGGCACTGTTAACGTGGAGTTTTTTTGTCCTCTGCACGCCAGTTGCTGATGCAGGTTTTTTGCTAGATTTTCCAATTAGACTGCTGTTTGGCGTACGAATGATTGTCTCTGAGGTCGCCGTGTGGGTCTTGGCTTTTGCAATAAACATCGGGGTACTACTCTATGCGGATAGCTATTACTCTACCACTCTTATTACGAGGCTCATGCAGAAGATTCTGACCACACCCTATCCTTTTTGGGCGGTCATCATACTATCGGGATTGGGTACTTTCCTGTCCATCCGCTTTGGCGATGAGTTAATGGACGTCATACACCATCGAGAGCGGGACTTCTTCCATTCGCATCAATTCAAGCACGAGTTGATTTTGGTGGCATTCTTCATACTTGTGATTTTTGGCTACTACCGACTTATCACTTCGCTGGGCATTGACACGTCAATGTAATCCTACAATTCGCTCTGGCATTGCTAATGCCTTTCTAAGCTAGGATGGAACGTCTGCCGCCTGCACGGCGCTGGTGTGCCATCTGGTTCAGCGCGTCCGACCTATCGCCACGGACTGCGCAGTCAGGAAATGCAATCCATTCGACGGTCGGCTTCGCTTCTCAGCAGGGCTGCTAAAGAGCTTAACGAAGGGTGTGAATTACTCGAGCGAACTCTTTAATTTGGAGGCAAGCTAAGATCGGGATGTACAAAGATACAGCCCCCCGTCCAAGGAACAGAGGGCTGCCGACGCAACAAGGGTACGAAGCGCGTTTAACCGATATGCGGCGGGGATAAAACACACTGGCAGCGCAGGCCGAACAGGTTCTGGCACAAGACCCGTTTTCCGGTCATCTATTTGTTTTCGGGGCGACATGGGGATTTGCTTAAAATCTTCTGTTGGGATTCACAGGGCGCGTGCCTGTTTTCAAAACGACTTGAACGGGGCCAGTTTGTTTGGCCTGCGGCTAAGGATGGCAAGATCAACCTGACCTCGGCGAAACTGGCGATGCTGCTGGAAGGCATTGACTGGCGCATTCCACAGCGCACGTGGCGGTCTCTGAATACGGGATATCAGACGCAAATTTGTGGATGTGTTTACGGCGCAAGGTTCCGCCATCGCCGAGGAGACCATCAAACGGATCGCGCAATTGTATGGCGTGGAAAAAGAGGTTCGGGGACAATCACCCGAAGCCCGCGCTGCCCTGCGCCACTCCAAGGCGAAGCCTGCCTTTGATGATCTGAAAGAATGGCTACACGCCCAGTTGCCCAAAATATCCGGCAAATCGCCACTGGCTCAAGCTATTCGCAACGCCCAGAACCGTCTCCCCAAGACGCGCCCTTATCTTGATAAAGGCTTTCTGGAACTGGGCAACAACACCGTCGAACGCGCCATGAAGCCCGTCGCCATCGGTCGCAAAAACTGGATGTTTGCAGGCTCACAACGCGGTGGCAATTCCATGGCCATCGCCTTCACCCTGATCGAAACGGCCAAGCTGAACAAAGTTGACCCACAAGCTTGGCTCACATGGGTTCTGGAACGCATTGCTGATCATAAGATCAACCAGCTAGACGAGTTGATGGCGTGGAATTATCAGGGGTGAAACGGGCGTTTACGCTTCAACTGCCTTGTTAGTCTGACAATCCAATTGCACCACTGCCTAACAGGTAGTGATAGTATTCTGTGGGTCCTAATGAGCCAAGATTTCTACTCAACTGCGATTGCTACACTGCTGATCGTACCCGTGGAGCGCGATTTTACCTCTGCACCAATTGCCTCGACAACCGGTGTGGCTAAATCGATACCTACACCATCAGCGCTGCTTGACCTGTTTGGCAAGCGCTTTGACAACGATGCTAGAGGCAGCGCGCCATCTGCCGGCCTCACCTAGATCGGGCCAACCCTGATCGGATACCGTGCCCGGCACCGCTAAACCCTCTTGATCGGAACGGTCGAAAAACGGCCCCTTTTTTCTTCCAGTCCACGCACAAAGCCCCGCATCATCTGCTTCAAAATGCTCAATGATACGAGTCTGTGTGCTTCGGTCAAATACGTCGTTGCTCGAAAAGGCCGCTGGAATATTCATTGCCGTGATATCGCGGATCATTTGACGGTTGTTCAATCCAGTATGGAGCCGGACTTGCCCCAAAATTTCGCTGATTTCGCATGATAACGTAGGGTTGATTTGGTTCTCCGCTGCGGTGTGCAAGGCCTCAAGTCCCGGGACCCCCAGCAGGCTAATAAAGTCTCGGACGACGTCCTGCCCTGGAAAAGCGCTGCGTTCAAAAGGACGCACAATCACATTTTCCGAACCAAAAACATCCGCATATGCCTGTAACACAGCCACAAAATTCAGGATTTCCATCTGATGCAGAGCAAAAGCTTGTGGGTTCGGGTCAATCTTGCCGTTTTTCACAAACTGTTTGTATAGCGCCTCAATAAAGCGATCATGGCGGCGCAGATAACACACCACACGGGTCTTTGAACTCAAATTAGCGGGGAAATGGGTGGCAAACTGTTGTGCCGTCAGGCGTGCCATAGGAAGGCGAAACAGCATCTCGGACGAAATGACATGTACCTGGGCATCAGAGCTTTCGATCTCAGCCTTAAGGGCGCTCATGTAGGCGGCCCCTTGGCCTTTCTGAAGCAATTTGGGAATGGTATTATGTGCGATATGAGGGCGTTGCGTGCGGGTATAATTCACCCCAAGTCCACGCAGTTTTTCCTCGTGTCCAGCAAGGTATCCTTGGATCGCAGTGGTGCCCGTTTTAGGGGCCCCCACATGAAGCAAAATACGTGTCATTTTCCATCCTTAAGACGCAGGTGGCGTTGTGCTATACGTAGTGCGCCCCGGAAATGCGGTGCTTTTCGACGCGCAATTACACTTGCGCATAGCCGCACAATTAGGTCATTGCGCCCACTGGCAACCAGCCGTTCTAGCAACTCTTTTTGGTAGCGCGGCGTATCATGTCGTGCACGCATCAGTTGATAAATTTCTGTGCGATCAGCACCCTCGGCCATTGCAGCTTCAACGATGTTTTTCAGCACACCCATCGAGGACCAAAGCGACATAATCCGATGCCCCATAAAGCGGCAGCGAATACGCTCAATATTGTCGCCCTGAAACAGCGCCGCATGCATCGCATCCAACGGGGCCGCTGGATCAAAGAATAACAATACACTACGCGCAGTCTTTAGCTGTTCAGGAGCATACCCATATCGGTTTGAAAAATTGCGCCGCCAAGCCTTGCGGTACCGCGTTTCCCAACTGGCAATGTCGCGATCCAATGTGGCCTGTGGGCTGATCGCAATGACATCCGCCCCAGGTGCGGCCGACGAAAAGGCGCAAGCAGCATAAGCTCCCATGGAGGCTCCGTAAAAAATGACCCTATCGAACTGTTCAAAAAAACCTTGATCGCGCAGTTCATCAAAGAAATCTAGCACATGCTCATCGCGGTACCAGCTCCATTCATGGGCCATGAGACCAAGAACCGACCATCCCTTTGTTTGTGCAAAAGAATAGCCCCATGGCAGCCGGTCCTGCGCATTGGAAAAGACGTGGTCGAGATTCTCAAACGTCACCACCAGCGTCTTGCCACGATGTGAAAAAAGGGCGCTGTGCTTGTCCCCGAGGCGGCGATAAAACCCCTCTTTTTCAACAAGTTCGACTAACCCGGCTTCCCAAGCTTCACTTGTCAGTTCCGTTGGTGGGGTTTCGTGCGACACGATCAAACCTTTTTCTGTTGGCGACGTTTCTTGAAGGCATGACCAAAACTGATGGCCAATTCCACCCGGTCCCGATCTTGCAAATGCTGTTGCATAGTCTGCTTATAAATATACGTGTCCTTACGATTGCGGATCATCTGAGCAAAAAGCAGTGGCGTCAGATCGCCTTCAATCGCTGCATGCATGACAGGTTTTAGCTTATCCATGCGACGCAAGGTGAGTGCCGATTTGTGCCCGCATCCGGGTGCCAAAAGCTTCACAACGCGTTCTGATGACAGCCGATCCACATGTTGGCGATCTGGCACAACAAAGGGATCATAAACAACATAGGCTTGTCCTGCGTCATCCAAACCGTCTGCCGCATCAGAGTATGGCAACGTCCAGTCCTGAACACGGCCCTTCCTAAAACGCACTTCCCATGGTGCCAATTCGGCAGCAAGCGTGCTTTGGGGGCTGAACGCGATAACAGTAGAACCCGGCGACAAACGCGCAAAGGTGAGTGCCGCAAACCCACCCATGGACGTGCCGCAAAAGACCACTTTACGAAACCGTTTGAAAAAATCGCTGTTACGCAGGTTTTCCAGTCGCTCAATCAGCGTTGCATCACGAAACCAGGTCGGTCCATGCGCAAAAATACTCAGATGGCTCCAGCCATTGTCTGCAATAAACTTTCCAGCCCAAGGCTCGCGGGCCAAATGCCGCCCCCCCGCCTCTGCTAAATTGTCAAAGGAAACAACCAACACCTCAGGGCTGCGTTCGACAAACAGCAGCGCGTGACGCGCGTGGTTCTCATAAAATCCAGTGCGCGGACCGCCTGGGAAAATCTCTTTGTACCATTGTGGTGGACTATCGAGGGCGGTCATTTCGTTTGGCATTTTCACCCTCCACGTACCGCCACTCCCGTTGTGTTGAACTATGAAAGTTCATAGCACCCAAAGGTTCAAGGCCAGTACAGGAAATTTTTCGAAATCTGATCATAGCTAATCCTTCCATATTAAGGAAACTCTCCTTAGAAAGAAAGGCAGAATACTGATGATAATAAGCAGGTATAGTGACATGAAATTAAGCACGATAGGCATGCTATGGATGGAAGGTCCACTAAGCTATTTAGAGCAGCTGTGCGTCAAATCCTTTGTGGATGCAGGCCATGAAGTGATTTTGTATCACTACGGCCCTGTGCAAAACGTCCCCGACGGTGTGAGCATGGCGGATGCGGCTAAGTTTCTGCCGCAAGACGGCTTTCTTTTGCACAAGCGCACCAGCAGCCCTGCTCTTCATTCCGATGTTTTCCGGTACAAACTGCTGGAAAAGAGCCAGAATGTGATTTGGGCGGATACGGATGCCTATTGCATGCGTCCGTTTGAGACCGAGAATGGGCACTTCTACGGCTGGGAATCCACGACCCATATCAATGGTGGTGTTTTGGGCCTGCCCGCAGACTGCGAAACGCTGGGCCGCCTTTTGGAATTTACCAGCGACGAATATTCTATCCCGACATATTATGGCAAAGAATACGAAGACGAACTGATCGCCGCCAAAGAAGCGGGTGCTCCGGTCCATGTCAGTGAACAGCCTTGGGGCGTTTGGGGGCCGCATGCGATCACGCACTTCCTGCGCGAAACGGGCGAAATGAAATACGCGCTCCCGCAAGAGGCGCTGTATCCTTTCACCTTCAAAGACCGGCGCAACATGTTGAAGCGCAAGTTTGACACCACAGGGATCATTACTGAAAATACCCGCTCGGTCCATTTTTACGGTCGTCGTATGCGCAAACGCCTTGTTGAACGAGAAGGCGGCGCTCCGCACCATAAAAGTTTGATCGGCTCACTGCTGCAAAAACACAATGTTGACCCCGAAAAAGCACCATTGCCCGTCGCGGTTCAGGCTGCGGATGTGCCGCCTCAGGCGACGCAAATTAAAGCGGGCAAAGGCCCTAAGAAAGCGCAAGAGCTAAACTTGACTGACTTGGCGGACGCCTTCGGGTCGGACAAGGGGTCTACCAAGCATCGCTATACTGAACTCTATCAGTTGCTGTTCTTGCCCTTCCGGGACCGGAAGATAAACTTCCTAGAAATGGGGCTGCTGATCGGCGGCCCTGAGCACGGTATCGACAAAGATCGGGTGACGGACGACATGCCCTCTGTCCGCATGTGGTTAGAATTTTTCTGCAAAGCTCACATTTACGGCTTGGATGTGTCAGATTTCAGCTGGTTCAAGGACGAACGCTTTGACTTTGTGCGCTGCGATATGGACACGCGCGAGAACATCGCGACGGCCACACAAACCCTGCCCAATATGAATATCATCATCGATGATGCCTCCCATGCCTCGCACCATCAGCAAAATGGTTTTCTTGAGCTGTGGCATAAGTTGGTGCCGGGCGGCATGTACATCATTGAGGATCTTCGTTGGCAGCCTAAAATGATGGAAAAGCCGGGGATCACCAAAACGGGTGAATTATTCTATGGCTTCCAGGTCAATCGGAAGTTCAAGCATAGTGACCCGGCAATTGAGGCGGAATTAAATAGTATTTCGGATGAAATTTCTGGCTGCCTCGTATTTCAAGCCGGGTATAACAACCAGAAACGGCATCAGGTCGCCGTCATACACAAGCGCTGATCGGTTCGATTTAGAAAATCGGCCGTAGGGGTTTTTGGAATCAATCTTGACTATTTACAAAAAGGTGAGCAGGCAATGATAGCTGCACAACGCGCCAGCGAAACCGCACAGACCCGTTTTGAACAAGCCTTTGAGGGACAGTATCGACTGTCCAAAACGGCCTCACCCTCACCGCCAGATGAATGGGTAATCGATCATGTGCAGGGATGGCATCTCGTGCATTGCCCCTCTCTGCCCAGCTTCACTCTTTTGGATGCACAGGGGATAAAGATCGGCTGGCTGCTTGGATATGCGGTTGGGGCAGACGGCCAATTGGTCGGCCCTGATCTGGTAAAACTCAAGCGCGCCTATAGCGATGACACGTTCTGGGATTACATCTCGAGCGAGCTAACTTGGTATGCTGGGAAATACACGGCGATTTTAATTACACCAAATGGAGGGCGGGCATATTTCGATCCTGTGGTTGATCTTCCGGCCGTCTTTAATCACTCTGAACACGCTTTAGCATCTTCCCCTCTCATGGCGTTGTCCACGCCACTTCGCGTCAATCCTCGGATCAAGTATCCGCGGATTAGGAAGCGTGGTGGGAATTATGGAATGGGGCAAACCTGTGATATTCGCGTCATGCGTGTTAGAGGCAATCATTATCTTGATCTTGATAGTTTTGCACAACATCGCCATTGGCCATTGGAAACTGACAGCTTTGAGCAAGAGAACGAACTGCCCGAGAGTGCGCGCATTATTACAACCCGATTGGGTGAGGTGACCGGCGCACTTTTGGCCAACTACGATTGCCTTGTGCCCCTCACTGGTGGCAACGACAGTCGGACGCTGGCCTTTTCAGCAAGGAAATCGATGTATCTGGCCAAGGCCTGCTACTCCCATCGTACGAATTATAAGACTGGTGTTGATTCCGAAATCGGCGCAAAGCTTGCGCATGCACTGGGCCACGAATTGCATCAAATAGATGCACTTTCTGCGATTGAGACCAATCAAATCACTGAAACAGAAATTTCCAAGCTGCGTCAAAATTTCTACTTAGCCACGGGCTACCAGAACGCACCAAGCGACGCTGAACTTGTCGCAGGTGACATGCTGCCCGAAGGTCAGGTCGTTTTGCGGGGGAACGTGTTGGACCTCACGCGGGCCAATCAATGGCCGCGTGATTGCAAATTTTATCTAGGGCATGGAATCGACTTGCTGGCGATTGGGACGCGGTCTGCGGAAGAAAACCGCGTCTATTGGGCGTCCGAATATCAAGAGTGGGCGAAAACGCTCCCCACCGGTGCCCAATTTTTTCTCTACGATTTTGCCTTCATGGAGCTGCAGGCGCCCTGTACTTTGGGCGCGCGTTTGCAAGGGTATCCACATGCGGCCTACGTCAATCCATTCAATGACCGGCGTATGCTTGCTGAGTGTATCCGCACACCCACTAATTTGCGCAAAAAGGGCCTGTTGAATGCTGCCCTACATGCAGCCTGTGAAGCACCAGAAATTCCCATGTTAAAGCAAGTTCTGCGGAGCCAAAGGGCGCAGTGATACCTGTCAAGAACCCACGCTCAGGGTTCATTATGGTGCTGTCATGTGTTCGACGGCTCCGTTTACGCAAGGGTTGATTTTAACTGATATCGATCATTGCGGGGTGCGGTCAGTCTACTCAGGACTGCCCCTATTTACTCGTTCCGAATACACAACGGAAGTTGGTCACCCCGCAGATCATTGTAATCTTGGGCTCTATGCGAGTAG
Organism: uncultured Sulfitobacter sp.; assembly: GCA_965363755.1. Classification (GTDB taxonomy): domain Bacteria; phylum Pseudomonadota; class Alphaproteobacteria; order Rhodobacterales; family Rhodobacteraceae; genus JL08. The sequence continues at coordinate 13,301 of CBDTVL010000096.1, forward strand.
CGCGTAAAGGAGTTGCGTTCTACGTCGGCTGAGGGCATCGGTGTATGACACATTGAAGTTGAGGAAGATGCTATGATCAAACGTATACTCGCCACG
>CBDTVL010000097.1:0-13358 GCA_965363755.1 uncultured Sulfitobacter sp.
TAGACGACTCTCATGTCGGGGTAGCGTTGCATCAACGTCAGGAAGTTTGGCAGGTGTTGTGGAAACCCCAAAGCGTCAAACGTCAGGTCTAGATCGACAATGGCTTTGTACCCCCATTGCACATCGTCCCTAAGCATCCAGTCGACATCAGGGATGTCCTGAATCATCGGCCGTACACCCAGAAATTTGGGATGGTGAGCCAGTCGCTCCAGATGGTGCAGGTGCGTCGGGTTTTCAAAATCAACCCACCCTACAACCCCTTTGATGCTGTCACACCCGTCAGCAAGACCCAGCATGTATTCGGTTTCTTCTATGGTCGGCGCCGCCTGAACCAAGACCGTGCCGTCGATACCGCAGCGCGCAAGATGAGGTAGCAAATCCCGCGGCGCATAAGCTCGATTGAGGATTGCGTTATCTTGTGGCATCCAGCCATAGTCACCCCGAAGGGGCTGCCAAAAATGCTGATGTGCATCGAGCTTCATGTCGGCGCGTCCTGTCGCATAAGGCCGTGAGATTTCAGATCGCCCCACAAGGCGGACGGGATGATTGCCTGCGCGGCCTGCAAGTTGGCCTTTGTCTCTGCAACCGACTGTCCGCCCGGAACTACCGCGACATGTGCGGGGTGGAGCAGAGGGAACTGGAACGCAGCATCAACCAAGCGCACGCTGTATTTGGTGCAGATTGCCTCTATCCGGTCAACGCGGTCCAGAATGTCCTGAGGCGCCGGGTCATAATTGTAAAAGGCGCCGGGTTTTGCACCAGTGGCCAAAATGCCCGAATTGTACGGACCGCCTGTCACGATGCCAATGCCACGCGCCTCACATAGCGGCAGGAAACTGTTCAACGCCTCCTGTTCCAGCAAAGTATATCGGCCAGCCAGCAGGAACAGATCAAAATCACCGCGCTCGGCCAATGTCTGGCACACCTCCCATTCGTTGACACCGCCACCAATGGCTTTGACAACGCCCTGATCGCGCAGAGCCAACATTGCATCATAGCCCTTCAGATCGAAAAATTCGGCAACGCGCGCGTCCGAGGCTTCCTTTGATCCATGGGTGAACATGCACAGATCATGGACATAGAGAATATCAAGTCGGCTGGCGCCCAGACGCTCCATTGAAAACTCGACTGATCGCATGACGCCGTCATAGGAGTAATCAAACTCTTCGCGGCGCTGTGGCACCTCGAACCATTTTCCATGTCCCGAACGCTCTGGAGGCGTGCAGGGGCGCATCAAACGCCCGACCTTGGACGACAGAACATATTCGTCGCGGGGTTTGCCGCGCAGAAACGGATTCAGGCGGGTTTCTGACAGTCCCAAACCGTAAAGCGGCGCCGTGTCGTAATAGCGCACGCCCCCCTGCCATGCCGCGTCCAACGTCGCGCGCGCCTCAGCATCCGAAATTGCTTTGTACAAATTGCCCAAAGGCGCAGTCCCGAACCCAAGTTCGGTAAAAGTCAGACCACCGTTGCCCAACCGGTCCCAATGACGTGTTTTCAAATTCATTTTATCCCCCAAATCTTCTCTACAGTTCTAGCGCGAAATTCCATTGACTGAACAGGCCCCGTAATTCTTGGCTTACAGCCCGTTGGCTAACGCCCAAGCAAGTTAGCCCTATCGGAATGGCGCCCGGAACCCCCTTGCGCCTACAATACAGCTAAGTATTGGCTTCCACGTGCTTTGGGCCATCAGGCTGATCTTCGCGTATTCCAAAAACAGCCACGTAAAGTGCCGGCACAAAGACAAGTGTAATGATGGTCCCAGCAATAATGCCGCCCATCATCGCATAGGCCATTGGCCCCCAGAAAATCTGACGCGAAATCGGGATGAGGGCCAGGCTTGCCGCCGCAGCAGTGAGCAGGATCGGGCGGGCACGACTATCGCCAGCCTCAAATACCGCATCCCATGCCGAGCGGCCCTTACGGCGCAATTCTTCGATTTCGTGGACCAGTATGATCGAATTGCGGATCAGGATACCAATCAGTGCCAGCACGCCAAGGATCGCGACAAAACCAAGTGGCGCGCCGGACGGAACCAGTGCTGCAACGACGCCGATCAGGCCCAACGGAGCCACACAGATAACCACAAAGCCAAGCCGGAAACTTTGCATCTGGATCATGATCAGGAACGCCATAGTCAGCATCATCAGCGGTACAACCGCAACGATAGGGGCCTGACTGTCGGCGCTGCTCTCGACCGAACCGCCAACAACCAGCTCATATCCCAGCGGCAATGTAGCGTCGAACTCCGCGACTTTCAGCACCAGATCGGTCACGATTGTGGCCGGTTGATCCTTGGTCGCAATGGCCGCCTTGACTGTGATAGTTGGCATCCGATCACGCTGATGGATCACCGGTTGTTCGGTGTCATAGCTGAACCGTGCAACAGCGCGCAGCGGAATTGTTCGCCCATCGGTTGTGCTCAACTGCAAATCTGCGAGCGCCTTGACGGACCGACGGTCATCTTCAGTTCCGCGTGCCAGAATGTTGATCAGATAGGCCGCATCGCGCACCTCGGTCACGCTGGTGCCGTCATAGATCGTGTTAAGTGCCGACGCGATGTCGCGCGCCGTGATGCCCAACTGGCGCGCCTTGTTCTGCAGGATGTCGACACGCACCACCCGAACTGGTTCGTTCCAGTCCATCACCACGCTCGTCAAACGCGGGTCAGAGGCCACAAGAGCCGTCAGATCGCGGGCCTTATCCCGCAAAAACCCAATGTCGGGCCCGGACAGACGATATTGCACCGGGCGCCCGACCGGTGGGCCAATCTCGAGCAGCTTCACAAAACTGTCCACGCCGGGAAATTGCGTGCGTGCAATCTCGTCAAGTTCAATACGCAACGCATCCCGCGCCTCGATAGACGGCGTCTGGATCACGATCTGCCCAACGTTATTGGCTGGCGTCAGCACATCATAAGAGAGCACAAATCGCGGCGCGCCACGCCCAACATAAGAAGACCAGAACAGCACCTTGTCGTTGTCCTTCAAAAAGGACTCCATCCGATCCATCTGCGCCTGTGTTTCGGAGATCGAGGTGTTTTGCGCCAAAGTCATGTCAATGATCAGTTCTGGGCGGTCCGAGTTTGGAAAGAACTGCTGCTCGACAAAACGCATGCTGTACACTGACCCGGCAAAAGTCAGAACAGTCAGAGCGATTGTCAGCCATTTAAACCGCATCGCGCCGTGCAAAAGAACATGGAACATGCGGCGCAGCCGCCCGGGTTTGGCCTCGTGGTGCCCTATCTTCTCGGACAATAATGTCACCCCGATCAGCGGGGCAAACAACACCGCCACTACCCACGAGACAAGCAATGAAACAGCGATCACGACAAACAGCGAAAACGTAAATTCCCCCGCCGCAGATGTATTGAGCCCGATGGGAATGAAACCAGCAACTGTGATTAAGGTGCCGGTCAACATCGGAAACGCAATTGACGTCCACGCATACGAAGCCGCTTTGGTGAGGCTCTCGCCCCGTTCAAGACGTGAAATCATCGTTTCAATTGCGATCATTGCGTCATCCACAAGCAGGCCAAGCGCAATGATCAATGCACCCAGTGAAATCCGCTGCAACGTTATGCCCGCGTAGTCCATCACAACAAAGGTAATCGCCAGCACTAGCGGGATCGTCAAGGTCACCACAAAACCCGCCCGCAAACCAAGACTGATGAAACTGACAGCAAGCACAATCAGAACCGCCTCGATCAGCGCTGTAATAAAGTGGTCAACGGCCTCTTCGACCACATGGGGCTGATCAGCGACCTGATGGATTTCAATACCGATTGGCAACTCGGCCTGCGCCTGCGCCATGATCCTGTCGAGTTCAGCGCCGTAATCGATGATATTTGCGCCTTTGCGCATGCCAACCAAAAGACCAATCGCCTCTTGGCCATCAAACCTAAAAATCTCCGCTGGCGGATCCTGATACCCGCGGGTGATGTCTGCGACGTCGGTCAGTCGGAAAAACCGGTCATCGACACGCAGGTTTATGTCTTCAAGGCTTTCCACGCCGGAAAACTGGCCGCCGACACGCACAAGGACACGCTCTGGCCCCGCATCAATGATGCCGGAGGGCAGAATGGCGTTTTGGGCTTCCAAAGTTTGCTGGACGGCCTGTTGGTTAAGTCCCAACGCCGCAAGTCGTTCGGTCGAAAACTCGATGTAGATGACCTCTTCACGGGTGCTGAACAACTCTACTTTGCCTGCATCATCCAATGCCTGAACATCTCGTCGGATGGTTTCGACATGGTCGCGCACTTCGCGCGGTGTAAATCCGTCAGAGGTGAACGCATAAATGTTGCCGAACACGTCACCAAAGCTGTCATTGAACTTGAATCCCTGAAACTCCGCCGGAAACTCCCCGCGGATGTCTGCCATCATGTTGCGGACCTCTTGCCAGATCAAAGGTATTGCGGCCGCATCTGTCGTTGGTAACAGTTCAACATAAACAATAGCTTCGCCGGGGCGCGTGACCGATCTCACAAAGTCCAGAGAATCCAGATCCTCCAGCTTCTTTTCGATCCGGTCGGTCACCTGCGTCAGGGTCTCGTGAACATCTGCGCCCGGCAAGGACCCCACAACAATCATTGTCTTGATCGTAAAATCAGGGTCTTCTTCACGCCCTATGTTCATATAAGAGACTGCGCCCGCGACCAACGAAATGATCATCAGAAACCAAACGAAAGAGCGATGATTCAACGCCCAGTCTGATAGATTAAAAGTCTTCACTGCGCCGCCTGCGGGCCGACGATCTGCCCGTCCGTGATCGAATGAATCCCCTTGAGGATCACCTCGTCGCCCATAGCCAAACCACCTTTTATACCCACCCAGGTCCCAAATGTTTCGCCCAATTCAACAGTGGTACGCCTGGCAGAATTATCACTGCGATCCACAACCCAGACAGACGGCGCATCCCCGTCCGGCTCTAGAATTGCACTTTGCGGAATACTGATCCCTGCGGCGGCATCATCTGCCGGCACCAGGCTGACCAGCGCGCCCAGCCGAAACGCTGTGGGAGGATCAATAAGCCGCAACCGCACCCGCCTTGTCCGCGTCGATCGGTTCGCCACGGGATCAATCCGAGACAACACCACATGGGCTTTGATGGCCGGGTTGACCAGCAGCGCTGCATCGAAACTGCTGGCAACATCAAATGCCGCAAGGTTTTGCTCAAGAACATCAATCACAACTTCGCGTTGGTCGGTCCCGACAAGCCTCACCACTGGGTCACCGGCAGACAGTGTTGAACCGGGTTCGGCGTAGACCTCGGTGATAATCCCATCCTGAGTTGCAAACAACTCAGCGTATCCACGGGTGTCTTCTGCCCGCGCCAGCGCGGCGCGCGCCTGCTCAAGACGGGCTTCAGAAGCATTCAATGCGCGATCCGCAGATTCAAGACGGGTTTCGCTTTCGACGCCGCGTTGCACCAATTCTCGTGCACGGTCGTCGGCATCTTTTGCCGACCGAAGCTCTGCTTCTGCGACCGTGACACCAGCCTGTGCCGCACGCAGATCAGCTTCCATGTCCTGCGGATCAAGCCGCGCGAGCAAGTCGCCCTTGAGGACCTGATCGCCGATTTCTGCGGGTCGCTCTGCAATGGTTCCTATGACCGGAAATCCCAGATCAGTTTGCACACGGGCATCAACCGTCCCTATGATCGAGATCAGGCCTGCCGGAACAGCTGTGATGTTGACCGACACGACGGGCCGAGGAGCAGCATCGACAGGATCAGTTTCGCTCGCTTGCGCTTGAACGGCTAGCATCATGCACGACAGCAGGAGAAACGCTCTCATTTCACATCCTCCACAGAACGCACAACTCGGCCGGGATAGAGCAGATGCGCGCCTTTTGTTACGACCATCGCTCCAGCATCAACGCCACCTGAAAGGATGATGCGCCCGGTGTCATACCGATCAACCGAAATGGTCTGAAGCGACACTTGCATGGAGTCAGGATCAACCACCCAGACAGCGGGTCCGCCCGCAGTGACGCTCATCGCTGTATAGGGCAGTACGACATGCGGGTCATCCTGCCACGACGCCGATCCCCGGACCGCCTGACCAAATGTTACCCCGTCCGGCGCGTCAGTGACGCCAACGGTGACTGTAACGGTGCCCGTCTGCGGATCGACCAGCGGCGATATCTCGCGCACCAGTCCCGAGAATTCGATAATAGGTGGGTCAATAGAGATCAACGCGATCTCAGATGCGCCTTCTTCAGCCGTCATCAGGTCTTCGGATATTTCAAAGATGGCGTCTAATTCACTCCCAAGGGCCAATTCCAAAACCGGTTGCGCTGCTCCAACCACTTGACCGGGTTCAATCATCCTATCTGTAACTGTGGCGTCTGTGGGGGCGAGCACAACAGTATCGGACACAGCCTTTTTAGCCCGATCAAGCTCTGATTTCGCCTGCGCCAATCTGCCTTCTGCAATCCGCAGCGAATCTTCGGCCGCATCACGTGACGTTCGGGTTGTAGCGCCCCGCTCCAACAGGGCCTGCTGTCTTTGAGAGTCGTCTTTTGCCTGCTCGAAATCCGCATTCGCAGTTGAAACACCGGCTTCTGCCGCACGCAGCGCCTGTTCCTGTTGCACTGATTCCACACGCGCAAGCACCATGCCCTTGGTGACAGTATCGCCTTCGTCCACTTCGACAGCCGCAATCCTTCCGCCAGATGGGAAAGATGTACGCAGCGTTGTACGGGCCACAATCTCTCCGGTTTGCGAGATGACCCGAGTCCCCGTGGTCAGTTTCGCAACCACAATCTCTACAACAAGAGGGGAATCGCCAAATGCCGGTGTTGCCAGACACAAGACAAGCAGACCTGATCGGAACAGTTTCATGCGGCAACCTCCGGATTGTCAGACACCCGATCAGTAGCGCTCGGACCAACAAAGGAAAAGCTGTATCCACCGAGAAGACTGAACAGTCACTCTGGGCAATTCAACACTGTGCGATTCGCAAGCGTTTTCAGTTCGGCGACATACTCAGCCTGTGACCACCCCCGCGCGAGCGTCAACTGCTCCCAGTTTCTGACGGACAAAAGCATCGACAGAATATCGGCAGCACGATCCACAGTATATGCTTTTGCCAACGTCCCGTCGCGATCCAGTGCCTGTACAATCCCTTCGCATTCCTCATGCACGGCATTCATGCGGTCTTGCCATGCCTCATTTGCTGCCGCGTCAACATCTTTCATGACAAGAAGCGCCCGCGCGACTCCGTAGATCTGCGGAATATGGTTGCCCCAAACGCCAATAAAAGCATGCATGGCCTCGACGCCTGTCTGTGCAGTGCGGATAGGAACCATCTGGTCCGAGATCTTCAAGAGGTCATCAAGATAGCGCGTGGTCGCGATCAGTAGTTCAGCCCGCGTAGTGAAATGCAGATAGACCGCCTGCCGACTGATCTCAGCCTTCTTTGCAATATCAGACATGCGAACATTCTTGCGGGGATTTTCCTCTAGCAGCCTCCAGGCGGCATTTAGGATGCGATCACGGGTGTTTAGATTTTCACTTGACATGATGTAAAGTTACACGCTACTTGTCACACTGTCAATTGACACAGTGTCAAGCAAAAAGGAAGACACCATGACAAAGCGAATATTCATCTGGGTAGGTCACCCGAAATCTGACTCTCTATGTAATGCGATTGGTGACGCCTATCAGGCCGGCGCCAAGCGGGCGGGGGCTGAGGTCCGCCGCATGAACCTCAGCGAGATGTCGTTTGATCTCAACTTCGAAGGCTTCGGCGTCGCCCCCCAGCCATTGGAACCGGACTTGCGAATGTGGCAGGACAACATCGAGTGGTCAGACCACTTGTTGTTTGTGCACCCCTACTGGTGGGGCGCCATGCCGACCAAAGCCAAGGCGGTTCTGGACCGCGCCCTGACCTCGGGCTTTGGGTACAAATATCACCAAAAGGGCATGGGCTGGGACAAGCTGTTATCAGGCCGCACTGCAGATGCAGTTATTACGTCCGACACGCCGCCGCTGATCGACACCTTCATTTATCACCGACCCGCGCGTCGTGTGATCAAGAACCAGGTTCTGAGGTTCTGCGGCATCAAGACCCGCAATGTCGTGCAGTTCGGATCAGTGAAATTGGCTGATCCAAAAAAGATTTCAGGCTGGATCAGCAAAGCAGAACAAATGGGTGCGCGCGCCGCAGCCTGACCCCCGACCTAAAAAAGGATCACAAAATGTCCCACGATCTCATTCTTTTGGCCTGCGGTGTCACAGCCCTTATCAGCGGCATCGTCTCGGGCGTTTTTCTGACATTCTCAGATTTTGTAATGCGGTCTCTGGCTGCCACGACCCCGGGAACCGGCATTCAGTCCATGCAACTCATCAACCGCAAAGTCTACAGATCGCTATTTATCTATTTTCTGCTCGGACTCGCCCCCGTCTGTGCCGCGCTCACCGTCTACGCCCTTGCGGCAGTTCAGACCCCTGCGTCGGTCTGGCTGACCTCAGGCGGATTGGCCTACATCTTTGGCGTGTTTCTGGTGACGATGCTGTGCAACGTGCCGATGAACAAACGTCTGGATGTCATGGACGCCGCCCAGCGCGACTCCGACACTTACTGGCAGCACTACGCCACAATCTGGACCCGATGGAATCACCTCCGCACGCTTGCGTCAGCAGTATCTTCAATCTGCTACTTCATGGCGTGTATGGCGCTGGTTGGAGCGTGAGCGACAGCCTGCAGCGGAGCCTCTACATGGATTGCACCGTTGCTCTTACGCAAAAAGCAATGCCGGTTCCGGACAATTTTTGCGGCGTTATCCTAAGCGCTTCGGTCACACCATTTATGGCCGGGAGTAGATGAGCCTGTGTTGTTGCATCCCCACTCAGTCTTGTGGCAATACGACCGGCAACATCTACCGCTGAATCCATGTCAACGTCGACATATCCCGAGACGACAGCAAACAGGTCTGACTTCATGGCAACAAACCCGCAAGACGAGATCCAAAAAATCGTGACGCTGCTGAAGACTGGGAAACCCGATCTGGCCTTCAAAAAGGCCATTGCCGGAGCGAAGAAACATCCTGCAAACCCGATTTTCCCGCAAATGGCCGGGGCGGCGCTTGTCGCCAAAGAGAAACATGGCGCTGCAGCACCACATTTCCACAAGTCTTATAAGATCAAACCGGACCACGCAGAGTTTCAGGACAATCTTGCACGCAGTCTGATCGCATCGGGTCAGATCGACAGTGCCGAAGCCCTTCTGAGCAAACATGCTGCTGCCCGGCAAGGCTCTGCAACTTATCACCACCTATGGGCGCTGCTCTACATGACGGGCAAACGCTTTCAGCAAGCCGCTGATGCGGCCACCCTTGCTCTGCAGTTGCAAAGCGGGCCTCTTGATCTTGATGCACTGATAATTCGTGGCAAAGCTCTAGCCGGCTTGCTGCAAAGTGATCGCGCGCTACAGGATTTTGACGCTGTGCGCGCAGCAGTTCCAAATCATCGTGAGGCGATCGAAGGCCGGGCAACGGCGCTTGCTTCGTTAGGCAGGGTGGACGAGGCCAAACAGCAATATCTCGACCTGCTCGCGCTAGATCCGACACATATTCAGTCTCTGCAGGTGCTGTCAGGGCTGCCCGGTCTGACCGATCAGGATCTGATCCAGCTGGACGGTTATCTTGATCATACGGAAGCGGAACTGAAAAAGACTAAAGACGCGCGGGTGTTTAGTCTGGGATTTGCGCGACACGAGGTTGCCATGCGCCGTGGCCAGACCGCCGAAGCGATGCAACACCTATCCCGTGCCAAAGCACAAGCGGCGCGCAACCAACCGTTTGACGATGCTGCTGCTGAACGGAGATGTAAGCTTGTTCTGGCAATGGCTGATCTTCCTGTTGCATCTGACCCCGACGTTGCGATGCCGCGTCCCATCTTTGTTGTTGGGCTGCCCCGCTCTGGAACAACGCTGATGGAAATGACCATAAGTGCGCATGCAGCAGTTCAGGGGTGCGGCGAATTGCCGGCCGTCAGTCAGTGGGTGAAACGCAACACACAGATCACCTCTGCTGACGGGTTGGCCAAGAGCTACCGGGCCCAGTTGCCCCATATGCAAAGCAACATCGTCGCTTTTGTTGACAAGATGCCTGAAAATTACCGGCATCTGGGTTACATCGCAGCAGCTTTTCCAGATTCAGTAATCATCAATGTAGACCGTGATCCGCGCGACGTCGCCCTCTCTATGTGGCGCAAGAGCTTCGCCTCGGACGGAATGGCGTACACCAGCGATCAGCGCCACATGGCGGCCGAAGCCAACCGTTACAGGAGATATCTGAACCATTGGACCGCCAATCTGGGTGAAGGGCGCATTTATTCAGTTTGTTATGAAGACTTGGTGGCTGATTTTGCCACCCAGGTTCCGCAGATTTCTGCTGCCTGTGGACTGGAATGGGATCCGGCCATGCTGATGCCTGAGGCCAATACCGCCGCCGTCAAGACCGCCAGCCGGTTTCAGGTACGTCAGGCGGTGCACACCGGTTCAATCAAGGCATGGGAGCGTTTTGCGAGCGAGCTTGAAGTGTTCTGCGACCATCTCGACACTGAGCTGTGGGCCCATTACCTTTGAGAACGCAAAAGCGCGCAGCATGGCCCGCGCGCTCTGAGCTATTGTCTTGTCACCGAGCCTACTTGATCGTGATGCGATCGTCGGTGAATGGTGCGTAAGGCGCGTTATCGGCTATGTACTCGGCCGTTACGTCCGCCAGATCGGGACCGAAATCATAAGCATTTGCCGCTGACTTGAACATCTTGTAGCCATCGCCCCCACTACGGACAAAATTGTTAGACACCAGTTTGTAGGTTGTCGCGAGATCAATCGGCACAAAACCGTCAGCCGTCTGCACCATGACATCGCTGATCCGTCCGTCCATGGCCGTCATCGCTGGATCAAATGTGTATTTCAGGCCCGCAACTTGTGGGAAGCGGCCGCCGCCCTCTTCGATCTGGGAAACCCCGTTTTCAAGCGCCTCGATTACTGTCGCACCTGTAACCTCGAATGTGGACAGCGTATTCTGGAACGGTAGCACGGTCAGAACCTCACCCATGGTAACCGGACCCGCATCAATGCTGGCCCGGATGCCACCACCATTCTGGATTGCGATCTGAACGCCCTGATCCTTGACACGGTCCAGCATAGCCTCGGCAATCAGCACACCCATTTCGCAGACCATTGCCCGGCACACGTCCCTTTCGCCGCTGATGGGTTGTCCGGTGTCCGCCACGACGCGATTGCGGATTTCATCAAGCGGCACTGCTGCTTCTGCAATGCGTGCTGCCGTTGCCTCGTCTGGCGCCACGCTTGCATCCATGACCAGAGGCTCTCCGCTGGCCTCGACAATTTCACCCGCATCGTTGAACGTCACGTTCAGCTCACCCAGAAATTTGCCGAATGCATAGGCCTGCACAATGGCTGTGTCGCCGACCATGGTCGGATAGGGACCCACTGCACGATCAGACGTATTGCTGAGCAATGTGTTGGAATGCCCGCCGACAATCACATCCACACCGGTGGTTCCTGCCGCGACTCTTTGATCAACAGCATAACCCGAATGGCTGAGCACAATAATTTTGTTCACGCCTTCAGCCGTCAGGCGATCTACCTCGCCCTGAACCGCCGCAATCGGATCCGTGAACGTGATGTTCGGGCCCGGGCTGGCCAGTTCATCAGTATCCTGAGGCGTCAACCCGATCAGGCCCAGCTTTTCGCCGCCTTGCTCTATCACCGTCGACTTCGCCAGCTTTTCCGCCAGCAATGGCTCTGCCGAAAAGTCAGCATTTGACATCAGGATTGGGAAATTCACTGCGTCCATGAAGCCGCGCAGCACTTCGGGGCCATCGTCAAACTCGTGGTTGCCTACGGTCATTGCCGCATAACCCATCTTGTTCATCATCTCGGCAGCTAGTGCGCCTTTGTAATAGGTGTAAAACAATGTGCCCTGAAACTGATCGCCGCCATCAACGAGGATCGAGTTGTTCGACCGCGCCCGCGCATCTGCAATGGCGGTAACCAAACGAGCTGAACCACCAAAACATTTACCCTCGGCCGCGTCGTCGCTGCCGCACCCGCTGTCATATTTGCTGATCTGCTCAAAGCGGGCGTGGAAATCATTGGTGTGCAAAATGGTCAAAGCGTAATCGGCAGTTGCCATACCCCCGGTCAGGGTCAAAACAGCGACAGAAGCAAGTAGACGGGATATCATAGAAAAGATTCCTTTTTTGGTGACATTTGACCTGATGCTGCGCGTAAGACCGACCAAAGTCAAAGCCTCTGCGCGCGCGCGCAGCGTAAATTTACCTCTCCGCCTTGACCGCCGCTGCCGCTCAAGGCATCACACGTTCATGCAAGTTTACAAAATTCTCCACGCTCGTGAATGGTCTGCCCTTCGGGCGCAAAAGCAAACTGCTGGCGCGCCGATTGATCTGGCCGACGGGTTTATTCATTTGTCCGGCCCGGATCAGGTTGCTCAGACAGCGGCGCTTCATTTCGCCGGAGCTAATGATCTGGTGCTGCTGGCCTTTGACAGTGATGCACTTGGCGCCGATCTGGAATGGGAGGCGTCGCGCGGTGGCGCCCTGTTCCCGCACCTTTACGGACCGCTGAAGCTGGCGGATGTCGAATGGGCACAGCCGCTTCCTCTGGTCAATGACACACACGAATTTCCCGCCGGACTGCTATGAGCGCACTGGAAAAGATCGGCCTCGCCGCTCTGCGCCAGATCGATCCTGAAACGGCCCATACTTTGGCGCTAAGGGCCCTTCGGGCGGGACTTGCCTCTCTGCCCGGCCCGGTAACATCTGATCGACTACAAACGACTTTGGCCGGTCTGATCCTTGCCAATCCGGTTGGTCTGGCCGCCGGATTCGATAAAAACGCGGAAGCGTTAAGACCTCTGTCTCGCGCGGGCTTTGGATTTATTGAAGTGGGCGCTGCCACCCCACGTCCACAGCCCGGGAACCCCAAACCTCGCTTGTTCCGACTGAGCCAAGATCGCGCCGCCATCAACCGCTTTGGCTTTAACAATGACGGGATGGACGTGATCGCAGCCCGCCTGGCTCGGCGACCACATAAAGCGGTGATCGGCCTTAACCTTGGGGCCAACAAAGACAGTGAAGACAAATCCGCAGATTTTGCCACCGTCCTGAAAACCTGCGCTGCCCATCTCGATTTTGCGACTGTCAATGTCTCGTCGCCCAACACCGAGAAACTGCGCGACTTGCAAGGTCCAGCGGCTTTGACGGCGCTGCTGATCCGCGTCATGGAGGTGCGAAACTCTCTTGCCCGCCCGATTCCGATCTTCCTGAAAATCGCACCCGACCTCAGCGCAAACGATCTC
>CBDTVL010000098.1:0-13264 GCA_965363755.1 uncultured Sulfitobacter sp.
GGATGACGCGGCCAAGTGCGCAAACGCGCGCCAAGGGTCGCTTTCTGGCAGAAGTTTTCCGCCCGTTACAGTATATCGGCTTGCATGACTGCGCCCTACCGCCTCCACTACGCCCCCGACAATGCCTCGATGATCGTTCGGCTGGTGCTGGAGGCATTGGGTCAACGCTATGAGGTTGTTTTGGTGGATCGCGCAATGCTCGGTCAAAATGAACCGGCTTATCTTGCGCTCAATCCTAACGGCCTGATCCCGACTTTGGAAACGCCAGACGGGTCGATCTTTGAAACCGGGGCGATCCTGCTTTGGCTGGCGGATCGGCATGGCGCATTGGCCCCTGCACCGGATGATCCTGCACGAGGGGATTTTCTGAAATGGTTATTCTTTGTCTCAAACACTTTGCATGCAGGGATGCGCATCGTGTTTTACCCGGAGAAATACGCGGGTCCCGACACGTCGGTCCAGACTGCACTGAGCAATCAGATGGCAAAGGTCCTAAACGGGCACCTGATGACACTTGATACCGAGGTTGGCCAACAGCGAAGCTGGTTCAATGCAACTGACCCCAGCGTTCTTGATTATTATATTGCGGCCTGCCTGCGCTGGATTGCGCTTTACCCAAAAGAATTGACACGCCCCGTGTTTGATGTTTCGCACTACGTTCATTTGCACGCACTGGCACTTCGTCTCGACACTGTTTCGGCTACGGTTGCTGTTGCCGCCGCGGAGGGACTTGGACCAACACCTTTTTCCGCGCCGCGCTATCCCAACCCTGCGGAAGGATCGGCCACCTAATGTTTCTTTCCATATTCGAGATGTTCAAAGTCGGTATCGGCCCCTCGTCATCGCATACAATGGGACCAATGGTTGCCGCGGCCCGGTTTCTGGACGCCATGCGCGCCTCTCCGTTCGAGTTTCATGGCCTGCGGGCGTCATTGCACGGTTCACTGGCGTTCACCGGCGTCGGACACGCAACCGATCGGGCGACAATTCTTGGCCTCGCTGGGTTTCACCCTGAGACATATGATGCCGACAAAGCCGCCATAGCGCTGGCCGAAATCAAAGCCACACACTCTATGACGCCGGATGGATTACCCGACTTGCAGTTTAATCCGGATCAGGATCTTATCTTTGACTACGACACCATTCTGCCGGGCCACGCCAACGGCATGATCCTGATGGCAACGGATGCACAGGGCGACGTAATCCTGCGCCAGACCTACTATTCCATTGGTGGCGGCTTTGTCATGACCGAAGAGGAGCTTGCTGCGGGCAAGGCAACAGATGAGGGGGCACCTGTTCCTTTTCCATTCAAGTCGGCTGCGGAAATGCTGAAAATGGCCGAGTCCTCGGGGAAATCCATCGCCGATATGAAGCGGGCCAACGAAGTTTCACGCGCAGGCATCGACATTGTGTCCAAAGGCACGGCGCGTATCTGGCGGGTGATGAATGACTGCATTAACCGGGGGTTGGAAATGGACGGCATCCTGCCTGGTGGGCTGTTGGTCAAGCGCCGGGCCAAGGCGATTCACGACTCGCTTTTAGCGGAGCGTGGAATGAACTGGGCTGCCCCACACACCATCAACGACTGGATGAGCGTCTATGCCATGGCCGTAAACGAAGAGAATGCAGCCGGAGGCCAGGTTGTCACGGCCCCCACAAACGGTGCAGCTGGCGTGGTCCCTGCAACATTGCGGTACTACCTTGATCACGTCCCCGGAGCGTCGACCGCCCACGTCGAAGACTACCTGCTAACATCAGCCGCGATTGGAGGTTTGGTGAAATATAATGCCTCGATCTCGGGTGCTGAAGCTGGCTGCCAAGCAGAGGTTGGCAGTGCCGCAGCGATGGCCGCAGCGGGTCTTTGCGCAGTAATGGGCGGCACGCCTGCACAGGTTGAGAATGCGGCAGAAATTGCGCTCGAACATCATCTTGGCATGACCTGTGACCCTGTGCGCGGTCTGGTGCAGGTGCCATGTATCGAACGCAATGGCCTTGGCGCGATCAAGGCGGTATCAGCTGCATCACTCGCTTTGCGTGGAAATGGGACGCACCTCGTCCCGCTGGATGCCTGCATTGAAACAATGCGGCAAACAGGGTTGGATATGAGTGAGAAATATAAAGAAACATCGCTAGGAGGGTTGGCCGTAAATGTACCAAACTGCTGAGGGGGTGCGACAAGTTGTCGCTGTACGCACCTGATTTGATTGACGTTACGCTACACTGGTACAAACTGGGCTTGCCAACTCCACATCCAGTGCATAGCGTCCTTCAATGGCGCGAGTGAAACCTGTTGACACAACCCTAGATCGTCCTCTTCTCGGTATTACACTGATGCTTGGATTTTGCGCAGTCGCACCAATGGCCGACGCAGTTGCAAAGATTCTCGGGCAAACAGTGCCGCTGGGATTGCTCGTTTTGGTTCGATTTGCTGTACAGGTCATATTGCTGATACCGTTGGTCCTCTTTACCGGGCGGCACTGGAGAATGAGTCGTCGGGTCCTGAGACTGACTGCACTGCGCACCGTCTTACATATGACGGGTATCGCCGCGATGATCACAGCTTTGAAATACCTTCCATTGGCAGATGCGGTCGCAATCGCGTTTGTAATGCCGTTCCTGATGCTGCTGCTGGGCAAGTATGTGCTTGGTGAAGAAGTTGGTCATCGCCGATTCTTTGCCTGTATCGTTGGATTTGTCGGAACCCTGCTGGTGATACAACCGAGCTTTGCCGAGGTTGGATCGCCCGCCCTGCTGCCCTTGGTCGTGGCTGTGGTCTTTTCACTTTTCATGCTTGTCACTCGCCAGATTGCCAAAGAGACCGACCCCATTGGTCTACAGGCCATCAGCGGCATCATGGCAATTGCAATTCTGGCCCCCACCCTGTTCTTCTTCCACGACAGCGGATTTGCGGCACTCGAAATGATGTCACCAAGTTTTGCGGACTGGACCTTGCTGCTTGCCATCGGAGTGCTTGGGACGCTGGCCCATCTGCTGATGACATGGTCGCTGCGTTACGCCCCCTCAACCACTTTGGCACCAATGCAGTATCTGGAAATTCCTTTTGCCACAGCTCTCGGATGGCTGGTATTCAGCGATCTGCCAAATGGCACAGCTGCGCTAGGCATTGTCATCACGGTAATGGCCGGGCTCTATATTGTGCTCAGAGAGCGGGCCACAGCGCGGGCGCTTGCATCGAGAATCGTACCAGCAGCGGAATAACGTGGCGCGGCAAGATAAGTAGCATCCGCGGTGCATCAAAGCGCAGGCGCACCGGACCCGTAGCCTGATTCGACGTACCAATCCTCTGATCAGGCGCAAATTTCAGACCTTCAATGGGCCAGCGTAGCCCTTCGGAACGGCCAGATACTGGCCCCATCGGAAACAGCGACACGATGTCACCCGCTGCCAGATCAAGCGTGATATCGGGCGGGGCAAGACAGACGATATCTTGTGCTCCAATTACGACGCAGAGTCGGTCCGGATGGCGCACAAGCGTATGAAAGGTTGCGAGCTGATGGTCCACACGTGCGCCGGTGAAGCCAACCGCAAGCACCAGCGGTGCAACTATGTTGCGCAGTGCCTTATCGAAGTCCGTGCTGTCCTGCTCGGCGATTCTGTGAAGCCTGTTCTGCGGCAGCTTGGCCAGCAAAGGTGCGGGAATCGAATCGAAATCTCCGATCACTGCATCAGGGACTATACCCGCACGGTCTGCCAGCACCGCGCCACCATCTGCGGCGACAAGAAACGGAGAAATCGCAAGAATCGCCTTTAAATCCTCAGTATTTGCGGCTCCACCACCAACCAAAGTCACCAATTCCGGATGCCTTACGATTTCATCAATCATGGCAAAATTGTGTTTTTTTGATATACTGGCCACATTTTCGTCATGAAATGATACCTTTACTGGCACAGTTTCGCGCCGGTTTCGACATTGGTTCGATGTTATACACAATCCTGCAATATGGCAGAGGACGAGCATCCGATGGTAAACAATAACAAAATTCTCACGGTTTCTTATGGGACGTTTTCATGCACTCTGGAAGGGTTTGATGACTCCTTCGGAACAATGAAAGCTATTGCCGAATATTTTCGGGACCTTGCATCTGACGACCGCTATTTTGGTGCTGAGCCACCGCAACCTGATGCAGATATGCTCGCGCGTATTGCGCAGCGCGAAGTTACACGTCGCGTCGAAGCTCATAGCGAAAATGGCGGCATTGTTCTGCGGGCCCATGATCAAGTAGCGGCACCAACTGCACTCCCTCCGTCGGTTGCCCCTGCCGTAGCTGAAGTAATAACGGCTGATGAAGCGGTGCAATCGCCAGAGGCTGCGCCGACAGAAGCTGCAGAGAATGTTGCTGAACAAGAACTTGTGGTTGACGTGGCAGAAAACCGCGTCAACAATAGCGTTGAGCATGAAGCTGTGGCCGTTGAAGAATCCACAGTACAAGTTGAGGCTGAGTTCGTGGCCAATGTTGAAGCCCAAAAAGAAGTCGACGTCGCGTCTGAACGCGAGAGCGACGACGTGCCTGCTGAAGATGTCGAGACCAAAGCTGACACAATCGCAGAACAACACACTCATGATGAGGCTGAAACTGATCCGGAAGTCGCGACTGCGTATTTGGCCGAGCAAATCGATGCCGTCGCTCCTGAGGCAGACAGCGATAGCATAGCGGCAAAACTAGAAAGAATCCGCGCCGTGGTCTCACGCAGTGACGACATCGTTGAAGACAACGGTTATCTGGAAGATGAGCACGCCGTCGACCTTGTCGCGAAAAATGAAGATGGCATAGCGTCTGTTTTCAGCGACGAAATGATCGAACACGCCGAATCGGAAGAGCTGTTCGACAGTGATGAGGTTGAAGAGCCAGGCAATGACCAGGACGACACTGAGCAAGCACATCACAATCTCTTTGCAGAAGACACCGCCGTAGAAGCTGATCTAGACGAGCCCACTGTAACCGAAGAAGATCTGGATGAGGGCAATGTTTCCACGATGGGCGCGCGCCTGATCAAGGTCAACCGTTCGGAATTGGAAGCCGCCATCGCGGATGGTGATCTGGAAGAGATCGAAGACGACACCGCAGAGGGCGGCGATGTAAACCATGAGTTGAGCACAAGTCTGTCGGAGGAAGACGAAGCCGAGCTTCAACGCGAATTGGCAGAAGTCGAAGTAAATCTTGACGCCGGTGCGGGACTAGGTGGTTCTGCAGATCAAGATCAGGGTGATAAGGAAGATCACCCCGGTGCTAAACTGCTAACAGAGACCGGCAATGCGGACGACGATCTGTCTCGTTTGATGGCTGAGGCCGAATCGCAAATGGACGAGCCAGAAAGCTCGGAACGTCGGGATGCATTCTCGCACTTGCGCGCCGCAGTTGCAGCGACCAAAGCCGAAGAAACACTTCGCAGTAGTGACGACGATGGCGACAGCGCTGAAGCCTATCGCGATGATCTGGCCAGTGTCGTAAAGCCTCGACGCCCCGAGCCCACCGGAGCGCGCACTCAACGTCCTGCAGAAGCGCGCCCCGCCCCCCTGAAATTGGTGGCCGAGCAGCGCATAGACACCGACGGCAACGAGGCCCGCGGCCCAGTCCGTCCGCGCCGCGTAGCCTCCAACATTTTGGAGAACGGCAGCGCCACGATCGAAGAAGATTCTGGCGGCTTTGTGGAATTTGCGAGCGACATGGGGGCTACTCAGTTGCCCGACCTGCTTGAAGCTGCGGCTTCATATATGGCTTTCGTCGAAGGCCGGGAGCAATTCTCACGCCCTCAGTTGATGCACAAAGTCCGGCAGGTCGAACTGCAAAACTTCTCACGTGAAGACGGCCTTCGTTCTTTCGGCAAATTGCTGCGCGCTGGTAAGATCGAGAAAATCAGGGGCGGTCGGTTCACCGTGTCTGGCGAAATCGGCTTCAAACCCGATCCGGATAAGTCACGCGCAACGGGCTAATTTGCACCAAGATAAGATGACAAGAAGGGCAAGGCCGGATGGGCTTGCCCTTCTTGCATTCAGATCGGTCTTTTTCTGCAGATATACCGACACCAGGCAGGCCTATGCCATGACGTCTGCAAACCGGTTGATCAAAATGAACCGGTTCATTTGGTTGATGTATCTTTTGCATCAGACTGCAAGCATTCACCGCCCGGCCACCACCCCTACTTTTTTGGGCTTCTCGGGTCAGATAAAACTGACAGGACCCGCCAAATTTCCGATTCTAACGACTAGGCATCGTCACGCTCAGGGTCCGCTTGCCCGATCCCTTTGAAAACAAACTTGAATGGCACGATCCAGATCACGCCAAGCACCACGTAGACCAACAATTCGACCAACAGGCCAGGCCGGTCCAAAAGGCCAATGACCGTGACAGCAGCAACAATATACACCGGCAAGCCGATCAACAGGATCACCAGTGCCCAGCGCTTGCGGGATTTGTAGGTGAGCGCCATCAGTCGGCAAACGGATCGGTAACCAGAATCGTATCCTCGCGCTCCGGAGAGGTTGATAACAGGGCGACAGGACAGCCAATCAACTCTTCCACCCGACGTACATATTTGATTGCCTCAGCCGGCAGGTCTGCCCAACTGCGTGCACCTTCAGTCGATTGCGACCATCCGGGCATTTCCTCGTAGATGGGTGTGCAGCGGGCCTGATGGTCGGCTGCCGTGGGCAAATAGTCGAGCCGTTCGCCATCGAGATCGTAGCCAACACATATCTTCAGGGTTTCGAAACCATCCAGAACATCCAGCTTTGTGAATGCGATGCCGTTCACGCCTGATGTTGCACAGGTCTGGCGTACCAGAACCGCATCAAACCAACCACAGCGACGCTTGCGCCCGGTGACTGTGCCGAATTCATGGCCACGCTCTCCCAGTCGTTGACCATCGTCATCGTCCAACTCGGCTGGAAACGGACCCTCGCCGACTCGTGTTGTGTAGGCTTTCACAATGCCCAATACAAAATCAATGGCACCTGGCCCCATGCCGCTCCCTGTGGCGGCTTGCCCTGCGATCACATTGGACGAAGTGACAAATGGATAGGTGCCAAAATCAATGTCCAACAACGCGCCCTGCGCCCCTTCAAACAGGATTCGGTGGCCCGCTTTTCTCTTTTCATTCAACACCTTCCAGACGGGTGTTGCATATTCGAGAACTTGTGGCGCAATCTCGCGAAGACTGGCAAGCAGCCCATCGCGATCGACGGGTTCCAGCCCAAGGCCCCGACGCAGGGCATCGTGATGCACCAGCGCGCGGTCGACCCGCAGTTCCAGCGTTGCATCATCAGCGAGATCAGCCACCCGAACCGAGCGGCGACCAACTTTGTCCTCATAGGCGGGGCCAATGCCGCGCCCAGTTGTGCCGATCTTGGCGACAGAGATTTGCGACTCACGTGCACGGTCCAACTCTCCATGAATCGGCAGAATGAGCGGCGTGTTTTCGGCAATCATCAGCGTCTCAGGCGAAATGGTCACACCCTGCGCGCGCAATTGCGCGATCTCTTTGACCAGATGCCAGGGGTCCAGCACGACGCCATTGCCAATGACCGAAAGCTTGCCGCCGCGCACGATGCCTGATGGGAGCAGCGACAATTTGAAGACTTCGCCATCAATGACAAGTGTGTGGCCCGCATTGTGTCCGCCCTGAAACCGCACGATGACGTCCGCGCGTTCGCTCAGCCAATCGACGATTTTGCCTTTTCCTTCGTCGCCCCACTGAGCGCCAACAACGACAACATTGGCCATGGCATGTCCCCTAATTTCACATCAAACCCGCGCCCGTATACCGGGGTGCAACGAGGTGTGAAACCTCTATCTGACTCGGGCCAGAAATTGCATTGATTAGGCCGAGGCCCATAAACGGAACAAAAGTATCACATGACGACTTTTAACCCTAAGCTGCCGCGGCGTGACCGATAGTTGATTACAGGCCTTCCACGATGATCAGGTCTGTTTCCGCTGCCAAAAGGCGAATGGCTTTTGCCGCAGTATAGTCGTCTGAGTGATAGAAAAGGTTGGCAGCATCCAAATTCTCGAACTCAACTACGACAGCAATACCACTATCCGGTCCCTCTTTAATGGTGGGGCTCAGATTAGTTACCAGAACCGTACCACCAAACTTGGCAATTGCTGGGCGAGCCAAGGATCCAAATTCTTTCATCTTTTCAAAGTTATGAGCGCGGATGTGGGCAATCAAGTATGCTTTGGGCACGTGCGAAATCCTTAGATTGGTAACGTTGATCGCCCTTGAACAACATCCTCCAAGTAGCGGTGTCCCGAACGGAAATTATCTGACTAGAGATCAATTGGAGAAATGTATCGGAGGGTGATGCTTAGGGCAATGACCGCTAAATCCCGCATAGGAGACCTCGGCCGACTGGAAAACCTATGGGCCCTGAGCCTCGTCCGCGTTGGCTGATTGCAAAATAATGCGCAGGAGCGGCGCGACAATTAGGCGGCGAAGATATGGGTTCATATGGCGCAGACACTTTGCCTATGAGTCGCCAGCCGCCAAATTTGACCCAACCAAGTGAATTTCTAAGCGCTGGGTCTGGATAGTTTGCTCATCACAGCTCTGTCAGCGTTGACCCTCGCAATCGGGCAAATCACTTATCAATATGCGACAATCTACAGTCCTGCCAAGCTTGGTTGTTTGATCGGTTCGGCGTGATTCGGACCGCAGCGCATCTGTGCCGCCGGCGCCTGCGCTAATCAGACGTCTCGACGGGTCCACCTTGCTCCGCCCATGTCGAAAAGCCTTCCTTCAGGTGCGCGCATCTGAACCCCATATTGTTGAGTGTCGCCACCGTCAGTGCTGAACGCCACCCAGAGGCGCAGTGAAATAAAAATTTCTTTTCCTGTCCGAATATCTCTTTGAAATAAGGGCTTTGCGGGTCCACCCAAAATTCGGCCATGCCACGTGGACAGTGAAAACTGCCGGGAATGAATCCTGATCTTTCCCGTTCCCGTATGTCGCGCAGATCAACAATTACCACGTCTGGATTGTTGACCATCGAAATTGCGTTAACGGTTTCGATCTCTTCGATCCGGGATCTTGCAACTTTTACAAGCTGTGCGGCTGATGTTGTGAGTTTGGTCACGTCCCTATTCCTTCAAGTGTACCTGAGCCCCGTGTGGGGTGTTTAGATAGGCCGCCTCCCAGGCCGAGCGCAGCCGCGATACATCGTCCGGTGCCGCGATGTCACGTTCCGCGAGCAGGCTCTCCAGAGTTGCCAGCCAGGCGGTGAAATAGTCGTCGCCGCCATCTAGCTCGCGGTCAATCCCATGGGCTGAGAGAGTTTGGGAAAACCGCTCGGCCCAGACCGACCATGTAAACAGCCCGCTTTCGTTGAGATGCACCGCCAATGCAAACACCTGCGCATGCCACGGCTCCGCAAATACCGGATCTTTGCCGAGAACTTTCATGGCGCTGGCTTCAGATACGACTGCCACAAATCCAATACGACCTCGTCGCGCGGATGCTCTGCTGCAGCCCATAGCTCGGATGCAGGAAACACCACCGCATAAAGCGGTTCAGCGGCATCCCCCAGCCCGTGGGCTGCGCTGTCGGGCAGAACGTGGGTGCCGTGATACCGCAAAATACGCCCACACGCGCCTGCTGCATATGCTGGCAGGCGTGTATGGCCGCCAACGACACTCCGGTTGGCTGCAGGGCGCAAGGTTTGAACCGACTGACCGATCTCATATAGACCCACGACCTGGCTATTGCGTGTGGCGGGCGCACCTTTGCGCAGCGCCGCGCTAACATCTGTGGCCCTCAGCTTGCGTGTTGCCAGTTCGGCCAATGTCCCATCTGCTTGACCGGCTGCAAACTCCTCAACACTCAATATACCTTTGGCGACCAGCAAATCTGCCAGCCCGGCCATCCATCTTTCATAATAGGAGAACCGGGTGTAGTCCTTGGGCGCGAGGCTTTCGCGGGCATGCCGGGAGGTGTCAATGTTCCACTGCCCCAGCGCGCCGGACGCCAAAGTGAGGGCCAGCGCGCGACCATGCCATTCAGCGCCAAACTCAGGAATACCCTGTGATTCGGGGATAACCGGACCATCGCCAAAGCGCCCGCCCATATCGTGAACCCGGGTCATGTGGGCGCCGTTGGCAATCCGGTGCCGATCATACAATCACGAGTGACCCAAGCAGCCAGTGCGTCGTTCTCCAACCTTGCAGTCTCGGGCGGTCGCATCGGCAAGACAAGATAACGGACTTCAGCGGTCGAATCCCAGACCCGCACAGCCGTGTCCGCAGGCAATTCAAGACCGAAGTCCGCCAGTACTTTTCGAGGTTCACGCACGACGCGCGCACGATAGGCGTCGGATTTATACCAGCCCGGAGGGATGCCCAGTAAAGGCCACGGATAACAGCTGCAAAGGGTGCAGACGACAACGTTGTGCGTGTCAGGTGTATTTTCGACAACAACGATGTGTTCACCCTGACGTCCATAAAGGCCCATCTCTTGCAATACCGCGTCCGCATCCTCTAGCAGGGCGGCGTGAAAAAGGCGGTCAGACCAGGCCTGCGCCACCACTCGGGCGCCGTTCTGTGGGCCAATGCGGTTTTGATAGGTGTCGATGATTTCGTCCAATGCTGCGGGATCAATCAGACCCTTTTGTGTCAGGATTGTTTCCAACGCGCGAACCCGCAGCGCAGGGTCCGGTGGCAGCAGTGAATGCGGGTGATCGGGATCATGATGGTCATGGGGCATAACACCAGAATGATCTCAGTTGCGGATGCTTGTCCAGTCCTTGCCGACAGAACATGCCTTGCCCCTGTTCGCAAACTTGCCTACATAGCCGAAATCAAATCGCACCTGTAGGTTTTCCATGGAAAATGTCGTCCTTATCATCCACCTTCTTCTGGCTTTCGGCCTGATTGCTGTCGTTCTGATGCAGCGGTCTGAAGGGGGCGGTCTGGGCATGGGCGGTGGCGGCGCCATGACAGGGCGGGCTGCAGCAACTGCTTTGGGCAAGTTTACCTGGATTTTAGCCATCGGGTTTATCTGCACATCGATCACTCTGACAATCATTGCTGCGCAAAAAGCGGCTGGTACATCTGTGCTTGATCGCGCCGGCATCCCGACGCAAAGCGAACCCGCAGACGCGCCAGACACGCCTCTGGGTGGTGATCTATTGCCCCCTACAGCGGAAGAAAATGCTCCGCTGGTGCCAAAAGCCGACTGATCCACTAACCCTTGACGCTACGGCAATTGCTGTAACATCATGTTGCGGTTACCTTGCTATCTGCCCGCGAATCCTTTATGACTTAAGTCCCGTGATGCAGTGGTTTTTCGGGCCACTTTGGGCAGTGCATTTTATGCGCTTTCACAGTAAATTCTCACGGGGGTCGCCGCTACATGGCACGGTTCATCTTTATTACAGGCGGCGTTGTTTCCTCTCTTGGCAAAGGATTGGCATCGGCTGCGCTTGGGGCGCTGCTGCAGGCACGCGGCTTTTCCGTGCGCTTGCGCAAACTTGATCCCTACCTGAACGTTGATCCCGGTACGATGAGCCCGTTTGAGCACGGCGAGGTTTTTGTGACTGATGACGGCGCTGAAACCGATCTCGATCTCGGTCATTATGAGCGCTTTACCGGCGTCGCCGCGAGAAAAACGGATTCCGTCAGTTCCGGCCGCATCTATTCAACTGTTTTGGAAAAAGAACGGCGCGGTGACTATCTGGGCAAAACTATTCAGGTGATCCCGCATGTCACCAATGAAATCAAAGATTTTATCTCCATTGGCGAAGATGAGGTTGATTTCATGCTCTGCGAAATTGGCGGAACAGTAGGCGACATTGAAGGGTTACCGTTCTTTGAAGCAATCCGACAGTTTTCGCAGGACAAGCCGCGCGGGCAGTGCATTTTCATGCACCTGACTCTGTTGCCTTTCATCAAAGCCAGCGGCGAGCTGAAAACAAAACCAACCCAGCACAGCGTAAAAGAGTTGCGCAGCATTGGTATTGCGCCGGACATTTTGGTGTGCCGCTCAGAACGGGCTATACCACTTAAAGAACGCGAAAAGCTGGCGCTGTTTTGCAATGTGCGGCCCGAAAGCGTGATCGCCGCTCAGGATCTCAAATCCATCTACGAGGCCCCATTGGCTTATCATCGCGAGGGCATGGATCAGGCGGTTCTGGATGCCTTTCAGATAACACCTGCCCCAAAGCCCAATCTTGCGCGCTGGGAAGACGTGGCCGACCGCATTTATAACCCGGAAGGTGAAGTCACTGTCGCCATTGTCGGCAAATACACCCAACTTGAAGATGCCTATAAGTCAATCGCAGAGGCGCTGACGCACGGCGGCATGGCAAACCGTGTCAAAGTCAACGTTGAATGGGTCGACGCAGAAGTCTTTGACCAATCCGATGACGTGGCGCAGCATCTTGAAGGGTTTCACGCCATTCTGGTGCCCGGTGGATTCGGCGAACGCGGTACTGAAGGCAAGATAAAAGCCGCCCAGTTCGCCCGTGAACGCAAAATTCCCTATCTGGGTATCTGCCTTGGCATGCAAATGGCGGTGATCGAGGCCGCGCGAAATGTTGCCGGTCTGAAAAAGGCGGGGTCCGAAGAATTCGACCACGAGTCGGGGAAAAAACGTTTTGAACCCGTGGTTTACCACCTCAAGGAATGGGTCCAGGGCAACGAAAAAGTCAATCGCCGCCCAGAGGATGACAAAGGCGGCACGATGCGACTGGGGGCGTATGACGCTGTTTTAAAGACGGGTACAAAGGTGGCAGAGATTTACGGCCGCACGGACATCGACGAACGCCACCGCCACCGCTACGAAGTCGACATTCAGTACAGAAAACAGCTTGAGGACGCGGGGCTCTGCTTCTCTGGCATGTCGCCCGACGGTCGCTTACCCGAAATCGTGGAATGGCCCGATCATCCATGGTTCATCGGCGTGCAGTTCCACCCTGAGCTAAAATCAAAGCCTTTTGATCCGCACCCGTTGTTCAAAGATTTTGTACGCGCTGCAATAGAGAATTCGCGGCTCGTGTGACGTTTTTCGGGCGCGCAATCTGGTCGTTTACAATTGCCGTCGGCAGGCTCATGTTCCAATACAAATATCAAAATGTATAAGGACCCAAGCACATGCCAAAAGGCTATTGGATTGCCCAAGTCGACGTCGAGGATTTTGAAAGTTACAAGACCTATATCGCTGCCAACGCGGCACCGTTCAAGGAATTCGGCGGACGATTCCTTGTGCGAGGCGGCGCGCGGGAGGTTCCAGAGGGGGCAGTTCGCGCACG
>CBDTVL010000099.1:0-13223 GCA_965363755.1 uncultured Sulfitobacter sp.
ACGCTCGAAAGGGTCGTAAATTGCAAGGCATCTACGTTCCGTACTGGACCTTTGACGCCAGCACCAAATCTTCCTACCGGGGGGAACGTGGCACAGTTTATTACGTCACAAAAACTGTTGTGCGGAATGGAAAACGAATGCAACAGCAGGTCGCAAAGGTCCGTTGGCGCTCAAAATTCGGCCGGGTGGCCCGGCTCTTTGATGATGTTCTGGTTCTCGCGTCGGTCAGTCTGCCGAAACGGTTTACTGATGCGCTTGAACCCTGGGATCTCTCTGCGCTTGAGCCCTACCGCCCCGAGTATCTGGCCGGTTTTCGTGCTGAAGGCTACGGTGTCGAACTCGCTGACGGGTATATCGAAGCGCGCAGCTATATGGATCGTGTCATCGCCCGAGATGTCAAATTCGACATCGGCGGCGACCGACAGCGCATTCACGCCATCGACACAGCCATCAGGAATGTCACGTTCAAACACGTCCTGTTACCGGTCTGGCTCGCGGCTTATAAATACCGCGGCAAGACATACCGGTTTGTTGTAAATGGCCGCACCGGTCAAGTTCAGGGCGAGCGCCCCTACTCAGCCCTCAAAATCTCATTTGCCATATTGATTGGCGTCCTTGTCGCGGGCGGCGCCGGCTATCTGATTGCGCTCAATCATCAATAGCATTTTAGACGGCCCCCAAAAGGGGCCGCCCGCGCTCCAATTATCAGAACCGCATTAGGCCTTCGCGATTTCCACTCGTTTGGCCTTGGGCAACTCGTCGGCTTTGGACTTGGGTACTGATATATGCAGGACGCCATCCTTCATCTCAGCCTTGACACCATCTCCATCGGCATCTGCTGGCAACTGAAACGAGCGTCGAAACGCGCCGTATTGCCGTTCACTGAAGAACCACGTGTCGCCGCTTTTCTCGGTGCTTGTTTTCTTTTCGCCCCGCACTGTGACAACGCCGTCCTCGACTGTCAGGTCAATGTCGCTTTCGTTGATACCAGGTACTTCCATGCTGATGGAATACGTACCGTTGCCTTCCGACGCCTCTGAGGCCGGGCTCAGCCAGTCTGAAATCCGTGTCCCAAAACTGCGGAATGGGTCGTATAGCGATGGCCGAAATCCTGCGTGATCTGCTTTCTCAACCATACTCGGTCCTCCTGATTTGGTTTGATCGGCTTAACTCTATCATTTGGCGAGCAATGCTGCCCTGATCAGCCTCAATACGAAGGTGGCAAGTGCCTTGCATGACCCGAACCTAAACGCCATTCTCACGTCAATTATCAGCTGTGCCGGAGCCTGCGCCATGACATCTCATTACACCACGCTTGATGCGATTATGCGCGCCCGTCGGTCCTGCCGGGCGTTTTCGCCGCGCAGCGTGCCAACGCAAGATATCGAACGCATTGTTGCGACCGCAGCACAGGTGCCGTCCTGGTGCAACGCCCAGCCATGGCAGCTGGAAATCACCCGTGGGGACGCCACCGACAGATTTCGCGCCGCCTTGCAAGACGCCGTGACAAGAACAGGTCCCTCCCCTGATTTAGCCTGGCCCAGCGGTTATTCTGGCATCTATCGTGACAGGCGGCGGGTTTGCGGTTTTCAGCTTTATGATGCAGTTGGCGTAGACAAATCTGACCGGGCAGGCACAACCCGTCAGATGATGCAAAACTATGCGCTCTTCGGCGCACCTCACACCGCTATTCTGCACAGCCCGGCTGAGCTCGGCCCCTATGGCGCGATGGACTGCGGCGGGTTTGTATCGGCCTTCACCCTTGCTGCGCAGTCTCTTGGTATCGCCAGCATCCCGCAAGCTGCTATCGCTGCATTCAGTCCATTTCTGCACCAATATCTTGATATCCCTGAGGATCGCCTGATCCTTTGTGCGATTTCTTTTGGATATGCCGATCCCGATCATGCGGCCAACAGCTTTCGCACTGAGAGGGCCACCCCGGACGAGGTCATCTCATGGCACGACTGATCGCGCTACATCCGAAGGCGGCACAATGCGGGCATTGATCCAGAGGGTCGCTGAGGCCCGTGTCGACATTGACCGGACGACGGTCGGCCAAATTGGGCCCGGCCTGCTGATCCTGATCTGTGCCATGCAAGGCGATGGCGAAGATCAAAGCGCCAAAATGGCCTCAAAAATCAGCAAATTGCGGATATTTAAAGACGCGGCCGGTAAGATGAACACTTCGCTGCTGGATACAGGTGGATCAGCCCTGATCGTCAGCCAGTTCACCCTTGCAGGGGACGTCTCTCGCGGCAACCGGCCAGGTTTTTCAACCGCCGCCGCACCCGATCAGGGGCGCGCGCTTTATCAACACTTCATCGGTCAAATCGAGGCCTTGGGCATTCCCACAGCAACCGGCGCATTTGGCGCCGACATGGCCGTAAGCCTGACCAATGACGGACCAGTGACACTCTGGCTCGATATCTGAGGCACCTATCCGGATTTCTTCACAAACGCCGTCAGGATCACAATTCTTTGGCCCTCAACACGGCCCTCGATTTGTGCTGCATTCTCGACCACCACAGAAATCCCGCGCACTGAGGTCCCGCGTTTGGCGGTAAATCCTGCGCCTTTCACGTTCAGGTCCTTGAGCAAAACAACAGTATCGCCAGACTGGAGAACAACACCGTTTGCATCCCGATGTATGACATCGGGCTCCACGGTCCCCAACGCCTCGGCCCAGACCTGAACCCCCGGCTCCAGATACGCTGTATCCAGCAAGTCCCGCGCCCAGGCTTCACGACCCAGAGCCTGCAACGCGCGCCATGCGGTTACCTGAACCGCAGGCACATCACTCCAGATCGCGCTCTGCAGGCACTGCCAATGCGGAGCATCTGGCACTGGTCCGGCCAGCGCAGGCAGGCACGCCGCGCAAATCTGCACAACATCCTCGCGTGGCGCCACCTGATATTCGGCTTCAGCACCAGCCCCACATAATCCGCAGATCTCAGGCATATTAGTTCCTTAGTATTGCGTCGGTCCACCTGCGCTGAGCGCCCATCAGAGATTCGAAGGCACCCCAAAGGGGTGCGCAATCGGATCAAATTAGTTTGGCACCAGAGGCAAACGCTTTGGTCCTGTTAGTCGGTTCCGCTCAGACTTACAGCCCCCGTTATCTTGCCTTACCCGCGAAAATGGAGTTGATCCCGACCAGCATAGCGGCTCCTTTGGGAAAAAGCCGTGCTTTCATGGAAATGCGCCAATCTTAAGGACACTATCAAACCATGCCAAAACCACCTGACAAAGAGTTGCTACAGGGCCTCTGGCAAACTGGGGTGGCGGCGGTGGGCGGACAGGCCAGCGTTTCCGCCGCCCTGCAACGCCTGACCCCAGCGGTTCCGGATCAGATCATCGCTGTGGGCAAGGCTGCCGCAGCGATGGCATGTGCTGCGGTTGGCCACTATGGCGCTGACATCCCAACACTTGTTGTCACCAAATATGGCCACGCAACAGACTTGCCCGATACGGCTACAATCATCGAATCCGCCCACCCTGTTCCGGATCAGAATTCTATTCGAGCCGGAGAGGCGCTTGCCAATACTGTCGATGCAATGCGCGCAGGCAGCCATCTGTTGCTGTTGGTCTCGGGCGGAGCATCTTCGCTCGCGGAACTGCCAAACGACGGGCTGACCCTGGTTGATCTCGCAGCCGAAAACAGCCGAATGTTGTCCGCCGGTCAGGACATTCATGCAATGAATCGCTACCGCAAAACTCTTTCGCAGATCAAAGGGGGAAAACTGCTCAGCCGCTTTACCGGAAGCTCTGTCACCGTTCTTGCTGTTTCCGACGTTCAGGGCGATGCTCTCTCGGTTATCGGGTCAGGCATTGGCGATGCCCCTGATAACCCAGTTTTCGTCTTTGAACCTCATATTGTGGCCAGCAACCTTGTGGCGCGTGAGGCAGTGGTCAGGGCAGGCGAACATGTCAACCTGACCATCCGGGGTAACGCAGAAAGTCTCTATGATGACGTGAACACTCTCGCGCCTTTGCTGGCCGCTGAGTTGAAATCATCCGCCCCTGGCCTTCACGTCTTGGGCGGCGAGCCCACCGTGGTTCTTCCTGCCTCCCCGGGGCGCGGCGGGCGCAATCAGGCACTTGCCCTACTACTGGCGCGCGAGATCCATGGCACAGACGGCCTCACGATCATCGTTGCCGGGACCGACGGCAGCGACGGGCCAACAGATGCAGCCGGCGCCATCATAGACGGCAAAACCTGGGACGATGGTGGAGAAGAGGCGTTGGCCCACGCCGACAGCGGCACTTGGCTCGATCAGCGCGGCGCACTGCTGCGAACCGGACCAACCGGCACAAATGTCATGGACCTGATGATTGCTCTGCGTACTTGACAGCCCCCGCATGTTGCACAAACGTCGCCGCATGATAGACCTGCCTCATTCTGCTGTTTCTAACGCCCTGCGCGATATCGAAGAAGTGCCCGATGTGGGCATTATCCTAAGCGACGGCACGCGCCTGTCTGCCCGAATCTGGAAACCAGCAGATGCAGACGACCATCCGGTCCCTGCCATTCTGGAATACCTGCCGTACCGCAAACGCGATGGAACCACTGCACGTGATGCGCTGACCCATCCCTATTTTGCCAAACGAGGCTACGCTTGCATCCGCGTCGACATCCGAGGCAATGGCGACAGTCAGGGGCTGATGGCGGATGAATATTCACCACAGGAACTCGCTGACGGGGTTGAGATCATCGCCTGGCTTGCAGTGCAGAATTGGTGCTCGGGAGCGGTTGGGATAATGGGGATCAGCTGGGGTGGGTTCAACGGCCTTCAGATCGGTGCGCTTGCACCAGAACCGCTCAAGGCGATCATTACACTCTGTTCGACTGCGGATCGCTACGCCGACGACATTCATTACAAAGGCGGCTGCCTATTGAATGAAAATCTCGGCTGGGGCGCAACCATGTGGTCCTACTCCAGCCGCGCGCCCGATCCGGCCCTTGTCGGGGATTCCTGGCCTGAGATGTGGCTTGATCGATTGGAAAACGAACCCTTTCTCCCATCTGTTTGGTTACGACATCAACGGCGCGATGCGTATTGGGAGCACGGCTCGGTCTGCGAGGATTTCAGTGCGATCAAGGCCGCCACGCTGGCTGTTGGCGGATGGGGTGACGCCTACAAGAACACGGTGCCGCAACTGGTTGAACAGCTTGATGCGCCGGTCAAAGGTATTGTTGGCCCATGGGTGCACAAATACCCGCATTTTGCAGTGCCCGAACCGCGGATAGGATTCCTGCAAGAAGCGCTGCGTTGGTGGGATCACTGGCTTAAAGGGATCGATACAGGTGTTCCGGACGACCCTGATTATCGCGCTTACCTGATGGACGGAGTGCGCCCCAAAACCTGGTATGCAGAACGGCCCGGGCGCTGGATTGCCGAAACCAATGGTGCGACAACTCATATTCCGATGTGCGAATGGCACCTGACGGATAATGGGTTGGCCACTTCGACGGAACACTTGAGCAAAGCCATCGCCTCACCACATCATTGCGGTGCAGCAGGCGGCGAATACTGCGCCATCTGGCTCGGACCGGAATTGCCCGGCGACCAGCGATGTGACGATGCTCTGTCTGCCTGTTTCGACAGCCCTGCGTTGGAGCAGACAATGGATATTGTTGGCGCCCCGCAGGTCCGCCTTGCGCTGAGTGCTGATAAACCGCAGGCGCAGATTGCAGTGCGGCTGAACCATGTCCACCCGGACGGGGCCAGCACCAGAATTACCTATGGGGTGCTCAATCTGAGCCACCGCAACAGCCATGCCACCCCTGCCCCGTTAAGCCCCGGCGAGAGCGTCAACATCACCCTTGATCTCGACCATATCGCCTACCGGGTGCCCGCAGGTCACATAGTGCGGTTGGCAATTTCGACCGCCTATTGGCCGCTTGTCTGGCCTTCGCCTGACTCTGCAACTCTGACATTGAATACGGGGGAGTTATCGCTTCCAGTGCGCCAGACTGCCGGAAAAGACGAATGGGCGTTCCCTCCGCCAGACGCAGAGGCGCCCTGGGAGACGGTTACGTTGCGGGACGAAAACCACGTTCGGCAGAGCCAGACAGATCACACAACAGGCGAGGTTCACCTGATCATCGAGGATGATTTCGGCAAGGTGGAAGACGCGGACCACGGTCTGATCACAAGCTCGGTCGCGCGCGAGCGCTGGAGCATTCATCCTGATGATCCATTGTCAGCGCGCGGTAAGCTTCACTGGTCTGACGAACTGGGGCGTGGGGCTTGGTCAGTTCGCACCGAAACCTACTCCGAAATGTGGTCTGATGCTGAAACATTTTTCCTCATAGCGCGTGTTGAGGCCTATGAAGGCGGCACTTTGATCTATGAACGCGACATAGAAGACGAGATCCCACGTGACCAGATGTAAGATGAGTTCCATTTCGCCGCCGTTTTTGCACTTGCGAGGTGGCCCGAAATAGGCAACCCTGACTCATCACTCAATAAAAACGCCACAAATGGCGATCCGTTAAACTGGGAGACACTTATGAACGACCAACTGAAATACCTATCCGCACGTGCAGCTGCAGGAAAAATGTCGCGCCGTGAATTTATGAGCCGTGCTGCAGCGCTGGGTGTCAGCGCAGCCGTGGCCAACACCTTTATGGCTTCTGCTGCCAAGGCCGCAGGGCCTGTCAAAGGCGGTACGATCAAAATGGGTGTTCAGGGCGGCGAAAGCACCAACACCATGGATCCCGCGCTGGCTGCATCAACTGTTCCAACCGTGAACCTGCGCAATGCATTTGACACGCTGGTCAATGTTGGCCCCGACGGAAGCATTGAAAACAGGCTGGCCGAAAGCATCGAGGCGTCTTCAGATGCCAAGACATGGACGTTCAAAATCCGCAACGGCGTTGAATTCCATAACGGCAAGAGCCTAACGTCAGAAGACGTGATGCGCACAATGGAGCGCCACTCTAACGAAGACGCAACATCTGGTGCACTTGGCATCATGAAAGGCATTGAGTCCATGAAGGCCGACGGCGAAAATTTCGTTGTCGAGTTAACCACCGGCAACGCTGACCTACCCTATCTTTTGGCCGACTACCACTTGCAGATACAGCCGGATGGCGGGTTCGATAGCCCGGCGGCGGGTGTCGGCACAGGCGCCTACACTCTTGAGGTTGATGAACCCGGTGTGCGGCATGTGTTCAAGAAATTCGGCAATTACTGGGACGACACGACCGGCCACGCTGATGAAATCGAGGTTATCGTACTTAATGATGCCACTGCGCGAACAGCAGCGCTGCAATCAGGTCAGGTGCACATGATCGACCGGGTCGAGCCCAAGATTGCGAATCTTCTTGCTCGGGCCCCTAACCTTGACGTCAAAACAGTATCCGGCCCAGGTCACTATGTTTTTAACATGTTCTGCGACACAGCGCCGCTTGACAGCAATGATCTGCGCTTGGCGTTGAAATACGCAATCAACCGTGAAGAATTGGTGGATAAAATCCTGCGTGGCTATGGCACCGCTGGCAACGACTTTCCGATCAACAAAGCTTATCCACTGTTCGACGACACCATTGAGCAGCGCAAATTCGACGCAGAAAAAGCGGCAGAACATTATAAGAAATCTGGCCATGATGGCTCTCCGATTATCCTTCTGGTCGCGGATGGTGCATTTCCAGGAGCAGTGGACGCCGCTGCGTTGTTCCAACAAAGCGCACTAGCCGTTGGTATCCCATTGGAAATCAAGCGCGTACCCAATGATGGCTACTGGACTGAAGTCTGGAATGCGCAGCCGTTCTGCGCGTCCTACTGGAGCGGTCGCCCCGTGCAGGACCAGATGTACACGACTGCCTATCTCTCAAGCGCCGACTGGAACGACACCAATTTCAAGAACA
This sequence comes from uncultured Sulfitobacter sp., assembly GCA_965363755.1. Lineage (GTDB taxonomy): Bacteria > Pseudomonadota > Alphaproteobacteria > Rhodobacterales > Rhodobacteraceae > JL08. Next base: position 7,874 of record CBDTVL010000099.1, read on the forward strand.
CCGAATTCGACAAGGTTCTTAATGCGGCCCGTAGCGAGTTGGACAGTATCAAACGCAAGGCGATGTATTCGCAGATGGCCGTTATGGTTCGTGACGAAGGCGGCACGATCTGCCCGATGTTCAATGACACCGTCGAAGGTGTTTCGACCAAAATCGGTGGTTGGGTAGCAGATCCGAATCTGTCGCTGATGAACTGTATGGCTGGCGTCAAGTGTTGGGTCGAAGCATAAGGGCCAGTTGAGATTATGCATCCTGTCGTAAAATTGGTTGCTCAGCGCTTAGCGCTGGGCGTCCTGTTGCTTTTTGCCGCGTCCATTCTGATCTTTGTAGGAACCACCATCCTGCCCGGTGACGTGGCGCAATCCATTCTCGGCCAGTCGGCGACGCCAGAATCGCTCGCCAATCTGCGTGAAGAGCTTGGGATGAACGAACCTGCTCTGACACGTTACTTCAATTGGCTGGGCGGCGTACTTCAGGGTGATCTGGGCACCGCCCTGACCAACGGACGCGATATCGCCGAAAGCATCGGCACGCGCCTCGGCAACACGCTTTTCCTTGCCTTCTGTGCCGCTGTAATCGCGGTTCCGCTCGCGATTGGGTTGGGCCTGCTAGCGGTACGCTACAAAGACCGCTGGCCGGACAAGCTGATCTCGGGGATAACCCTCACCACAATCTCGATCCCAGAATTCATGATCGGCTACTTGATGATCTTCTTTCTGTCGATCCAGTTGCCGCTTTGGATCAACGGGATGGAGTTTTTGTCAGAAGGAGTGCGCGACTGGCTGCTCTCGAATCTTCGGTTTTCATCCGTGGCACTTATCAACGACAGCATGACCCTGATTGAAAAGATCAAATCCATCACCATTCCGGTTCTCGTCCTGACTCTGGTCGTACTCGCGCATATGATGCGGATGACCCGCGCCGCTATTCTGAACGTGATGCAGTCGGCCTACATCGAGACTGCCGAACTTAAGGGGATGTCCGGATTGGACGTGATCCGTAAACACGCATTTCCAAACGCAATCGCGCCGATTGTTAACGTCGTTATGCTGAACCTTGCTTATCTGGTTGTTGGTGTTGTGGTGGTCGAGGTGGTCTTTGCCTACCCCGGCATGGGCCAGTATCTTGTCGACCACGTGAGCAAACGTGACGTTCCGGTAGTGCAGGCCTGCGGGCTGATCTTTGCCGCCGTCTATATCGGGCTAAATCTGGTGGCCGACGTTGTCGCGATCCTTGCCAACCCAAGGCTGAGGCATCCAAAGTGAACAACCACATCCTAGATACGCCCCGCTCAATTGTCGCGGGTACTGCACTGGGCGGGACACATAGCGCCTGTGCCGCATCGCCACCCCAAATGACAAACTCCCGAAGGACCCACCCATGAGGATCCCCATATCTGCCCTCATCGGCCTGTTCCTGACAGCGCTTTTCTTTCTGATGGCCATCTTCGCGCCCTTCATCGCACCCTACGGCATGGCCGAAGTCGTTGGTGACGTCTGGGAAGCCCCATCAGACCAATTCACCCTTGGCACTGACAGCATCGGACGAGACCTGTTGAGCCGCATGATTTATGGCGGGCGCACGACAATTGCGATTGCGACAATGGCCACGATCATCAGCTTTACCACCGGCTCTGTTCTGGGGTTCTTTGCTGCCGTTTCCGGCGGTTGGGTCGACCAGGCACTTTCGCGGTTTGTCGATCTGATCATGTCGATCCCATCGCTGATTTTCGCATTGGTGGTTCTCTCGGTACTGCCAACAACCGTACCGACCCTGATCATCCTGATGGGCCTGCTGGATTCGACCCGTGTTTACCGCTTGGCACGCGCTGTGGCCGTCGACATTACAGTGATGGACTATGTAGAATCTGCGCGTTTGCGCGGTGAGAAAATCGGCTGGATCATCTTCCGCGAAATTCTGCCGAACGCTTTATCACCGCTGGTCGCCGAAATGGGGCTGCGTTTCATCTTTATGGTTCTCTTCGTGTCTACGTTGTCATTCCTCGGACTGGGGGTGCAGCCTCCACAGGCCGACTGGGGCGGGATCGTGAAAGAAAACAAAGAGGGCATCAACTACGGCATTCAAGCCGCACTTTACCCGGCCTATGCGATTGCCGCGCTTTGCATCTCGATCAACCTTGTCGCTGACTGGGTTCTGAACCGCACCACTAGCCTGAAAGGGGGTCGGGGATGAGCGATCCACTTCTCAAAATCCGCGACCTGAAAATTGGTGCAACAATCTATCCTCCGGGCGAAAAGCCCAAAGATATCGAGATCGTGCACGGTGTGTCTTTTGATCTGGAACCGGGCAAGGTGCTTGGGCTGATCGGGGAATCCGGCGCCGGTAAGTCTACGATTGGTCTCTCTGCTCTTGGCTATGGCCGGGGTGGCGTTGAAATCACCGGCGGTGAGGTCTGGGTCAACGGCCGCGATATCCTCAAAGGCGGCATCCGTGGCCTGCGCGACCTGCGCGGTGCGGAAGTTACCTATGTGGCTCAATCAGCGGCAGCCTCGTTCAACCCCGCCAAAAAGCTGATGGAGCAAATCGTGGAAGGCGCTGTGTTGCACGGTCGCTGCACCCGAAAAGAGGCCCAAACGCGCGCGATCGAACTGTTCCGCAAGCTGGGTCTTCCGGATCCGGAAACCATCGGCGACCGTTATCCGCATCAGGTGTCGGGCGGCCAGCTGCAACGCTGCATGACGGCGCTGGCGCTTTGCCCGCAACCCGATTTGGTGGTGTTTGACGAACCGACCACGGCGCTGGACGTTACCACTCAGATCGAAGTCTTATTGGCCATCAAGGATGCGATCCGCGACACCGGCGTTGCCGCGCTTTATATCACCCACGACCTTGCTGTTGTCGCGCAGGTGTCGGACCATATCATGGTCCTGCAGATGGGTGAAAAGGTTGAATACGGCACTACAGACCAGATCATCAATGATCCGCAAGAGGACTACACCAAGGCTCTCGTCTCGGTCCGCTCGATTGCGCATGAAGAAAAGAATCCCACAGACGAACCGGTGCTGAGTGTCACTGGCATCACCGCCCGCTACCGCGGCACGCCATTTGATGTCCTGCACAATGTGACTGTTGATCTGCACCCGGGCCAGACCCTCGCGGTTGTCGGCGAAAGCGGCTCGGGGAAATCCACCTTAGCGCGCGTTATCACCGGGCTTTTGCCGCCAAGAGAAGGTCAGATCGACTTTGCCGGGCGCACGCTGTCGCCCGATCTAGCCAGCCGGACCAAAGAAGATCTGCGCGAGTTGCAGATGATCTATCAGATGGCCGATACGGCGATGAATCCGCGTCAGACCGTTGGCACCATCATCGGACGACCATTGGAGTTATATTTCGGCCTGCGTGGTTCTGAAAAAACCAAGCGGATCAAGGAACTGCTGGATGAGATCGAGATGGGTGACGGGTTTGTCGACCGCTATCCTGCCGAGCTTTCAGGCGGTCAAAAGCAACGGGTCTGCATTGCGCGCGCCCTTGCGGCCAAACCCAAGCTGATCATCTGCGACGAGGTTACCTCGGCGCTCGATCCACTGGTGGCAGATGGTATCCTGAAGCTGCTGCTGAACTTGCAAAAAATTGAAGACGTGGCTTATCTCTTCATAACTCACGATCTGGCAACGGTTCGTGCAATCGCGGATTCCATTGCGGTGATGTATCAGGGCAATGTGCAGCGTTACGGGTCCAAGTCGCACGTTTTGTCGCCGCCTTTCGATGACTATACCGACCTGTTGCTAAGCTCCGTCCCCGAAATGAAACTCGGCTGGCTGGAAGAAGTCATTGCACACCGGAAAATGGAAAGTGCCGGGAATTAACACTAGTGACGCGTGCAGTTAAGTAATTGGGCAAGTGGCGTTTTATTGCTTGTGACTTGACAAGCACGGCACGGGCCAGACACCTTGGACCTGACTTTTCAAGATTTTGGCTACCAGGTGAGAATAACCAAAAGGGCGTAGCTAAGAAGTGCGAAATACTACAGCGTCGCTCCAATCGCTTGAACTGCAAGAGACCCGCAACGGCCGGTAGCCGTTGCGCCGAGATGCTAGCGCTTAAGCGAGTAATCATGAACAAACGTGCTGGCGATCGGGGCATCCGAGGCGCAGTCAAGACATCACTCCTCGATCATCTGATTTGGGATCCGATAATCCAATGCCGGGCGCAAGCCGTTTGATGCATTTCTGATGTTCAAGACCCTGATCTTGAGCGCACGCCGCAAACTGGCCCTCTGGCGATACGATTACAATAGCGCCAGGCCGCATTCATCTCTGGGAAACAAAACACCAGTCGAAGCGCGCCGAGCGCTTGAGCGATAATGAGGGCTCCGCGCACGACGAGCTTTCCCAAAACGAAACCGAGGAATATGTAATCCAAACCCGCGAACTCTCGTTATGAATGAGGGAGCCTCGGGGGTAGGTCATCGGGCCAATAGTGAAAACCATTAGTCTGGTTCCGACCAAGGCCAAAATCGGGATGAAAAATATTGCTTACAACATCCGCCGACTTGGCCTGTTGCGCCGCCTGAATCCGTTCCCAGTGTGACAGCACGAAGGTGCAGACGCGATCTGCTCCATCAAGGCCCGACACGGATCAGAGATCAAGCCTTACCGGCTCGGACCCAATGTGGCCAACGGCCTATAGAACCAGAAACAAGCCCGATGCCGCCTCAGAAGGTCAATAAATCGAGGTGCCCGGCAATTGGTTTTCGATGTGTTTTGAAGGCGATCCATCAACTTGCGTGCAAAACAACCGCACAATACTCGACGATTGATAACGATAGGCCCTTAATTGGTGTGGTTGGCACCGGCAGTCTTTGCTATCGGTTGATGGCCCGCTTGAAATCGTCTGGGCGCGAAACTCAGAATGAATTGGTCGATAGGCAAGATGATCCAACCAAACACCCGGAAGCGCAATCTCGTCATTGTCCGGGCGGGGGCAAATTCCCTTCACCAAGGTTGGCTATCAAAGCCTTATGAGGAGAGAAGCTTTGACCTAGTCATAAGCTACTTTTCCGAAAATGCATTTGAGGCACACGTCGAAATGGACGGTGTCGCGCCGGTATTACATGTCTGAGGTAAGTGGGATGGTTTGCACAAGACCCTTACGGGAATGGAATGGGGTGACTATGACTTCTTCTGGCTGCCGGACGATGATATCGAGACGGACGGTAGTGTTATTGATACGATGTTCCAGATGGCCTGTGACCATGGGTTGGCAGTGTGTCAGCCTTCCGTAAACCGTCAGAGGTATTTCACACATTTCATCTTCAGCCATTGCCACGCGTTCCGCCTGCGTTACACAAACCATATTGAAATCATGGTCGCTTGCCTAAGTAAGGCCA